>JBBRMA010000007.1:0-140554 GCA_038231075.1 Myxococcales bacterium | reverse complement strand
TCGAGATGTTCATCGACAGCCGCTGGCGGAAGACACCAAATGTTGGGCCTCGCGGGAACATGGTCGCCGCGCTCTGCGATGCCTTCAATCAGCAGAAGCTCGGCAACGGATAGGGGAGACACTTCGGGCGCGCGGTACTAGCTAGCTCACCGAGATGGGTTTGAGCGGCGCGCCGACGAAGCTCAGCACCATGACAACCACGGCCAGCACCAGCAGCACCCGGCGAGTGGTGTCGAGCTTCTCTTCGGGCGCTTCCAGCGTCGGGTGGCGGTTGAACCAGATGCCGGTGACCAGGCCCCAGAGGAGCCAGCCGACGAAGGGCGAGAAGACGCCGAGGCCGACCAGCACGCCGGAGATGGGGGGCCCGATGAGGCGGTGCCATTTCGGCGAGACGCCGTAGATGAGGTGCCCGCCGTCGAGCTGGCCCAAGGGGAGGAGATTGAGCGCCGTGAGCAGGAGCCCAAACCAGCCGGCGATGGCCACCGGGTGCAGCGCCAGCGCCTGGTTCGGACCGAGGCTGCCGTGCACGAGCCACTCGATGGCGCGCATCGCGAGGGGCTCGCCCAGGTCGAAGCCATCCTTGGTGCCGAGCCAGCTCCCGTCGCGCAGCAAGAGCTCGAAGGCGCGCGCCAGGGACCAGTGGTGTTGCGCCGCGTCCGCGGGCACGATGGGCGAGAGCCAGACTCCAAGCGCCAGCACCGGCAAGGTAACGGCAAAGCCCGCCAGCGGGCCCGCGACAGCGATGTCGATGAGCGCGCGCCGCGTCCGCGGCAGACTGCGCAGCTTCATCACCGCGCCGAGCGTCCCGATGAGCGAGAGCAGCGGCGCCGGGATGAAGAAGGGCCAGGTGGCGTCCACGCCGTGGCGCCGCGCCAAGAGGAAGTGCCCCATCTCGTGCGAGAGCAGGATGGCGAGCAGCGCAGCGGCGAAGGCGAGGCCGTGGCGCACCATCTCGGCGGGCGTCGGCGGCGGCAGCGCGGTGTCGGTAAAGACGCTGCCGGCGAAGTAGGCCGAGACGCCGGTGAGGGCGAACAACAACAGATTGACCCAGGGCGGACGCAGCGACGCGAGCGTGCCGGGAAGCGGCGCTTCGTCAGCTGGGACCAAGGCCTCCGGCTCGGCCATTACGTCTCTCCGTCGATGAGGCCGAGCGCCTGCCCGAGCGAGCGCAGCCAGCCAAAGCCAAAGGGCGCCCGGCCCGACAGCTTGCGCGCCAGGGCCCGCTGCTCGCGCGCCTCCCGGTGCCGGCCGAGCGACGCGAGCGCGCGGGCAAGATTTTCGTGCAGCGCCACCGAGTGGCCGCCTTTCTCGATCGCCTGGCCGAAGCGGGTCACCGCGCCCTCCAGATCGCCCGTCTCGGCGAGCGCGACGCCCAGGCTCTGCAGCGCGTCGGCGTCGTCGGGCCGCTCGTGCACGGCGCGGTTGAGCCACGTGAGCGCCTCGTGCGGCTCGCCCTGGCGGAGCAGCGCCGTGCCCAGGCGCTCAAAGAGCGGCTCCCAGTCGGGCCGCAGCCGCAGCGCCGCGCGCAGGTGAGCCACCGCCGCGGGCACTTCGCCCCGCGCGAGGTCGATCTCGGCCAGCGCCGCGTGCGCCTTGAAGGCGCCGGCGTCGAGCTTGAGCAGCCGCTCGCAGCCCGCGCGCGCCGCCTCGATTGGCCCCTGACCGCCGAGCGCGAAATCGAGCGCCATGGCGAGCACGCGGTCTTGCGCCTCCTGGAAGGTCGGGTCGCGCCGCAGCGCCTCGAGGTAGCCATCGAAGCTCTTGCTCGCGTCGGCCACCTGGACGCCGGCCTCGTGCGCGGCGCTCATGTCGCGGCCGCGGAGGTAGGCCACGTAGGCCTCGACGTCCGCGGTCGGCCACTGCACCGCCGGCAGATCCTGGCCGAGCGCGCTCGCCACCGCAGAGGCCGCCTCGTCGAGTGCGCTGAAGAGCTCGTTGCGCGGCCGCAGCACGACGTGGTCGAGGGCGATGGCCGCGCGCGGCTGATCGACCAGCAAGAGGCGCAGGCGGATGCGGTCGGTCAGCTCGGCGACGCCGTGCAGAAGATATTCAGTGCCGTCGGGCAGCCCGACCTTGATGGCCTCGTCCAGCGTCCAGGGCTGGCTCGCCACCACCCAGCCCGTGGCAGTGTCATCGGCCGGCGCAGGGGGCGGGGTGTCGGCCTTGACCGGCCCGCCCGAGGTGAGCGTGGCGGCGATGGCGTTCATCGAGGGCGCGACCGACAAGCGCTCCGCGAGCGTCCGCGCCAAAGAGCGCGCGTACACGCCCTGCGCGGGATCCCGCATCTGGCCGCTGCCATCGGTCGGCACGGTGAAGGGGAAGACCATGAGCTGCTTGCCGTCGCCCACGGCCCCATTCTAGTCGGGATGGGTTGGCGCCGCCGGACTAGTCGCGCCAAGATGGGCGTTGTCGAACTTCGAGGAGTGAGCGCCCATGGCCACCGACGCGGAAGCGGCAGAGCTCGAGCAGCGCAAGAGCCTGCCCGAGTTGAAGGCGCGCATCGCCTCGGCGGCGTCGATCGAGGAGCTGCTCGGCTCGCACCTGGCCGAGCGCGTCGCCGAGCTGATCGGCGCCGAGCGGGCAACGCTGTACGCGCTCGACACCAAGACCAACCAGCTCCACTCGATCGCCAAGTCGGGCGCCGACCACGTCGAGATCCGGGTGGACCGCGGGCCCTCCAGCATCGTCGGCTTCGTGGCCAGCTTGAAGAAGGCCGTGCCCATCAACCTGAAGGACGTCTACGACGGGGCGGAGCGTGCAAAAATACACCCAAAGCTGGCGTTCGACGAGAGCTGGGACAAGAAGACAGGCTATCGCACGCGCTCGATGCTGACGGTGCCCGTCCTGCACCAGGGGACGCTGCTCGGGGTCATCCAGCTGCTCAACAAGAAGGACTCTGGCGCCTTCGGGCCCCGCGACGTGGCGCTGGCCGAGGAAGTCGAAGTGGCGCTCGGCGCGGCCTTCTACAACTTCAACCGGCTGCGCAGCCTCAAAGAGGGGCGCAAGGCGAGCCGCTGGGACAACCTGGTGGACAAGGGGCGCATCTCGGCCGACGACCTGGCCAAGGCGCTCGCCGATGCCGCCGCCGCCAAGCCCCCCGTGGACCCGGCGCGGCACCTGATCGAAAAGGTCGGCATCGATCGCGGCGACGTCGAGAAGTCGCTCGCCGTCTACTTCAACTGCGAGGCGTACAAGTTCACCGGGCTCGAGGCCATCCCCGAGGATTTCCGCAAGGTGAAGTACGAATCGGTGCGGCAGGTCGTGGCCAGCCCCATCGAGCGGCAGGGCGGGGGCCTCTTGGTGGTCATCGACGACCCCTCGGACATCACGCGGACCGACACCGTGCGGCGCATGTACCCGGAGACGCGGGTGCAGTTCGAGGTGGGGCTGCGCGACGAGATCCTCGCCTGCATCGACCGGAGCTACGGCCGGGGCGAGCAGGGGCAGTCGATCAAGGACCTGGCCTCGCAGGCCTTCGCCGTCGACGACGAGAAGGAAGACGAGAGCGGCGGCGCGGCGGCCGAGGACTCAACGTTAATCAAATTGGTCAATCAGGTCATTATCGACGCTTATCGACGGGGGGCGAGCGACATCCACGTCGAGCCGAATGGCAAGGAGCGGCCCGTCACGGTGCGCTTCCGCGTCGACGGCGATTGCATTGCGTACAATGAATTCCCCTCGCAGCTGCGCGCGCCGATGGTCTCGCGCTTGAAGATCATGGCGATGCTCGACATCTCCGAGCGGAGAAAGCCGCAGGACGGCAAGATCCGCTTCCAGATGCCCGACCGCGTGATCGAGCTGCGCGTGGCCACCATCCCCACGGTGAACGCGAACGAGGACGTGGTGATGCGCATCCTCGCGGCCAGTAAGCCCATCCCGCTCGAGCAGATGAACATGAGCGAGCGGAACCTGCGCGAGCTGCGCAAGGTGATCGCCAAGCCCTATGGCCTCGTGCTCTGCGTCGGTCCGACCGGCTCGGGCAAGACGACGACTTTGCACTCGGCGCTCGGCGCGGTGAACACGGTGGACATGAAGATCTGGACGGCCGAGGACCCGGTCGAGATCACCCAGCCCGGCCTGCGCCAGGTGCAGGTGAACGCCAAGATCGGCTTCACGTTCGCGGCGGCGATGCGGTCCTTCCTGCGCGCCGATCCGGACATCATCATGGTCGGCGAAATGCGCGACACCGAGACGGCCGAGACGGGCATCGAGGCCTCGCTCACCGGCCACCTCGTCTTCTCGACCTTGCACACCAACAGCGCGCCCGAGACGGTGACGCGGCTCATCGAGATGGACCTCGACCCATTCTCGTTCGCCGATGCGCTCCTCGGCATCCTCGCCCAGCGCCTCGCGCGCAAGCTGTGCGGCAAGTGCAAGAAGCAGCGCTTGGCCACGCCGGAGGAGGTGCTCACCATCCGCGACTCGTTCGGCGCCGCCGAGTCAGACCGGCGCGGCTGGAAGGACGGCCAGCTCCAGCTCTGGCAGGGCGCGGGCTGCAGCTCGTGCGGCGACACCGGCTACAAGGGGCGCATCGGCATCCACGAGCTGCTCGTCAACGACGACGAGATCAAGCGCGCCATCGTCAAGAAGGGCGGCGTCGAGGAGATCAGGAACCTCGCCATCGCGGGCGGCATGACGACCCTCTTGCAAGACGGTCTGGTCAAGGCGATCGAAGGCCAGACCGATCTGAAGCAGGTGCTGGCGGTCTGCGCGCGCTGAGCGGGTCAGCTTGCCCGGCCAAGCCTGCGCTGGAGGCGGGCGGCGAGCTGGCCGCGGCCGGCCCAGAGCAGCAAGGCGTGGCTGCGGAGCGCGAAGAGCGCCTCGCGCGCGGCGGTGAGCCTGGTGGCGCGCGCCTTCTTGAGCACCAGCAAAGATCTCGAAGCAGCCGGGCAGGGAGAAGGCGTCGCTGATGGCCAGGGGCGATGACTCGGCGAGGTGCGCCGCCAGCGCCAGCGCCAGCGCGCGGTCGTAGACGTGGAAGTGGATGCGATCGTCTTCTTCGATGTAGCGCCGGAGCAGCGGCGCAAAGTCAGAGCTCTCGGGCGCCACCTCGTCCACCAGCTCGATGAACTCGCGCCAGTGCGCAAGCTTGTGCTCGCGGCGCGCGGCGGGATCGGACGCGCGCCCTTCCGCGACGAAGTGCGCGAGCGGCAGCGGCCGCCGCATGAAGTCGTATTCGTTGGCGGTGGCGTTGGGCAGGCCGAGCAGCAGCGCGCCGCCCGGTCTCAGCACGCGCAGCCACTCGCGCAGCACCGCGAGCGGCTCGTCGGCGTGCTCGAGCACGTGGAGCGCGATGAGGAAGTCCTGGCTCTGGTCGGCGATGCCCGCGAGCGACTCGGCGTCGAGCAGGTGGGTGGGCTCGACCAGCGTCTTCGGGTCCAGGCCCGACTTGCGCGCCGTCTCGGCCCGGGTCAGCCGATCGACATAGGCGACGCGCACTCCCTTTTGCACCCGCGTGGGGTTGTCCTGGGCGCCGATCTCCAGGCCCCGCCCGCGCAGGTGCAGCGCCGCGAGGTGGCCCCGGATGCGGTCCTTCTCCGCGCAGGTGATCTGGTGCACCAGCCTCTGGAAGCGCGGGAGCGAGGCCAGGTGGGCCCGGAAGGCCTCTTGCCTCATCGCCCCTTGCCGTCGTCCTTCTTCTCCGCGTCGATGGCCGCCTGCGCGCTCGGCACCAGCGGCACCGGCGGCGTGCCCGCGGGATCGAATTCGAGAATGTTGCCCTTGTTGATCCAGAGCCAGAACAGCTGCCGACGGGGCTCGCGCTCTTGATCGAAAGTGGTGTCGCCGGTCGCGCCCTCGAAGGGCTTCTGCATGTTCGCGAGCGCGTTGCGCAGGTCGTCGCGGGTGGCCGGCTTCTTCGACTCGATCACCATCTTCAGCAGGCCGGCGGCGTCGTGGGCGTGCGCCTCGAGGAGGAGCGGCGGGCGCTTGAAGGCGGTCTCGAAGGTCTCGACGAACTTCGCCGTCGCCGGCCGCGTGCTCTTGTTGAAGAACCCATCGACGAAGATGCTGCACTGCACGTAGCGCGCGGCCCCGAGGCGCTCGTCGACCAGCTCCGCCGAGTCCCAGCCCGCCCAGCCGAGCAGCTGCACGGTGCGCAGATCTTCCTTCTTGGTGGTCTTGCGCGCGATCTCGACGTCCTTCAGGTCGCAGCCGTTGGTGACGATGTCCTCGGCGGCCAGCGCCGGCGCCATCAGGCGGATCGAGCTGGCGAAGTCGGGGATGAAGAGCGCGTCGAAATCGATGATGGGCGCGGCGGCGTTGCGGAGCTGCGCCAGCGCTTTGCGCTTTCGATAAGGATCGGTAATTTCCTGCGCGATGCGCGCCTCCTCTTCGACAAACTCGCGCCGCTCGGCGAGGTTGTCGCGGCCCACCAGGCGCTGCATGGTGCGCTTGAAGTTGGTCGAGCGGTCCGGGTACTTCTCGAACCCGCGCATCTCGGCCCCGCCTGCCTCGGCGGCGTCCCAGAAGAAGCGGCCAAGGTCCTCGCCGGTCGGCGACTCGGGCTGGAGCACGGCAAAGGTCTTGGCAGAGAGCTTCTCCATCGCGTACTTCGCCACCGCGCGGGCCTGCGCGCTCGAGGTCGCCATGTCGCGAAAGACGTAGGGGCCAAGCTGGGTCAGCCCCTCCGCGCGGGCGAGCGAGATGATGGGCACGCCGAGCTGCTGCGCGCGCACGGCGGCCGCGGTGCCTTCGGCGAGGCCAATCGGCCCGATGATGGCGATGGCCCCCTCGCGCGCCAGCTCCTCCACGGCAAGCTGGGCGCCGTCGGGCTCGTTCTTTGAGTCCTTGATCAGCACTTGCAGCGGCCCGCGATTTTGCAAATCGATCTGCAGAGAGATGGCGTCGAGCATCGACTCGGCGAAGGCCTTGAACTTCCCCGAGAGCGGCAAGACGATGCCGATGAGCTTCGGGTTCACGGCGGCGCTGCGCTTCAGGTCGTCGCGGAGGGCGCGCGCGGCGTCGTGGGCGGCGGTCTTGCCGTCCTGCGCGGCGACTTCGTCGAGCATCTGCGCCGCGTGGCTCCGGTCGCCGAGGTGGATCTGCACGCGCGCCAGCTTGACCGCGGCTGGAGCCCACGCGGGCGATTTGTGCTCGAGCTCGCCGGCGAGCCTCGCGAGCGCTGGTGCCGGCGTGCGGTCGAGCGCGGCCACGTACTCCTCGAGCTTCTTCTGGCGCTCCCCGTCGCTCGCGTCATTGAGCGCGCGCGCCGCCGCGGCCGCCTCTGCCCCGCCGCCCTGGACCACGGCCAGCGCGAGCGCGTCGTTGGCCTGCTTGCGCTGCTCGGGCGTCATCCCGACCAGCGCCGGCTTCAAGGTCTGCTCGGCGTCCTGCCGCTTGCCCAGCCGCGCCTGCACCAGCCCAAGCTCGACCGCCGCCTCCTGCTTGAAGCGGCTGGTCGGGTGCTTCTCGAGGATCTCGCTGAGCGCGGCCTGCGCGTCGTTCAGCTTGCCGTCCTTCGAGAGCTGCTGCGCCTTCTTGAAGTCGGCCTCGTCGGCGGCTTCCGCGGGCGATTGGCCGGCGGCGGGCGTCCCGTCGATCGCGGACTTGTCGTCGGGCTTTTGCTGTCCGCTCGCGCACGAGGCCGCGAAGAGGAGCGCGAGAGAGGCGATGCGAGCGCTGTTCATGGCCTTCCTTCTACTTCAGCTCGGAGACGTTGGCGCCCTCGGGCGGCTTGAACTGGAAGCCCGAGTCCGGGAGGGAACCATTGAGCTTCACGTGGTGGAAGACGAGCCGGTTGGTGTCGCCCTGCGCGTTGGTGACGATGCTCGCCAGGACCTCGCCCTTCTTGCCGACGATGAAGATGAGCCTGGCGACCTGCGGCTGCGGCTCCTTGGGCAAGAGCTCGATGGCATCGCCCTTGGGCAGGCCCGGCACGTCGGGCGGGGAATCGATTTCACGCGCAGTGAAGTCCTTGAGCAGGTCGCCCTTGCCCCACAAGAAGGTGAAGGCGCTCGAGAGCTGATCGGAGACGAACCCTTGCCGGTGGGTGACCTGCTTGTCCTCGGGCGAGTACTGCCAGTAGTCCTTGCCGTCGAGGACGATGATCTGCTTCTCGGGCTTGTCGCTCTCCCAGCGCAGCAGGCCCGGGCGCTTGACCTCGACCTTGCCGGTGGACTCCTGCGTGCGGCCGAAGGCGAGGTAGGTGTAGAGCTGGTCGAACTGGGCGGAGAAGTCCTTGGCGGCGCGGTAGTAGCGCTGCACCCGGTGCACCACGGCGCGCCCCTGGACGGCGTCCTTCGGGGCTGGCGCTGCGGAGAGCAGAGCTGCGAGGGCGAGGACGAAGTGCATCGTTTGCTCCTCTCGACTACTTGCGCACGAGCTCGGGCGCGTTGGGCAAGCGGCGGGAAAGCTTCGCCGCCAGCCTGTACCACCTGGACCGCAGCGCTTGCCGATCGGCCTCGGGCAGGTCCCCGGCCGCGCCCAGGTGCTGCCGGCGCGCGCGCGC
Organism: Myxococcales bacterium; assembly: GCA_038231075.1. Lineage (GTDB taxonomy): Bacteria > Myxococcota > Myxococcia > Myxococcales > 40CM-4-68-19 > JBBRMA01. Next base: position 132,105 of record JBBRMA010000007.1, on the reverse strand, counting down.
CGCTTGCGCCAGCGCGATGGCCGCGGCCACCGAGACGTTGAAGCTCTGGGTGAAGCCGGCCATGGGGATCTTGAACGTCCCGGTGCAGGCGGCCAGCGTCTCCTGCGAGGGGCCCTCGTGCTCGTGGCCGAACAGCAGGGCGAGCGGCCGGTCGGCGGGCAGGTCGTCGAGCAGCACGGCCTTGTCGTCGAGGTGTCCAGCGTACACTGAGTATCCTCTGTCGAGCAGCCCGCGCACCGCGTCGGCGCCGCTTGGGAGCTGGCGCAGGTCGAGCCACTTGTCGGCGTCCTGCGTGACACGCCGGTGGGCGATGGCGTCGGTCTCTTCGTTCGGCACCACGTGGACCTCGAGCAGGCCCAGGCCCTCTGCGGTCCGGACGATGGCCGCGACGTTGTGGGCATCGTAGAGCTTGTCGAGAACACAGGTGACCGATCGCAGGCGCGCGGCCACGACCGAGTCGATGCGCGCCTTGCGCGAATCGCTCAGCAGCGAGAGCCAGAACGCGTCATCACCCTGGGGCTCGTGCTGCTCGTGGGTTTCCTCGACCATCACCTCAGGCACCAGCCCGCGAGGGCCGAGTAGCTCCGAGGGGTCGATGGGCCCTGGCTGCGCCGGCCAGAAGCGGACGGGTCGGCGCCGCTTGGTCATGCGCTCTCTTCCGGCGCTTCCAGGTGCGGCTCGCCGGAGCTGAGCTCGGCAGGGTCTGCACCCTCGGCGCCGGAGTCGCGATTGAGCGGCTCGGGCGGCCCCGCCTTGTCCAGCTCGGCGACCACGGCGTCGAGCAGCTTCTCGACCCCCTCGCCCGTCACGCCCGAGATGAGCTGCACCGGGATGCCCCGCTTGGTCAGCTCCTCGGCGAACAGGTCCGCGCGCTCGCGCGCTTCCGGGACGTCGAGCTTGTTGGCCGCGACGATCTGCACCTTCTTTCCCAGCACCGGGTCGAAGAGCTGCAGCTCGTTGTTGATGGCGTCGAAGTCCGCCACCAGGTCTCTATCTTGAGAAGCGTCCACTAAGTGGATCATGGTCCGGCAGCGGGCCATGTGCTTCAAGAAGCGGTGGCCGAGGCCCTCGCCCCGATGCGCGCCTTCGATGAGCCCGGGCAGGTCGCTGAGCACGAAGCTGCGGCCGTCCTTGTACTGGACGACGCCGAGGTGGGGCTGCAGCGTCGTGAACGGGTAATCGGCGATCTTCGGCTTGGCGCGCGAGAGGCGCGACACCAGCGTGGACTTGCCGGCGTTGGGAAAGCCGACGAGGCCGACGTCTGCGAGCAGGCGCAGCTCGAGCTTGACGCGCCTCTCCTCGCCCGGCGTGCCCGGCTGCGCGAAGCGTGGGGCCTGCAGGGTGCTGGTGGCGAAGTTCATGTTCCCGAGCCCGCCGCGGCCCGCTTTGGCAAGGACGAAGCGGACGCCGTTCGAGCGCAGATCGGCGATCAGCGCGCCGGTGAGCACGTCCTTGATGACGGTGCCCGGCGGGACCTTGAGGAGCAGCTCGGGCGCGCCCCGGCCGTTGCAGTCGCTGCCGCGGCCGGGCTCGCCGTTCTTGGCCTTGAACTCGCGCTGGAAGCGGAAGTCGAGCAGCGTCGTCAGCCGCTCGTCGGTGACCAGCACGACGTCGCCGCCGTCGCCGCCATCGCCGCCGTTGGGTCCGCCGCGGGGGACGAACTTCTCGCGGCGGAACGAGACCGCGCCAGGTCCGCCATCGCCAGCCTTGATGTAGATCTCTGCTTCATCGATGAACTGCATTGATGCCTCTCAAACGCCGCGAGCCCGGTGCGCGCTTGCGCAGCCGGGCTCGCACATGCCGGAACGGCGAAAATCTAGGCTTGCGCCGCCGGCTTTGCTTCTTCCACAGCCGCGGCCTCAGCGAGGACGCTGACGTAGGTGCGGTCGTTGCGCCGCTTGATGTACTTCACGTGGCCTTCGACCGTGGCGTAGATGGTGAAGTCGCGGCCCATGCCGACGCCAGCGCCTGGGTGCACGGTGGTGCCGACCTGCCGGACGATGATGTTGCCCGGGATCACCTTCTGCCCGCCGTAGATCTTGATGCCTCTGCACTGCCCGGGTGAGTCGCGCCCGTTGCGGCTGGAGCCTTGCCCTTTTTTGTGTGCCATCGCAGTCCTCGAAGATGAATTTGCTGAAAGTGGTTAGGCGGAGACGCCGGTGATCTTGAGCTCGGTGTACGGCTGGCGGTGGCCGCGGATGCGGTCCCAGCCCTCTTCCTGCGTGCGGAAGTGCCAGAGCTTCTTGTGCTTGCCGTGCGAGACGACCTCGGCCTCGACCGCTGCCCCGGCGACCAGGGGCGCGCCGATCTTGACGTCAGCGCCTGCGCCGACCAGGAGCACCTCGAGGGCGATCTTGGTGCCCACGGGCTGCTCGAGCTTTTCCACCTTGAGGAGATCGCCGTTCTTCACGCGATACTGCTTGCCGCCGGTCCTGACGACTGCGTACATCTGCCGCTCCTTCGTCCGCTTGAGAGCCGTGCAGGCAGGGATGTCCCGCCGCTCGGCGCGGAAAGAACGGGCGATCTACAAGCGCACCCGGCCGATGTCAAGCAAGCAGGCGGCCTGATCCCATACAGTGCGCGCGTGGCCGAGCCTCGACCAAGCGCCGCCCGTGCCGACTTTCACGCCGTGCTGCCGCTGGTGCTCCTCCCGCTGGTGTCGCTTCCCTTCTCCTGGTGGCTGGCGGCGCGCAACCGGCCCGACCTGCGGAGCGGAAAGCCGGTGGCGCGCCTCTGGGCTCGGCGGCTCCTGGCGCTGGTGGCGTTCGACTCGCTGCTCGGCTTGACCATCGCCGCCGGGCTCGCGAGCGGGCGGCTGCCGGAAGCGCTCAGGACGCGCTCGGCCAATGAGACCCCGCGCCTGGGCATCCTCTACGACGCTGCAGCGCAGGACGCCGTGCAGGTGCGCGACCTGGTGCCGGGAGAGCCCGCGGCGGAAGCGCTGCAGCGAGGCGATCGGCTGGTGGCGATGGACGGCCAGCCTCTTTCCGGTCCGGCCGCTCTGCAGGCGCGGCTGCAAACCTGGCGGGGCGGGCCGGTGCGGCTCGAAGTAGCGCGCGGACAAGGGCGCTTCATGGTCAGCCTCACGCCGGCGGGGAAGCCGCTGCCCAAGGGGGCGACCCAACTCACCTGGACGGCCGACTGGACCTGGGCGCTGATCGCGGCGCTGCTCGCCGCCATCGCGGTCGCGGCGCTCTGGCGGGGCGCGCCCCAGACGCGGATCGCCCTCGGCGCGGTGGTGGTCTCGCTGGCGGCACAGATCTGGACCTCGTTGCAGGTGCTGGAGCGCTTTGCGGCGACGGGGGGCGCGGCGCGGCAGGTGGCGCTGAGCGTCGTCGCCGGGAGCGGTGCGCTACTCTTGGTGGCTTTCATTTCCCGCGCCAGCCTCAGGTGGGCGGGTGGCCTTCCGGCCGAGGCGCCGCCCGCCGACGTCCCTGCGCGGGCTGCTCTACTGCTACTCGCTTGGCTGGCGGGCCGGGCTCCTGACCTTCGCCGCGCTGGCGCTCTTCCACGTGCAGCCGCCGTTCGGCGTCAGCCCGCTGCAGATGATGCGCGAGCTCGAGCCGCTCGAGCTGCAGCTCATGCTCGGGGCCGCCGTGGTGGTGGCGCCGATCGGCGAGGAGCTGCTCTTTCGCGGCATCCTCCTGCCTTGGATGGCGGGCTGGGCTGGCGCCGTCCCGGCCCTGATCGCCACGACCGCGATCTTTGCGCTCCTGCACATGCCCTACGGCTTCGGTGTCGTCACCATCGCGGTCTACGGCGCGGTGCTCGGCTGGGTGCGGCTGCGCACGCGCAGCCTGGGCGCGTCGATCCTCTTGCACACGGCCATCAACGGGATCACCGCCGCAGTGGTCCTGGTCACCGGCCGGTGAAAACCTCCTGTGTCGGATCGCTAGGGCGTGTTTGGCCAGAGCGCGGACAGGCTGGCCTCGTACGGTGCACGCGCGATACCCCGCTCGGTGACGATGGCCGTGACCAGCGGCGCGGGGGTGACGTCGAACGCGGGGTTGTAAATTTGCACCCCTTCGGCGGCGACCCGGAAAGGCCCGAGGTGCGTCACTTCGGCGGCGCCGCGCTCCTCGATGGGGATGGCCTTGCCGCTCTCCGCGCGCAGGTCGATGGTCGAGAGCGGGGCCGCGACGAAGAACGGCACCGAGGCCGCCCGGGCCGCCAGCGCCAGCGGATAGGTGCCGACCTTGTTGGCCACGTCTCCGTTCCGGGCGATGCGGTCGGCGCCCACCACCACGCAGCCGACCCGGCCCGAGGCCAGGAGGCTCGCCGCGGCCACGTCGGGCAGGAGCGTGACCGGGATGCCGTCCTGCAAGAGCTCCCAGGCGGTGAGCCGCGCGCCCTGCAGCCAGGGGCGCGTCTCGTCGGCGAAGACGGCGCACTGCTTTCCCGCTGCCAGCGCCGAGCGGATGACGCCGAGCGCCGTTCCGTAGCCGCTGGTGGCGAGGCCGCCGGCGTTGCAGTGCGTGAGGATGCCGCGGCCATCGGGCACGAGCGCTGCGCCGAACGCGCCGATGGCCTTGCAGGCCGCCAGGTCCTCGGCGGTGATGGCGTCGGCTTCTTGCAACAGTGTTGCAACAGTGCGGGTGCCGAGCGCGAGCATGCGGTCGATGGCCCAGTTGAGGTTGACCGCGGTGGGCCGCGCCGCGCGCAAGGCCAGAACCCCCGCGTCGAACGAAGCCGGGTCTTGCGCCGCGAGCGCGACCCCGTAGGCCGCCGCGCAGCCGATGGCGGGGGCGCCGCGCACCACCATGTCGCGGATGGCCGCGGCGCACTCGAGCGCCGTCTGCACGCGCACGTTCTCCACGGCCGCGGGCAGCTTGCGCTGGTCGAGGAGCCAGAGGGCGCCGTCGCGAAACTGCAAAGTAGGGACGCTCATCGGCTGGCGTTCTACCTCTCCCGGGCGCCGCTTTGGCGCTTCTCCGGCTCGGGCGCGGGCTTCTTGCGCTTGTCGGCCGCGGCGCGCGTGATCCAGAGCGCGAAGAGGCCAAGCCCCGTGGCCACCAGCGCCGGCGTGCCCAGGGCGGCCAGGATCTCGAGCGCCTCCGTGGCCGCGGAAGCGACCAGCTCGGGATTCCGCGCCGCGCCCGGCGTCACCAGCGTGCTGGCGGTGCGCGAGACGATCTGCGTCAGCGCCATCGCCATCGAGAGCCAGGCCAAGAGCAGGGCAGCGACCAGCAGGCCTTTGAGCCGGCCGCGCACGCGCCTCGGCGCCAGGACCACCGCCGCGGCCAGGCCGAGCGAGGCGAAGAGGCAGAGCGCGAAGAGCACGCTCAACTGCCGTGCTCCAGCAAGTCTGCCTCGCGGAGCAAGCGCGCGGCGCGGCGCGCGGCCAGCGCGAAGTCGAGCCGCGGCGCGAACCCGAGCCGCTCGGCGACCTGCTCGGCCGAGAGCGCGCGGCCCTTGGCAAAGAGCTGCGTCTTCAAGAACGCCCCCGCGGCGGGCTCGCTGGTCCAGCCGGCGCCGAAGTGCGCGCGCAGGCCTTCGTCGAGCATGGCCGAGAGCGCAAAGCAGCGCGCGTAGTCCGCGGAGGCAAAGTTGTCGTCGACGTCGGCGCGAAATCTGGCCGCGTCCTGATCGCTGAGCGCGATGCCCGAGCCGCGCGCGAAGAGCTGCCGGTAGAGCTCGCGCAACGAGCCCTCGCTGAGCGCGCGCTCGGCGGGCGCGAGCAGGGCCAGCGCGGGGGCGAGCTCGCTGCGAGGGCGGCCGTGCAGCGCCAGCTCGTAGGCCAGCTTGGAGAACGCATAGCGGCGCACCAGCATCATCTCGACCAGCGCGGTGCGCCGCACCACCGAGGCGAGGGCGGCGTTGGTCGGGGCGGGCTGGCCTTGCGACCTCAGCCGCTCGCGGTAGCCGATTAGGAAGTGCGGGTCGGCGAAGGCGTGGCGGAAGAGCTCGCCGAAGGCCTCGCTCGGCGCCGCGTGGCCGAGGTCCACCAGCTCGTGCGCGCGCACCGTGGACGAGGCGAAATGGACCGCGTGCCCTGCCTCGTGGAAGAGCGTCCAGTAGTCGTCGAGCCCGCCGGTCGGCTTCACCGAGAGCCGCACGTCGGCCGGCGCGTCCACCGCGGCCACGAACGCGCGCGGGCGCTTGCCGGGCCTGAGCGCGTCGTCGATCTGCACCGTGGTCCCAGCCGCGGTGCGCAGATCGAGCCCGAGCCCGGCGAGGAAGTCGCGCAGCGCCGGCAGCTCGCCTTCGAGGGGAAAAAAGCGCCCGAGCGAGGGCGCCTTCCAGAGCCGCGGCAGGTCGGACAGGCGCAGCGCTTCCCGGCCGATGCCGAGCTCTTCGCGGGCGACCCGATCGAGCGTGGCAAGAAAGAGCGTGTCCGTGGCGGCCACGTAGGCGGCGCCCTGCGCGAGCAGGTCGGAGAGCCGGACGCCCCGCAGCTCCTCGGCCAGCGCCACCGGATCGGCAAAGCCCAGCCGCTGGGCTGCTCGCTGCGCCGCTGCCTCCTTGCGCTCGAGGATGGGATTGATGAGCGCGTCGAGCAGCGCCGCTTCCGCGCTGGCGAGCCCCGCCCGCCGGTTCGCGTCAGGCTCCGCCGCCAGTGAGAGCGGCAGGTTTCGATAAGCGACTGGAGTATCGAAAGTAGGAACCGATAACGTCGCCAGGAGCTCGGTTGTGGAGAGCTCGGCGTCGAAGGGCGCCGTGGCGCGAGCGACCGCGCGGGTCAGCAGCGAGTCGGCGAGGAAGCGCAGCGCGAGCTTCTCGTCGGGCGCGAGTCCCTGGACCTTCCCGGCGCTCTGCAGCGCCTCGCGCAGCGGGCGGCCGAGCAGCCGCTCCTCCCCTGCGGGCCGCGCATCGGCGATGGGTCGCTTGCCTGTCGTGCCCTCCAGCCACCCGTTCAGCAGGCCGGCGCGGCGGGCGACCCTGGCCTCCTCGCGAAAGCGGGCCAGTCCCTGCGCCTCGGGGCCCGGCCGAGCGCCCGCGCAGCCCCAGAGGGCAGCGAGCGCAGCGGCGGCGAACCCCTTGGTCATCAATCTCCCAGCCTCTTCCTCATCAGGGCGTTGAGCAACCCCGGGTTTCCCTTGCCCTTGAGCTCCTTCATCGCCGCGCCGACGAAGAAGCCGAGCAGCGACTTCTTGCCCGCCCTGTACTTGTCTACCTCGCCGGGGCTCCTGGCCAGAATGGCGTCAACCACCGCCTCCAGTGCGGAAGTGTCGGAGACCTGGGCCAGCCCCTTGTCCTGCACGACCTGCGCGGGCGGCGCGCCGCTGGCCAGGACTTCGGCCAGGACCTCGCGCGCGGCGGTGGAGGAGATGGCGCCCGCGTCCTGCAATTTGAAAACTTCGATAATTTGATCGGGCGTGAATTTCGGGCTTTCCAAATCGAGCCGGCCATCGTTGATCAGGCGCAAGACGTCGCCGACGATCAGGTGCGCGACCCGCTTTCCACTCTCGGCGCCGGCGATGGCAGTGACCTTGGCGTGCAAGGCGACCAGCCGCACGTCGTTGACGATCGTCCGTGCGTCGGCCTGCGAGACCCCGGCCGCGAGCAGCGCCGCGTAGCGCTCGTGCGGCAGCGGCGGCACCCGCACGCCCTGCACGAAGGCAGCGGTCAGCTGCAGCGGCGGCAGGTCCGGCTCGGGGAAGTAGCGATAGTCGTTCGCCTCCTCTTTCGAGCGCATGGCGCGGGTCTCGTTCTTCTCGTGATCGAAGAGCCGCGTCTCCATCCTCACCGGCGAGCCCGCGTCGAGCAGCTGCGCCTGGCGGGCGATCTCCAGATCAATCGCCTGGCGGATGAAGCGGAACGAGTTGATGTTCTTCAGCTCGACGCGCGTGCCGAGCTTCTCCGCGCCTCGCTTGCGGATGGAGACGTTGGCGTCGCAGCGGAAGCTGCCTTCCTCCAGGTTGCCGTCGTTGATGCCGAGGTAGAGCAGGACCAGCCGCAGCGACTTGAGGTATTCGCTCGCCTCGTCGGCGGAGCGCAGGTCTGGCTTGCCCACGATCTCGATCAGCGGCACGCTCGAGCGGTTCAGGTCCACCTCGCTGCCGTCGTCCGCGTGCACGCTCTTGCCCGCGTCCTCCTCGAGGTGGATGCGCTCGAGCGCGACCTCGCGCACGCTGCCGTCGTGCTCGAGAACCGGGACGAAGCCGCCTTTGCAAATCGGTAATTCGTACTGCGAGATTTGATAACCCTTTGGTGAGTCCGGATAGAAGTAGTTCTTCCGCGACCAGACCGAGCGCTCCTGCACCTCGCAGCCGAGCGCCTTGCCGGCCTTGACCGCCATCTCGACGGCGGCGCGGTTGAGCGCGGGCAGCGCGCCGGGCAGCCCCAGGCAGGTCGGGCACACCTGCGTGTTCGGCTCGCCGCCAAAGGACGTCGCGCAGGGGCAGAACAGCTTGCTCTTCGTCAACAGCTGCGCGTGCACCTCGAGCCCGATGACGGGCTCGTAGTCGCTGACGGCCATGTCGCTCCTCCCTTCAGCCCAGCGCGGGCAGGCGTGCGTGCCAGTCGGTCTGCCGCTCGTGGGCCCGCGCGAGCGAAAGCAGCGTCGCCTCGCCAAAGGGCCTTCCGACCAGCTGCAGCCCTGCCGGCAGGCCGCCCTTGGTGAACCCGCAGGGGACCGAGATCCCGGGCAGCCCGGCCAGGTTCGCCGGCACCGTGTAGACGTCGTCGAGGTACATCGCGAGCGGGTCGGCCGACTTCTCGCCGAGCGGGAAAGCCGCGGTGGGCGTGGTCGGGCTGACGATCGCGTCCACCTCCTCGAAGGCCCGCGCGAAGTCGTCCTTGATGAGCGCCCGCACCTTTTGCGCGCGCAGGTAGTAGGCGTCGTAGTAGCCGGCCGAGAGCACGTAGGTGCCGAGCATGATGCGCCGCTTGACCTCGTCGCCAAAGCCTTCGGCGCGGGTCTGTTCGTACATCTGCAAGAGCGTGCCCGTCTTGGCCCGGTGGCCGAAGCGCACGCCGTCGAAGCGCGCCAGGTTCGACGAGGCCTCCGCCGTGGCGACGACGTAATACGCCGCGATGGCGTAGGGCGCGTGGGGCAGCGAGATCTCGCGCAGCTTGACGCCCTGCTTTTCCAGCAGCGCGATGCCGGCGCGCACGGCGGCCTCGACCTCCGGGTCCAGGCCCGCGCCGAAGAACTCTTTTGGCACGCCGAGGGTCAGGCCCGAAACCTTGGCCTCGAGCGCGGAGGCGTAGTCGTCGAGCGGGCGCGCGCTCGAGGTCTGGTCGCGCGCGTCCTGGCCGGCGATGGCCGAGAGCAGGTGAGCGACGCCCTTCACGTCCTGCGCCATCGGCCCGACCTGGTCGAGCGAGCTGGCGAAGGCGATGACGCCGTAGCGCGAGACGCGGCCGTAGGTTGGCTTCAAGCCGACGCAGCCGCAGAGCGCCGCGGGCTGGCGGATCGAGCCGCCGGTGTCGGTCCCGAGCGCGCCCGGCACCAGCCGCGCCGCGACCGCCGCCGCCGAGCCGCCCGACGAGCCGCCGGGAGTTCGCGTGGGATCCCATGGATTCTTGGTGGGCCCGAAGGCGCTGTTCTCGGTGGACGAGCCCATCGCGAACTCGTCCATGTTGAGCTTGCCGATCAGCACCGCCCCGGCGGACTTGAGCCGCGCGACCACCGTGGCGTCGTAGGGCGGGACGTAGCCCTGCAGGATGCGCGAGCCCGCGGTGGTCTCGACGCCCTCCTGGCAGAAGATGTCCTTGAGCGCCACCGGCACGCCGTCGAGCGGCGAGAGCGGACGGCCCTGCGCGCGCCGCTCATCCGAGGCCGCGGCGGCCGCGCGCGCGGAGTCCCCGGTCAGGCGCAAGAAGGCGTGCAGCTTGCCGTCGAGCTCGCCGATGCGCGCAAGGCAGGCCGCGAGCGCCTCTTGCGCCGAGACGCTGCGGCCTTCAAGCGCCTCCGCGAGCGCGCCGAGCGGCAAGAGCGCCACGTCGCCTGCGCTGCTCACTCGATGATCCGGGGCACGAGAAAAGCGCGCGCATCGTGTGCCGGCGCGGCCCGGAGCGCCTCCTCGCGAGGCAGGCCCGGCAGCACCTCGTCGGCCCGCAGCGTGCTCTCGGCGCCCGCGGCCGCGGCGTCGCCGGCGAAGGAGAGCGGCGACACCCGCGAGACATCGACCTGCTCGAGCTGCGCGATGTAGCCGAGCACGCTCGAGAGCTGGGCCGCGAACCGCTCTTCCTCGGCGGCGGTGAGCGCGAGGCGCGCCAGCCGCGCGACATGGCGCACCACCTTTGCGTCGATGGCCATGCCGCCTCTTTACTTGCCCTTCTTCTTGGGCTCGGCGGGCGGCGGCGCGGCCTGCGCGGGCGGAGCCACTTTGGCCGTCTCCTGCTCGAGCAGGGCCTTGGCGCGCTCGTGCGCGGGCGAGAGCTTGAGCACCTCGTTCAGCTCTTTGATGGCATCCGCTGGTTGCTTGGCGGCGGCCAGCGCTGCCGCGTAGCGATAGTGCGCGCGGGCGCTGTCCTTGAGCGACTCGGTGGCCTGCTTCAAGAGCGGCAGCGCCTTCTCGGCGCCTTCTTCGTCGGAGGCCGCGGCCATGCCTTGCACGAACACCACGCGGGCGTCGTTGGCGGCGAGCGCGGCGGCCTTCTTGATCGCCTTCGAGTAGCTCGAGTTGGACCCGGCCGAGCGGTAGTAGTCGGCCTGCGCGATCATCAGATCGACGTTCTGGGGATCGAGCTTGGCGCCCTTATTGAGCGCGTCGCTGGCGGCCTGGCGGCGCGTCTTCACCTCGGACTCGGGCGCGCCCTTGTCGTGCAGCGCGTCGGCCCAGGCGATCTCGATCTCGGCCAGCTCGGCATAGCCGACCGGGAAGAAGGCGCGCTTGTTCAGCGCCAGCGCGGCGCTCGCGCTGGTCGCGGCGGCGGCGTAGTCGGCGGGCGTGTCCTTGAGGGCTGCCTGGTGCGCCTCGGCCATCTGCGAGATGGCGGCCGGAGCGGGAGGCTGCTTGCCGAACCGCTTGACCATCACCAGGGCGAGCAGCGCAATCACCAGCAGCGCCGCTCCGATGGCGATGGGCACCACCGGGATCTTGCGCGGCCGCGGCACCAGCGGCTCGTCGCGGGTGTGCTCGCCCGACTCGGCGCCCTCGGCGACGACGCCGCCCTGGTCGAACTCGGGCTCTTGGCCCGACATCGGCGCAGCGCCGGCGGAGTCCTGATCGTGATCCTCGTCAGCCTGGTCGGGCGACTGCTCCGGCTCGGGCTCTGGTTCCGGCTCGGGCTCCGGCCGCGCCAGCACGACCGGCGGTGCGGGGATTGGATCGGGCGTGCGGACCTGAACCGGGGGGGCGACCTTCGGCACCGAGGGCGGCGTCACGGGCGGCCCGCCGGCGAACATCATGGTCGAGCCGGCGTCCTCGTCGCCCTCTCCGCGAGCGGCGGGGGCAGCGGCCGCGGCCTTGGCGGCCTTCGAGGCATCGGTGGCGGCGGCGACGACCGGGGCCGCCGCGAACATCATCGTCGCTCCGGCGCCGTCGGCCGTGGCCGGCGCGGGCTTCTGCGGCGCGGCCTTGCTCGCCGGAGGGACCGTCTTCTGCGGCTGGACCGGCGGCGCGCCAAACATCATGGTCCGGCCCGCGGCCTCGTCGGGGGCTGGCTTGCCCGCGGGCGGCGGTGGCTTGGTGACGGCAGGCGCCGGCTTCTGTGCGGTCGCGGCCGGCTTCTGCGGCAGGACCGGCGCGACGCCGAACATCATGGTCTGGCCGGCGCCCTCGGAGGCCGCGGGCGAGGGCTTGCTGGCAGCAGGCGCGCCAGCCGCTCCCGGCGCTGCTGACGTCGTGCTGCCGCCGCGCGTGACCTTGAAGGTGTTGCCGCACTTCCCGCAGCGCATGGTGAGGCCGGCGGGGCCGACGCGACCATCGTCAATCCGGTAGCGGGCCTGGCACTTCTCGCACTTGACGTCCATCGGGTGGGACCCCTCGCGTCGGGCCAGTAGCGGATCGAGCGCCGGCCACTCTGCCGCAGGCCGGCAAAGAAGCCGCGATACATAGAGCGACAGGGGGCCACTGTAAAGCAATCGATAAGAGGGAGCCGAAAAATTGACGAGCGGCCCGGGCCCCCTAGTGTCCGTCCATGGCGCGGTCGCAACGAGGTAGCAGCGGGTCTGCGAAGGGTGGTCGATCGGCCGCGGCGGCGCCGTCGCACCATGGGCGCGCGGTGGCAGGCATCCTGCTCGGCGGGGTGGCGCTGGTGGCGCTGCTCGGGCTCTCGAGCTACCAGCCGCGCGGAGCCGGCTCGAACCTGGCGGGTCCCGTCGGGCATGGCGTCGCCGGCGCCCTCCTCGACGTGGCCGGGCTTGGCGCCTACGCGGGCGCGCTGCTCGTGCTCGTCACCGCCTCGGGGCTCGCCTTTGGCTGGCCCAAGCTCTCGGCGTCGCGCTGGCTCTCGTGGCTCTTCTTCGCCTTGGCCGCGATGGCGCTGGTCGATCTGGCGGCGCACGTGCGCGTCCAGGGGCACCTCGCCGGCGGGCTGGTCGGCTCGAGCCTGGCGGCCGTCGCCCGGGGCTCGCTCTCGGGCCCGGGCGCCGCCGTGCTGCTCTCTGCCATCGCCAGCGCGGCGCTGGTGGTCGCGACCGATCTCTGGGCGCTCAGGCTCGCCGGCGCGGCGGGCAAGCTCGGGCTCGCCGGAGGTTCGCTGGCGGTAAAAGGCGCCGCCGTGGCGTTCTCGCGCATGCGGCTTCCGGCCGAGCGCGACCACGGGGGCGACGCGCCCGAGCCCGAGTTGCCCGAGTTAGAAGAAGAGCTCGAGCAAGAGAGAGACGAGAAGAAAGAGCGCAAGCCCAAGGCGGCTGCGCTCGCCCTCGCCAAGGCCGCCGCCGAGGAGCCTCCGCAGGATCCGCGGCTGCCGGTCGCGCCGCCGGCGCCCGAGATCGTCGCGCCCAAGGCCCGCGCGAAAAAGTCCGAGCAGAAGGCCGCGGCGGCGCTGGCCGTGGTCGCGCTCGCGCCGCCCGAGAGCTCGTCGCCCCCGGACCACGCGGTGCCGCCCGACGAGGACTCCGCGCCGCCGCTGCCCTCGCAGAAAGCCAATCCGCCCCCGACCATCGTCGAGCCCAAGGCGCCGCCGAAGCCCATGGCCCCGGCCGCGCTGGCCGCAGTCGCCGCGCTCCCGAAGCCCGCGGCCAGGGGCGCAGACGCGCTGGCCGACGCCTCGTACAAGCCGGCGCCCGCGGGCTTTCGCATGGCCAAGGGGGTCACCTGCTTCTCGCCCCCGCCGCTGACCATCTTGACCGGCGAGGCGCAGGCCGCCGCGCCCATCGATCGCGAGGGTCTGACCGCGACCGCCGAGCGGCTGCGCCAGAAGCTGCTGTCGTTTGGAATCCAGGGCCAGGTCACGCAGATCAGGCCCGGCCCGGTGGTGACGATGTTCGAGTTCTTGCCCGCGCCGGGCATCAAGGTCTCGCGCATCGCCTCGCTCTCGGACGACATCGCGATGGCCATGGAGGCCATGCGGGTGCGCATCGTGGCGCCGATCCCGGGCAAGGGCGTGGTCGGGATCGAGATCCCGAACAAGCAGCGCCAGACGGTGGTGCTCAAGGAATTGGTCGAGCAGGAGGCGTTCCAGAAGTCGCCGAGCAAGCTCGCGATGTGCCTGGGCAAGGACATCGAGGGCCTGCCCTACATCGCCGATCTGGCGAAGATGCCGCACCTGCTCATCGCCGGCACCACGGGCTCTGGCAAGTCGGTGGCCGTCAACGCGATGATCGTCTCGATGCTCCTGCGCGCCACGCCCGACGACGTGCGCTTCTTGATGGTGGACCCGAAGATGCTCGAGCTCTCGGTCTACGAGGGCATCCCGCACCTGCTGCTGCCGGTCGTCACCGACTCGAAGAAGGCGGCGATGGCGCTGCGCTGGGGCGTCGAGGAGATGGAGCGGCGTTACCAACTGCTCGCCGAGTGCGGCGTGCGCAACATCGGGCAGTACAATAAAAAAGTTGAAAAAGAGGGCGACGGCGCGCGCAAACCGATTACCAAAATTACCAAAGAGAAGATCGTCGTCGACCTGACCGATCCGGAGCTCGACGCGCACGAGCTGCAGATGGCGGCCGCGCAGGGACTGATCGATCGCAAGGAGCCTGACAACGCCGCGGTGGCGCTGCTGCGGCAGAACGAGCGCAAGATCGAAGCGGGCGACGTGACCGAGGTGTTACCGAAAGATCCCGAGCGCGAGCCGCTTCGCAAATTGCCTTACCTGGTCATCATCATCGACGAGCTCGCGGATCTGATGATGGTGGCCTCGCGCGAGGTCGAGACGTACATCGCCCGCCTGGCGCAGATGGCGCGCGCCGCCGGCATCCACTTGATGGTCGCGACCCAGCGCCCCTCGACGGACGTGGTGACGGGGGTGATCAAGGCGAACTTCCCGGCGCGCCTCTCGTTCCAGGTGGCCAGCCGGCACGACTCGGCGACCATCATCAACACGCCCGGCGCGGAGAACCTGCTCGGCATGGGCGACATGCTCATCTTGCCGCCCGGCACTTCCACCCTGACGCGCGTGCACGGGCCCTACGTGGACGAGAAGGAGATCCACGACGTCGTCGAGCACTGGAAGTCGCAGGGCGCGCCGGTCTACGACCCCAACATCTTGAAGCCGCGCGCCGAGGACGGCGAGGGCCTCGAGGTGGAGGACGAAGGCCCCGACGAGCTCTACGACCAGGCCATCGCCGCGGTGGGCGACATGCGCTTCATCTCCATCTCGCTGCTCCAGCGCAAGCTGCGCGTCGGCTACAACCGCGCCGCGCGCATGATCGAGCGGATGGAGCGCGACGGCATCGTCGGGCCGGCCGACGGCGCCAAGCCGCGCGAGGTGCTCATCCGCGCGCTCGGCGAGATGCCCGGCACGGGCACCTGAGTCACGCACACAATTCGTCTACCATCGCCGCAGAGAGCGGCCGGCGCCGCTCGAGCACTTCGTGCTGGGCGCGCTTGTTGCCATTGCGAGTCATCTCGGTGGTGGCGAGATATCCGTTCGAGCAGCGCTGGCAATGGATCAGGTCGATCGCGAAGACCGACTCGAGGCGGGAGGCGCGCAGGCCCTTCTTCGGCGTCGCGTGCTTTGAGAGGGCCTCTTTCAGGGCAGCCGCGCCCAGCGCGGTGGCATCCCTGATCTCGGCCAGGGCGCTCGCGGCGCTCTCTTGCACCTTCTTGCGCTCTTCGATGCGCTCGGGCTTCTCCTTGCCGATGGCGAACGAGCGCGGCGCAAGCCCATTGGGAATCTGTCCAAACTTCCTGGTGCGCATATAGAGCGCGCAGAGGTCGCAATAGGGACGGCTGCGCATGGCCCAGGGAATGGCGACGCCGCCGCCGACGAATCCGAGCAGGTCGAGCGCGCGCACGCCGTAGCCGAGCAGGCCCAGTGCGTCGCCTTCCTTGCCGTGCTCGGTGAAGCTCATCGAGCGGGTCGAGAGATCGAAGTAAGCGACGAAGCCGAGCGGCGTGCCGTCCTTGAGAAAGGCGCCTTCGGGATAGGCCAGGCGGAACTGGAGGTAGTGGGCCAGGCCCCAGCCGGCGGCGAGGATGGCCAGCATCGAAACCAACAGCGTGCCAGAGACCTTGCAGCCGGTCTTCCAGGAAGCGATGCCAAAGCCGGCGGCGGCGAGCAGGCCGACGGCGATCGAGCCGACAGGAATGACGTAGTCGGCATAGAACGACATCGCGTCGAAGCCGACGCGCGACAGGCCGTAGACTGTGACCAGCGAGGCGGCGGTGGTGATGGTGCCGGCGATCAGCACCGGGGCCTTGCTGGGCGCGGGGCGCAGCGATTGCGGGCGATCAGGCAGCTTGAGCGACGCAGCAGTCATGGTCGCCATCCTAGCGCGACCACCGGCGGGCCGAATCTCTCCCAGAGAGGGGACAACTGCGGCGCCCGTCCCGGCGTTACTTCTTCCGATTCGCCAGTGCGTCCGCCGCCGCCTTCTTCACGTGCTCGTCGGGGTCGTTGGCAGCCGCCTTGATCAACGCCTCCGCCTCGGGCGACGAGCTCTGGCCGAGCGCCTTGACCGCGGCCTCGCGCAGGATCGAGCTCTTGTCGGCGGCCCCCTTCTTCAGCGTCGGCAGGGCGTCCGGCGAGGAGCTGTTGCCGAGCGCCAGCAAGAGCTGCCGCCTCACTTCCTCGCTCTGGCTCTTGTCGAACATCGCCGCCAGATCGGCGACGATCTTCTGCGCCCGCGCAGGTTCGCTCTTGCCGATGGTCGCCGACATGGTGCCGAGGGCGAGCCGCGCGGTCGAGGCGCCATCTCCCTCGCCGGGCGCCAGCGCGAGCGAACGGAGCGCGTCCTCGGCCACCGGCAAGGGCTTGGTGAGCTCGCCCATCGCCGGCAGGATGGCCGCCAGCGCCGAGTCGTCGGGCGGGCGCGCCTTGGCCGCGGCCGCGAGCGCCGCTTGCGACTCTGCGTTCCCGACCGTGCCGAGCGAGCCCGAGAGCGCGCGCACAGTGGGCCCGTCGGCCTTGGCCTTGCCGAGCAGCGCGCCCGCCTTGGCCGCCGCTTCGGGATGGACGAAGAAGAGCGCCTTGAGCTTGAGGTAGACCGGCTGCTCCTCGCCGCCCTCGGCTTCCACCTTGGCGAGCTCGGCGAAGACCTGGTCGGCGTTCAGGTCCTTGAGCTCGTTCTGCTCGATGGCGGCCTCCGTCGCCTGCTTGTCCTCGATGGTCTTGAGCGGCACGGCCTTGCCCGCTGCCGCGCGCGCGGTCAGCTCGGCCAGCGCCTCGCCCGCCTTGCCCGCGCGCTTGAAGGTCAGCTTGATCTTCACGTCGGCCTTGCCCACCGCGCGGTCGTTGAGCAGCACCGTCTGCACCTCGCCGCCCGAGACGCCCGAGACGCGCGCCTTGGCGGTGTCGAACTTGAAGCTCAGCGCGCCCTTGGACTTGATCTGCTTCTTGATGGTGATGTCGTGCGGTCCCTCGCTCGGGGCGTCCTCGGCGAAGGCGAGCTTCTTCTTCTTGAACAGCTGCACGCCCGCCTTGGCCAGGCCCGACCGGGTGTAGCGCGCGGTGTACTCGCCGTTCGGCTCCTGCTCCTTGGTCTCCCATTTCGCGGCCGTCGCGCCGCCCTCGGGCAGGACGAACTGGAGCAGCGAGAGGATGGCGCGCTCGGCGAGCTGCACGTCGGCGGTGGCGGCGGCGTCGAAGCGCACGCCGGTGATGCGGCCCCGCGCGTCCAACGAGAGCAGCGCCGTCTTGCCGAGCCCCGCGGCCAAGAGGTTCGCCTGATCGACGTCTTGCTCGCCTTCGGTAAAGAACTTCACGGCCGCCTTGTCGAGCCGCACCGCGATCACCGGCTGCGCGGGGTCCACCGAGACCAGGGTCTGCACCAGCTCGCCCTTGATGGTGACGCGGATCTTTTGCGGCGCGCTCTCGTTGTCCTCGTTGCCGCCAAAGCCCTGCGCCGGACCCTTCTTGCCTTTGACGAGGCCGCCGAAGTTGAGCTCGGACTTGCTCTGGTAGTCGAGCTTGAAGGTCAGCGTGTCGCCGGCAGCCGCGGGAGCAGCGCTGCCAGCTCCGACGGCCGCGGCGCGAAGCGAAACCGCCGCCAAGAGGGCGGCGGCGGCGAGAGCTGTACGCGAGGAGCTTTGCATGCGGCGCACCTTAGCCCGAACCTTTCGGGCCTCGCCACCTGCACGATTACATGGACATCTTGGTGGCCGGGATGCCGAGCGAGACGAACTTCGACGCCGAGAACAGCTCGCCTTCGCTCTTCAAGCCCGCCCAGCCGAACAAGTGGTAGTCGAACTCCTTGTTGCAGATGTGCGGGATGATGCCCTTCAAGCAGGGATAGTGGAGCTTCAAGAACGCGCTCACGTCGCCGCTCAGCATGGTCATCGAGTTGTGCAGCGCGAGCTTGTTGTAGATGCCCCATTGCACGCCCTTGCCCTTCACTTCGGCGGGCACCAGCGACGCCGAGGCGGTCAGCTCGAGCTCGTCCTTCAAGAGGGTCAGCTTGCCCTCGGCGCCGGCCTCGGCGATGGGGATGGTGATCTGCACCTTGGCCTGCACGTAGACCTGGGTGTCGATGAAGGGCGTGATGTGCCCGCCGACGATGCCCGGCCCGAGGGCCATGCCGTAGTCGATGCCGGCGCTGCCGGAGACGCCAATCTTGGCGACCACCGAGATGGCGCCGAGGCTGAAGATCGGCACGGTGGCCGAGACGTCCACGGTCTTCTGGATGCGCTCGGTCTTGCTCCAGCTCTTGGTGGCGCGCTTGGCGAGCGAGTAGATGCTCTTCTTCAAGATCGACGCATCGACGCGCGCTTCCAGCTCCCCGGTCTTCTTGCCGGTGAAGTCGGCGGTGATCTGCAGGATGTCCTGGCTGTGGCCCATCAGCGACCCGCCCGCGTTCACCTCGGCGTGCAGGCCCGTGAACGTGGCGTCGCCTTGCAGCGCGGCCTTGCCTCGCAGGTAGGCCGAAAAGTGCTTGGGGTCGCCGGCGGCGAGGTTGAAGGTCTTGGCCGTCTCGGCCTTCACGGCCACGCCCTCGGCCATCGAGGCGGCCTTGGCCAATTCGTCCGAGGCGCTGTTGCCCGCGCCGCGCGTGCTGGCCGCCACCACCGTCGTCGTCCCGCCCGCCCTGTTCTTCGCGGTGGTGGTGGAGCTGGCGTTGCTCTGCCGCAGCGCGAGGATGGCCGCGTGGTGGTTCTCGGCGTCCTTCTGCGTCGCCTTGGTGTGCGGCACTTTCTTGTGCTGCGCCGTGATGGCGGCGTGGTGGCTCGCGAGCTGCGCGTGGCCGTCGTCGTGGTGGCCGAGGCGGGTGCGCTTGCCCGGGTCGTGCCGCATCGAGTGGCCGATGCCGTTCAACGCCTGCTCGACGTGGTGCACGGCGGCGTGGAAGTCGCCGACCTTGATGCTCTGGCCGTTGGGCAGCTTCACGTTGCCCGCCTGGTCGGCGAGCTTGTGGAAGTGCTCTTCCGGGAAGGGGACGTGCTTGATCGCCTTCTTGAGGACGAACTTGCCGTGCGCGGTGCCGGGCTTGGCGTGGATTGGATGCGTCTTGAGCGCGTGCCCCGCGGCGCTGAAGTGGTGCGGCTCGAGCTTCTTGGCGACGGCCTTCACCGGATTGGCGGCGCGAGAAGAGGGAGCGACGAGCGCTGCCAGCACCAAGGCAGGCCACAGCAGGGCATTCCGCGAGGGGGGCATGGGGCAGACTCCGGGGTGCCCCAATGATCGCAGGCCGAAGGTCTAGCTGTCAAATTACAGCAGACAAACAGCCTGGGCGCGATCCGCTCAGCCGGTGGCGGCGTGGACGACGTGGAGCAGCCCCGGCCGCTTGCCGTCGTGGGACCGCCTGGAAGCGCAGGCGATCCGATCTTCGATCTCGCCGACGCAGCTGCCGCAGTCGGCTCCGGCGCCGCAGGTGCGGATGACCGCGTCAACGGTGCGCGCGCCCTTGGCGATGGCGGTCTCGACCTCGCGGGCGGTGACGGCGCGGCAAGAGCAGACGAGCACGGCGACTCTCCAGGCAGGCTCTCTTGATGTTGATTGTCATTCTCAGTATCGACTTTGTCAAGCCCCTGGGCCGACCGCCGCGGCCGGTTCGACCCCGGCGACTGCGCTCAGGGCGTGAGGTCTCCGTGCACGGCGTGCGGCGCGTGGCGCTTGACCGCGGCCGCGAGGGCTTCGGGGCCCGCGGCGATGCCCTCGCGCAGCGCCGCCTGGTGCAGCGCCTCGGCCATCTCGGCGGCGCTGGCGAAGCGATGCTCGGGCTCCTTCGCGAGCGCTCGCACGCAGAGCCGCTCCAGCACCGTCGGGGCCTCGCGCCAGACCGCGCGCAGCGGTGGGGCCGGCATCTCCCGCACGCGGCGCAGCGTCTCGAACTCGCTCTGGGCGGCGAAGAGCGGGCGGTTGGCGAGCAGCTCCCAGAGGACGATGCCGGCGCTGAACAGGTCGGCGCGAACGGTGAGCGCGCGGCCCTTCACCTGCTCGGGCGCCATATAGGCTGCGGTGCCCCGGAGCGCGCCATCGCCGGCGGCGGCGCCGTCGACACCGAGCGGCGCCGCGATGCCGAGGTCGATGAGCTTGAGCGCGCCCTCGGGGCCGGCGACGACGTTCTCGGGGTTGACGTCGCCATGCAAGGTGGGCCCGAAGCGGCCCGGCCCGCCGCCCGCGTGCAGATAGGCGAGGCCCGCGAGCAGCCCTTGCACCGCGTGCAGCGTCGCGGCCACCGAGAGCCGCTCGCCCGCCCGGCGCGCAGCCACCGCGAGCTGCCCGAGCGTCTCGCCGGGCACCAGCTCGCGGGCGATGATCAGCTCGCTCGCCGTCTCTTGCAGCGCATATCCGCCGGCCAGGTTCGGGTGGTCGAGCAGCGCGCCGAGCCGCGCCTCGGCGCGGAAGCGCTCGGCCGTGGCCGGATCGGCACGGAGCACCGGCAGGAGCCGCTTGAGCGCCAGCGTCTTTCCCGCGCGCGTGCCGGAGAGCGCGTCGGCCATCCACACTTCGCTCATGCCCCCCTGGCCGAGCCGCGACACCAGCCGATAGTTGCCCAGCCGCGACCCCGCCAGCGAGACGGGCCCAGGCAGCGGCGCCTGCTTGCCGCCGTCCGGGTCGGTGCTCTCCTCTTCGCGCTCGTCCTCGGCCTCGCCGAGCAGGAACGGCAAGGGGGGCTGCGGCTTATGCGACGACCGGTGCGCCAAGGTCGGCCGCTCCCTTGTAGAGGGCCTCGTACCTCTCGGCCGCGCGGTCCCACCCGAAGTCGAGCGCCATGGCGCGCTTGACTGTGGCCGTCCAGGCGGGCTGGTCGGCCCAGAGCTTGAGCGCGCGCTCGACCGCGCCCATCAGCTCGTCCACCGTCATGGTGTCGAAGCGAAAGCCCCACCCGTCAGCGCCGGGCTTCTGGCCCGAGGCCGCGGCGTCCTTGATCGAATCGGCGAGCCCGCCCACCGCGTGCACCAGCGGCAGCGTGCCGTAGCGCAGCGAGTAGAGCTGGTTCAGCCCGCAGGGCTCGAAGCGGCTCGGCATCAAGAACAGGTCGCTGCCGGCTTCGATCTTGTGCGCCAGCGCGTCGTCGAAGCGCAGCTGCACCGAGACGCGGCCCGGGAAGCGCTCCGCCAGGCGAACGAACTCCTCTTGCAGGGCCTGCTCGCCGGTGCCGAGCAGCGCGATCTGGAGCCCGCGCTCGACCAGCCTCGGCATCGACTCGGCGAGCAGGTCGTAGCCCTTCTGGTGCACCAGCCGCCCGATGGCCGACGCGAGCGGCGCTCTGGGATCGACGGTGAGGCCGAGCTCCTTCTGCAGCGCCGCCTTGCAGGCCGCCTTGCCCGCCAGCTCCTTGGCCGAGTAGCGCGCCGGCAGCGCCTCGTCGATGTCGGGGCTCCAGCGCGCGTAGTCGACGCCGTTCATGATGCCGGTCAGATCGGCCTGCCGGCTGCGCAAGAGGCCATCGAGGCCCGCGCCGGTCTCGACGCTCTGGGTGATCTCGCGCGCGTAGGTCGGGCTGACGGTGGTGAGCTTGTCGGCGAAGACGAGGCCCGCCTTGATCAGGCAGAGCTGGCCGTAGAACTCGAGCTCGAAGAGATTGAAGAGATCGGCGGGCAGCCCGAGCTCGGTCATCGCCTCGCGGGCGAAGAGGCCCTGGTAGGCGAGGTTGTGGATGGTGAAGATCGACCGCGCGCGGAACGGCGGCGGCGTGCCGGCCCAGCCCCGCTTGAGCACGAAGGGCGTGAGCGCCGTCTGCCAGTCGTGCGAGTGGACGGCGTCGGGGACGAACCCGAGCATCCGCGCGGCCTCGAGCGCGCCCACCGAGAGCAGCGCGAACCGCTTGTGGTTGTCGCGGTAGTCGGTGCCGTTGTCGCCGTAGAGGTGCGAGCGCTCGTAGAACGGGTGGGCGAGGAAGAGGTACCGCAGCCGCTCGGTTGGCGCGCAGATGTGGACCGAGGCGGCCACCGGACCGCTGGGGAACGCCACCTCCACGCGCCGGCCGGTGTCGCGGAGCACGAGGCCCTCGGGCTGCCTCATCTGCGAGTAGCGCGGCAGGACGACGAGCAGCTCGTGGCCGCGGGCGGCAAGCGCGCGCGGCAGGGCGCCGATGACGTCGCCCAGGCCGCCAGTCTTGACGAACGGCGCCGCCTCCGAGGCGACGAACAGGATCTTCACGTCACACCTCCGTCTGCCTCAGGAAGGCCGCAGCCTCCTCGGGAGGGGTCGGGTTGATGGAGCAGCCGGTGCCCCACTCGAACCCGGCCTGCAAGGAGAGCACGGGCTTGCACTCAAGATGCCAGTGGTACGAGTTGCTGGCACCCTCGCGCAAGGGCAGCGTGTGCAGCCAGAAATTATACGCCGGCCGGTCCAGCGCGCGGGCCAGCTTGCGCAGCGTGGTCCGGAGCACCTCGGCGAAGCCGGTCAGCTCGGCGCTGCCGCAGTCCTCGAAGCGCGAGTGGTGCTCCTTGGGAAGGACCCAGAGCTCGAAGGGCGTGCGCGCCGCCCAGGGCGAGAGCGCGACGAACTTGTCGGTCTCGTGCACCACGCGCTTCCGGTCGAGGAGCTCCTGCGCGAGCACGTCGCACCAGAGGCAGCGCTCCTTGGCCTCGTAGTGGCGGGCACCGGCGTCGAGCTCGTCCTTTACTTCCTGCGGCACCAACGGCAGCGCGATCAGCTGGCTGTGCGAGTGCGAGACCGTGGCCCCCGCCGCCGCGCCCCAGTTCTTGAAGAGCTGCACGTAGCGCAGCCGCTCGTCGCGGGCCAGGTCGCGCGCGCGCGCGGAGAAGGCCTGCAGAGAGGCCTGCACCTCGGGCACCGAGAGCTCTGCCAGCGAGCGCCCGTGATCGGCCGTCTCGATGATCACCTCGTGCGCTCCCACGCCCGCCACCTGGTCATAGAGGCCGACGCCGCGCCGGCTGAGCTGCGTCTCGACCCGCAGCGCCGGGAACTTGTTGGCGATGACCCGCAGTGTCCAGCCCGGGCCGTTGGCCGCGCCGGCCGCTCGCTGCACCAGCAGCTCAGGCGGCGTCATCGACTCATTGCCGGGGCAAAACGGGCAGGGCCAGGCGTCGGCCGGCTGGGCCATGCGCAGCAAGGCCTGGGGACGATCGGCGCGCTCGGGGGCGATGATGACCCAGCGGCCGTTGATGGGGTCTCGGCGCAGCTCCGGCATGCGGCGCGCACCGTAGCATCAGCGGCCTGCTCGTGTCGGCTCTACGCGCAGATCTTGTTGCGGCCGCTGCGCTTGGCCTCGTACAGCCGCTCGTCGGCGGCCTTGAGGAAGGCGAGCGGGTTGTCGTGGCTTGCGCCCATGCCCGCGACGCCGCCCGAAAAGGTCACCGGGATGCGCTTCTCCTCGAAGGTGAACTCGTGCTCCTCGATAATCTTGCGCAGCTTCTCGGCGACGAACCCCGCCGTCTCGAGATTGGACTCGGGCAGGACCAGCGCAAACTCCTCGCCGCCGTAGCGCGCGAAGCACTCTTCGCGGCGGATGCGCGGCTTGAGCGCCCCGGCCATCTCCCGCAGCACGTGGTCGCCGGCGAGGTGGCCGTAGGTGTCGTTGATCTGCTTGAAGTGGTCCAAGTCAAACAGCAGCACCGAGAGCGCGCGCTCGTGGCGGTGGCAGCGCGCCATCTCGCGGTCGAGGAACTCGAGCAGGTAGCGCTTGTTGAAGACCTGGGTCAGGCCGTCGATGATCGTCAGCCGGTAGATCTCTTCGTGATATTGCGCCTCGATCGACCCGAGCTCGCCGCCGAGGAGGAACTTGAAGATCGACGAGCCCACCTTGATCAGGTCGCCGGTGCGCAGCGGCGTCTCGCCCCGCACCTCCTTGTTGTTCAGATAGGTGCCGTTGGTCGAGCCCAGGTCCTTCAAGAAGTCGCCGTCGCGCTTGTGCATCACCGAGCAGTGGCGGCGCGAGACATTGTCGAGCTCGAGCACGATCTCGCAGCCCTCGCCGCGGCCGATGGTGATCTCCTCGCGGTCGAGCACGAAGCGCTTGCCCAGCGTCGGCCCGTAGATCTGCACGAGGCACGCCTCGTCGTGGCCGGCCTGGCCATCCTCGGCGAGCAGCGACTGGAACCTCGTGATCTTGGTCTCCACGAGCTCCCCTGGCTAGAGCACCGAACGGTTTGGTGCCCGTCGGACAACCGCGGGTTGCCGGGCAACCTGCTCGGCCGATTCTCTGCGCATCGCCGCGTCTCTCCTCGGTCTACCAAACCGATCTGGTGCTCTAGACCTGCCAGTTCTGCCCTTCGAACTCGCTCCCCGGCACCTTGGCGGGCAGCTCGCCATAGCGCGGGAGACGGTCCACCTCGACCTCGTCGCGCAGCACCCGCACCCAGAGGCGCACCTCGTCTCCGGGCAAGAGCCCCAGGGCCGCGAGCTCCAGCGCCAGCTCCACGATAGCACCGGTCCGGCCGCTGCCACAGCGAATGCCCGCGTCGGTGCGCACCTCCGACTCAGCCCCACCCGGCTGCAGCGCCATCGTCGCTTTGCCCTCCCAGGGGCCGCCCCGGTGCTGGGCCGAAAGGTAGAGCTCGAGCGCGCCGAGCAGCTCCGCGCCGGGGCTCGGGTCCAGGCGCACGAACAGCTTCGATAACGAAAAGCCCCAGAGCAATTGTTGAAAGGGCGCGTCGCCGCGGTACATCGAGACGCCTTGCTGCGGCGGCCTGTACAAGCCCGCGCCGGCCCATTCGTAATAGCCGACGTGATAGCCGTCGATGTGCGGCTCGATCAGCCGCCGCGGCTGCGAGGTGACCGCGGCCAGGTGGGCGACGTCCTTGTGCGGGGCGATGATGGGCCGCGAGAGGCGCTCGGGCTGCGGCAGCTTCAAGTGTCGATAAGCGGCGCCCACCCAGCGGCGGAAGAGAGCGTCGAACTCGGGCGCGTTCTCGGTGGTGAAGTCGTCGCCGTACCACCAGAACCAGTCGCTGCCCTCGGCGGCGAAGAGCGCGTCGCGGGCCCGCGCGGCTGCCTCCGGACCGGCAGCGGCGCCATGCTCCGCGAGCGCGCGGCGCGCCTCGCCGAGCAAGGTCCAGGCGGCGTTGTCCTCGGGATGGCCGATCCAGATTCGATAATTGGCGTCGATCCAGCTGCCCGAGTGGATCCGGGAGACCCGCGCTGGGGGCGGGCTGGCGAGCAGTTCGTCGCGCGGCAGCACGCACTGCACCTTGGCCTCCCGGGCCTCGAGCAGCGTGTAGAGCGCCTCGAGAAAGTCCTCGCCCGAGCGCGGATAGTGCTCCCAGGGATTCTCGCCGTCGAGCGCCACCACGCAGAGCGGGCCGCTTGCGGCCAGGCGAGTGACCAGGTCCTGCGCCGCGGTCCTGGCGTCGGCGCGGGCGTAGCGGAACCCGATCGCGTCGGACAGATCGCGGTCGCGAAAGAGCGCCAGCAGCTTGCCCTCGGGCCCGGCGCGCCAGGGCCGATGGTGCGCCGCTCCCTCTTTTGAGTGGTCGCCCCGATCGCCTTCGCTGCGCGCGAGGATGCCCTCGTCGGTGGCAAACCAGCGCAGCCCCTCGGCCGCAAGCACCTCGAGGACCTCGGGCGAGACCGAGCCCTCCGAGGGCCACATGCCCACCGGCCGCTGGCCGAACGATCGCTCGGCGACGTCCAGGCCGCGCCGGACCTGCTCGCGCGCGTCGTCGGGAAAGGCAAAGCGCGGCGGCAGGGAGGCCTCGGGCATGGCGCGCCTGGCGCAGTCGGAGTCGACCAGGAGCGGCAGGATGGGGTGGAAGAGCGGCGAGCAGGTGAACTCGACCTGCCCGCGATCAGAGAGCGCGCGCCAGCGAGGAAGGATGCGGGCCGCGATGCGCTTCTGCGCCGCGAACAGCTCGTGCTTGTCGGACTCCGAGTAGCCGCGCTCGCGGGCGAGCAGCTCTGCGACCAGCGGCTCCTCGCGGCGCGCGGCAAAGCCCATCCAGCCGAGGAGGAAGTGGACCTCGAGATCGCGCAGCTCCTGCTCGCTGAACTGCGCCTGCTGCTCCGCCAGATCCACGCGCTTGAGCTCGGGCCCGCGCTTTTGCAGGAGCTCAAAGTAGCGCGGGACGGGCTTCACCCAGAGATCCCAATCGACCGAGAACGACTGCCGCAAGAGGTGCGCGCGCTCCTGCGCGTTCAGCTCGGCCACGGGCTTTCTCGCCAGCTGCTCGTCGAGATCGACGGCGGCGCCCGCGACATAGGCCTCGAGCTGCAGGAGCAGGGAGGGGGCCCAGTTGACCACCGCGCGCACGCCCGGGTGGCGCTCGAGCGCCGCCGCCATGTCGGTGTACGCGCGCGTCGCGTGCAGGCGGACCCAGGGGAGCAGCGGCTGCCCCGACTGCGGGTCGCGATACTCGGGTTGGTGCAGGTGCCAGAGAAAGACCGCGCGCGCGTTCACGCGGCAACTTTACCGCAACTAATCGGTGAGCCGCATTCCTTTGGGAACGACGACGATGCCGCTCTTGGTGACGTGGAAGCGGCGCTTGTCCTCCTCGGGGTCAAAGCCGATGCTCATCCCCGGCGGGATGTCGACGTTCTTGTCGATGATGGCCTTCTTGATGCGCGCGTGGCGGCCGACATTGACCGCCTCGAACAAGATCGAGTCGCTCACCTCGCAGTAGCTGTTCACCCGCACGCGGGTCGAGAGCACGCTCTTGTTCACCGTGCCGCCCGAGATGATGCAGCCCTCGGAGATGAGCGAATCGGTGGCGGTGCCGACCCTCTTGTCCTCGAGGTTGTTGAAGACGAACTTGGCGGGCGGCGTCTCCGGCGCGGGGGCCGTGTAGATGGGCCACTTTTCATTATAAAGCGACAGCTTCGGATCGACGTCGACCAGGTCCATGTTGGCTTCGTAATAAGTCTCCAGATCGCCGACGTCGCGCCAGTAGCCGCGCTCGCGCTCGCCCTGGCCGGGCACCTTGTTGGTGGCGAAGTCGTAGACGTAGACCTTGGCGTGCTTGTGCATTTCGCTAATGATCGACTTACCGAAATCGTGCGCGCCTTCCTTGCCGGCGTCGCGGACGATCTCGCGCACCAGGGCCTCGGTGGTGAAGAGGTAGTTGCCCATCGACGCCAGCACCTTGGTCGGGTCGCCGATCATCGGCTCCGGGTGCTGCGGCTTCTCCTGGAAGTCGACCATCTTGCCGCTGGCGTCGGCGGTGATGACGCCGAACTGCGAGGCCAGCGCGATGGGCACCGGGATGGCCGCCACCGTGCAATCGGCGCCGCTCGCCTGGTGGAAGGCCAGCATCTGCCGGACGTCCATTCGATAGACGTGATCGGCGCCGAAGACGAAGACGAACTCGGGCTCCTCGTCGGTGACCAGGTTCAAGTTTTGATAGATGGCGTCGGCCGAGCCCTTGTACCACTCGAGGCCGGTGCGCTGCTGCGCGGGCACGCTCTCGACGAACTGGCCGAGCATGTGCGAGAGGCGCCAGCCGCGGCCGATGTGCTTGTTGAGCGAATCGGACTTGTACTGGGTGAGGACCTTCATCCGCAAGACGCCCGAGTTTGCAAAATTCGATAAGACGAAGTCGATGATTCGATAACGCCCCGCGAAGGGCACGGCGGGCTTGGCGCGTTCATTGGTCAGGGGGGCGAGACGGCGACCTTCACCGCCTGCGAGGATCATCGCGAGGCACTTTTCGGGCATGGCGGGCGAACCCTAGTCCTGACGCAGCGGGTCGGCAATCGGCAGGCGGCGGGGCCGTTGCCGAGTCGACGGGCGAGCGAGCCGCGACGGCGATCGGGACAGAATTGGTCGGCGCGGAGACCCCTCGCGGGACGCGGTTGGCGCGCTTTTCCCCGCTCGGACCGGGGATGTTTGCTGCAAGCGCCTGGAAAGCTTTAGGCTCAGGCGACGGCCGCGCCGTTGCATGGTTGTCGTCTCGCGGACACGCGCCCGCCCACACTGGAGTCCTCCATGAAAGAGCTGATCTGGCCGCTCGCCGCGGTCGCGGCGCTCTCCCTCGCTCCCAGGGCCGAGGCAGCGAAGCCAGGCCCCGCCGCCGATGCTGCGGCCGCGCCCGTGCACGAAAAGAAGGACAAGCACGAGAGCAAGCACCATGGCGCCGGTGCCGACGGAGGCGAAAAGCCCGCCGGCGGCGCGCACGCCGGCAAGAAGAAGCACCACTCCGCTGGCGCCGAGGGGCACGCCGGTCACGGCAAGCATGCCCGCAAGGGCGGCGGAGCGCACAAGAAGTCCGGCCCGGTCTCGTCGGTGATGAGCCTCTTCGGCGGCGGCAAGAAGCACGGCCCCAAGGCCGAGAAGACCGCGGTGCACGCCAACGCGCCCGCCGGGGGCGACAAGGGCGCGTTGGCCGCCAAGGCCGAAGGCAAGCAGCCCGAGGTCAAGAGCGCGCTCGCCAAGGAGGAGCCGAAGCCCGCGGGCGAGTCCAAGCCCGGCGAGGCGAAGACGGGCGAGCCGTCGGTAGAGGCAAAGCCTGCCGCCGCGGTCGAGGGCAAGGCTCCCGAGGAGGCCAAGGCCGCAGAGGCGGCCCCCGGCGTCGCGCCCGAGGCGGCAGAGGCCCCGAAGGTCGAATAGCGTCAGGCGCGGGCGGCGACCGGCGGCGGAAGCTTGCCCGCGGGCGCGCCCGGCGTGGCCGCGGGCGCGGCGGCCTTGGCGGCAAACCGCGCCGCGACCTCGGCGATCTCCTTCTGCACGCGGCGGATCAAGTGGGCGCGGTCGTGGAAGGTCAAGAACGCGCTCTTGAAGCCGGCGATGAGGATGTTGTTCACGTCGGCAAACGTGAGCCCGAACTGATTCGATAAAAGCGATAACTCCTTGGTCACCGTCGTGTCGGTGATCAAGCGGTTGTCGGTGTTGACGGTCACGCGAATGCCGAAGTCCAGATAGAACTTGAATGGATGGGTCGCGAACTCTTCCACCGCGCCGGTCTGCACGTTCGAGCTCGGGCAGCACTCGATGGGGATGCGGTGGTCGTTGACGTAGTTGAGCAGGTCTCCGTCCTCGCGCAGGCGCACGCCGTGGCCGATCCGATGCGCGCCGCAATAGTGGAGCGCTTGGGCGATCGACGGGGGCCCGTAGGCCTCGCCCGCGTGGACGGTGCAATTGACGTTGTTGTTGAGGATGAGCTGGAAGGCGTCCTGGTGGTCCTTGGCCGGGTTGCCGTGCTCGGCGCCCGCCAGGTCGAAGCCGAGGACCCCCTTGTTCTTGTACGCCACCGAGAGCTCGGCGAGCCGCAGTGAGGTCTCGGGCGACATGTTGCGGATGCCGCAGACCAGCACGCCCGCGATGATGCCGAAGTCGCGCGAGGCGGCGCGCAGCCCCTCGAGCACCGACTCGACCACGGCGGTGACTTTCAGTCCCTTGTTGAGGTGCAACACCGGCGCATAGCGCACCTCGATCAGGCGCACGTTCTCGGCGGCCGCGTCCTGGGCCAGCTCATAGGCGGTGCGGTAGAGCGAGTCCTCGGTCTGCATCACCGACAGGGTCGTGTCGAAGCCCTTTAGGTAATCCTCGAGCGACTTGTGGCGCTGGCCGAGCTTCATCGCCTTGCCCAGCCCCTCTTCGCTGTCGGCGGGCAGCTTGACGCCCTGCTTCTCCGCCAGGTCCAGCATGGTCTTGAGCCGCAAGGACCCATCGAGGTGGCAGTGCAGGTCGGTCTTGGGGAGCGCCAGCAAGAGCTCGTCGCTGATCGGAATGTCCATCTTCATGGGCGGACCATACCCGATCTGCTACCCTGCCTGCCCTATGGGCTCGCTCCTGAACGCGCTGATTGGTTGGGTGGTCCACGCCGCGGTCAACGTCGCCGCCGTGCGCGTTGTCTCGCCGGGCAATCCGCGCAACACGCTCGGCCGCGCCCTCGCCGTCACCGCGGTGGCGGCGGTGGTGGTCACGCCGTTCACCTGGATGGCTATCTTCATCCTGCCGCTCCTGGTCGCGGCCGTGCTCTGGTTCCTCATCTATTGGCTGGCGTACGGCCTCGGCCCGCTGCAGTCGATCGGCGTGGCCCTCCTGCAGGCCGTGATCGGCTGGCTGGTCGGCCTCGCGGTCGCCGCGATCTACACGGCGGGCGTCTGATCTAGCCTGCCTGCGCGAGCTGGGCTGGGCTCTGCGAGCCGCGCACCAGCCGCGAGATCGAACCCTTGGTGAGCGCGTCGGCGCAGGTCCACTCGACGCCGACCTCGGCCTTGCGGCCCCAGGCGACGCGGCCCGACAGCACCAGCTCAGCGCCGTGGAGCCCGAGGTCGAGGAGCTCGACGCGGACCTCCGACCCCTCGGGGCCGGCGTCCTCCGAGGCGAGCACGACGCGCGCGCCGCCTTCGCTCAGGTCGCGCACGCGGCAGAGCACGCGCGAGCCGTTCTGGCAGGCGACGATGGCGAGGTGCTCGGCCGGAGCGCGCCGGAAGTGGCGAGCGGCGCCCACGGCGGCGGTGATCTGGCCATTGGCGTCGGGCAGGTGGACCCAGAGGCTGAAGCCGTCGCGCTCGCTGCGCTCTTGCAGCTTGCCGCGGAGAACCAGGCTCTCGCCCGAGGCGCGGATGGTGACCTCGACCTCGACGGGACGGTCGCCGGGCAGCATGTTGGCGGCGCCGGGCCAGCGCAGGGCGCCATCGCCGCCTTCGAGCTCGACCAGCGCGCGCAGCTCGGCGGCGTCCTCGACGGTCAGCTTGCAGCGCAGCGGCATCTCGGTGACCTGGTCCTGGCTCATTTGCACCCTCCCGCAGAAGAGAGTTAGCAAGCGCGTGGCCAGCGGCCCCTTGCTCTGGAGCAGGCGCGCGGCGGGGCAGCGAAGTACCGATCAAAGGGAAATGCTTTGCCCAGAAGTGGCACTGCACGGGCGCACTACGCGGGCTCGAGGAAGCGCGCGAGCACCTTTTTCACGCCGACGCTGGGGAAGCGCACGGTCAGCTTCAAGAGCGCGCCGGTGCCGTCAGAGGCTTCGACGGTGCCGAGGCCAAACGTCGAGTGGCGGACTCTCGAGCCGCGGCCCAGGCGCCCCTCCATGCCGGGCGCGGCCTCTCTCGCCGCAGGCCTCGCCAGCGGCTCGAAGCGCGAGGTCTTCTGGAACGGCCGCAGCGGCGCCGGACGCAGCGCCGAGCCGCTGTCGTCGCCCCAGCCTTGCGGCCGCTGGTCGTAGTCGTACTCAACCGTCCGCTTCGATTCGCGCTCATGGCCAGATCGGCCGCCGCGGAAGCCCTCGTCGCGCGCCCAGGCCGGCTCGCGGCGCGCGTCGAGCTGGGCCAACCCCTCGCACAGCTCGCGCGGCAGCTCGCGCAAGAAGCGCGAAGGAGGGTTGAAGCGCAGATCGCCAAAGAGCGTCCGGCAGCGCGAGAGCGTCAGGGTCAGCCGCTTGCGCGCGCGGGTCATGCCGACGTAGCAGAGGCGCCGCTCCTCGGCGATCTCGTTCTCGTCCTCTTCGCCGCTGCCGCCGTTGTTGAGCCCGAGCGCGCGCGCATTGGGAAAGACGCGCTCTTCCAAGCCGGTCAGCCAGACGGCGTCGAACTCGAGGCCCTTGGCCGCGTGCAGCGTCATCAAGGAGACGCGCTCGCCGCCCGTCTCGGCGTCGGCGTCGCCGACCAGCGCCAACTGCTCGAGGAACCCGAGCAGCGCGGTTCCGGGCCGTCCGGCGTCCTCTTCTTCCTGCGCGGCGGCGGCGAAGGCAGAGGCCACATCGGGCCTGTCGCCGGGCACGTGCGCCTTGGGGTTGTCAGGCCCTTGCGGGCTCCCGAGGCCGCCAGGCGCGGGCCGGCGCTCGTCTTGACCATTGGCCGTGGGCCGCGCTTGCGCCCAGGCCACGTCGAACTCGCGCGCGGCCCCGAGGAGCTCCTTGAGGTTCTCGATGCGGTCTTCGCCCTCTTCGCCCTCCAGCCGCAGCCGGTCCTCGTAGCCCGAGGCGCTCAAGACCAGCGCGATGGCGTCGCCGGCGCCCGGCAGGGCGGCAATCTCGGTGCGGAGCGAATTCACCAGCATGCGGAAGGGAGCCAGCTTGGTCTTGGCCGAGGCGGACAGGTCGGCGTCGAGCTCCATCGCTTCCAGCGCCTCCCAGAGCGAGAGGCCGCGCGCGCTCGCCGACTTGCGCAGGTTCTCAATCGTGGTGTCGCCGATGCCGCGCGCCGGGACATTCACGATGCGCAAGAAATCAGCGTCCGAGCGCGGGTTCACGCACAGGCGCAGATAGGCGGCGATGTCCTTGACCTCGGCGCGCTCGTAGAACGATCGGCCGCGCACGACGCGATAAGGGACGCGGCGGGCGCGCAGCTGATCTTCGAGCGCGCGGGACTGCGCGTTGGCGCGATAGAAGACGGCCATCTCGCCGTAGCTCGTGCCCCGGGCGTTCTCGGCGTAGAGCTCCTGCGCGATGCGGCCGCCCTCGTCGCGCTCGTCGTCGGCGACCTGGACGCGCAGCCGCTCGCCCGCGCCAGCAGCGGTCCAGAGCTTCTTCGCCGTGCGCCGCGGGTTCTTGGCGATGACCGCGTGCGCCGCCCCGAGGATGTTGCCGCTCGAGCGATAGTTCTGCTCCAGCTTGACGACGGTGGTGCCCTCGAAGTGCTTCTCGAAGTCGAGGATGTTGTCCACCTCGGCCCCGCGCCAGCGATAGATCGACTGGTCGTCGTCGCCCACCACGCAGAGGTTTCCGTGGCCATCGGGCGGCCGCGAGAGCAGGCGCAGCAAGTGGTACTGCGCGGGGTTGGTGTCCTGGAACTCGTCCACCAGCACGTGGCGGAAGCGGCCGGCGTACTGCTTTCTGATGTCGGGAAACTTCTCGAACAGTTCGATGACGCGGACGATCAGATCGCCGAAGTCCACTGCGTTGGCCGAGGCAAGCGCCTTCTGGTAGCGCGCGTAGACCCGCTGGGCCGACTTGCCGGGCACGTCGAATTCGGTGATCCGCACCTGCTCCGGGAGCAGCCCCGCGTTCTTCCAGCGGTCGATGCGCTGCAAGTGGCCCTTGGCCGTCGAGGTGTCGAGGTCGAGGTCGCCGCACACGCGCTTGACCGCAGCCAGCTGGTCGCCGTCGTCGTAGATGGCGAACTCGCGCGAGAGCTTGAGCGCCTCGGCCTCGCGGCGAAGGATGCGCGCCCCCGCGGCGTGGAAGGTCGCCACCCAGAGGCGAGACGCCTCGGGGCCGACCAGATGTTCCACGCGCTCGCGCAGCTCGCCGGCCGCTTTGTTGGTGAAGGTCACCGCCAGGATCTCGGCGGGCCGGGCGAGGCCTTCGCGCACCAGGTGGGCGATGCGGTGGGTGAGGACGCGGGTCTTGCCGGAGCCCGCGCCGGCCAGGATCAGGAGCGGTCCGGAGGCGTGGGTCGCGGCTGCCAGTTGCTGGGGATTGAGCAGGCGGGCGAGCGCGGCGGCAGGAGGAGAAACCACGGCCTTCCGATAACACGGCCGCTTCACGCCAGCGATTGGAATGGAGAGCATACGAGCATGCGCAAAGCCGATCCGCAGCGGTGGACGGCCTCGCCCTTCTTGCCGGCGGTCCTGGTCGCGGCATTTCTCGTCGCCGTCCTGCAGCGGCCCCACGCCTGGATCCTGGCGAAGCTGAACGGGCGCAAGAAGACCGCCGCGGCGCTGGCCACCGCCGCGGTCACGCTGGTGCTCTTCGTCCCCATCGGCGGGTTCGCGGTGGCGCTCGCTTCCGAAATTCCCGGAGCGATGGAATCAGCCAGCGAGTGGCTCGGCCCCGAGGGACTGGCGGCGCTGCCGCGCAAGCTGCCTCCCGCGATTCGCCCGATCGCCGCCAAGGTGATGGAGGCGCGCAAGCCGACAAGGACAAGATGACCATGCACCCGCTGCTCGCCTTCGTCGCCATGTTTGGCGGCGTCATCGCCTTTGGCCTGATCGGTCTGCTCATCGGCCCGCTGGTCACTTCGGGCCTCGTCACCGTCCTGCGCATCTACGCCCGCGACCTCGGCCCGCACGCGGAGGAGAACGACAAGGCCGCGCCCATCAAGCCCAAGCCCTCGGGCGCGCTGGTCGAGGTGCAGAAGCTGCAGCACTGAACAGCCGCCGCCTCTATCTCTTCGTCATCTCGAAGAGCTGCCGCGCCTGCGCGGTGACGAACCCATCGAAGCCGCCGTTGCGCTCGGCGATCTCCAGATATGCGTAGGGCCATTGGCGCTCGCCCTGGTCGGTGCGCACGGTGCGCAAAGCCGCTCTGGTGGCGGTCTGGCGCAATCCGGCGCCGCGCTCGCCTTCCAGCTCGCCCTTCATCGGCACGCCCGCGGCCGACAGCTTCGCGGCCCAGGACTCGACGTCATCGACGCTGGCCGTGAAGTGATTCACCTCGCGCCCGAAGAGCAGGAGCCAGGCGGCATATTGCGATTCGCGCTCCAGCTCGAGCAGCGCCAATTCGCTGGGAGTGAACCCAGGTGCACAGAACCAGCTGGCCAGCGCGTCGATGCGCTCGGGCGGCGGCGGATCGGCGGGCAGCGCCAAGAGGAGCTCCTGCGCGCGCGGCGAGAGCTCGGCCTGGCGCAGCTCGCTGACGAAGATGCGCGGCAGCCCGTCGGGGTGGCTCAGGTGGATGGCGGTCAGCCGGGCATCGGGGAAGTCGTAGTTGCCCGCGCGACGCCAGCCGAGCCGCTCGAAGACGGGCGCCAAGAGCGCGATGCCCGAGCCCTCCCGCCGCAGCGAACGGAAGGCGAGGTGGTCGTTCTTGAAGGCGCCCCCGGCCAGGGAGACGAAGGTGCGCGCGTAGGGAACGCGGGCGGCGTAGCGCTCCCAGAGCATCTCGAGGAGGAGCTCGCCGGGGCTGCTGTCGGGCATGCGAAGAACATATCAAGAATCATTCCAATCGTTATGTTGACGAGTTACGCCGCGGCGCGCGCGTGCGCGGGCGATTAGGAGCGACCCCCCCGGGCAGCGTTATGCTTGCCGTCGCCGGAGCAACTTGGGGTGCGCGTCGTGAGTTTCTGGCAATTCCTCAACCACTGGTGGAACCTCCCGTCCCTGGTCATGCTGGGGCTGGTCGCCGTCTTCTTCCTCTTGCAGTTGGTCGGCTTCGCGACCCACGACGGCGACGCCGAGCACGAACTGGACCACGACCACGACGTCGATCACGACCACGACGTCGATCACGACGCGGAGGTCGATCACGAGGCCGGCCTGCTCGACGGGCTGCTCGCGTTCCTCGGTTTTGGCCGCGTGCCCTTCCTGGTCATCTGGATGACGCTCTTCATCTTCGCCGGCTTCACCGGCCTGTTCTTGAACCGCGTCCTCTTCGTCAAGGCAGGCGAGCAGTTCCCGGGCTGGGCCTTTCCGCTCTCGCTCGCGCTCTCGCTCCTGGTGGGCGCGGTGGCCACGCGCTTCACCGCGCGTCAATTCGGCAAGCTCGTCGACGTCGGCGGCAAGGGGTCGACAAAGCGGCGCGAGCTGCAGGGCCACCTCGGCGTCATCGCCAGCGCCAGCCTCGACGCCGAGTTCGGCGAGGTGCGCGTGCGCGACGAGCGGGGCCACGAGCACCTGGTCCACGGCCGCGTGACCCGCGGTGAAAAAGCGCTCTTGCAAGGCGACCGGGTGCTGGTGGTCGAGTTCGACAAGGAGAGCGAGCTGTATCTGGTCGAGAAGTGCGAGCCCGAGTCCTCGGGGCCGCGAGCCAAGGAGTAACCCACCATGCAGGGCATCGAAGTCTGGCATCTGGCCGGCGGTCTGGTCATCGCCATCGCGGGCGCGGCGCTGGTGTTCATCAGCGCCATGGCGCGCTTCCTCAAGCGGCCCTCGCCGAGCGAGGCGATCATTCGCATCGGCCGCTCCACCAGCGAAGTCTTCATCGCCCGCGCGGCCTGGATCGTCCCGGTGCTGCACCGCGCGGCCACCATGTCGCTCACGACGATTGGCCTGACCATTCGCCGCGCCGGGCACGATGCGCTCGTCACCAAGGACTTCATCTCGACCAACTTGTCGGCCGAGTTCTACATCCGCGTCGAGCCGGCCGAGGACGACGTGCTCAAGGCCGCGCGGACCATCGGCATCGACGAGGGGCACGCCGACGCCGAGTCGATCCGCCAGAAGGCGCAGCAGCTCCTCGAGCCCAAGCTGGTCGGCGCCCTGCGTGGCGTCGCGGCGCAGAACGACTTCCTCGCCCTGCACGTCAGCCGCGAGCACTTCGCGCAGGAGGTCTCCAAGGCGCTCCGCGAGGACCTGGGCCGCAACGGGTTCACTCTAGAATCGGTGACCATCACCGAGCTGGCGCAGACGCCGCTGGCGGAGATGCGGGCCGACGACATCTTTGGCGCCTCGGGCCGCGAGACGGTCACCAACACCGTGGTGCAGAAGAACATCGCGGTGAAGCGCAAGAACCAGGAGGAGGCGGAGCGCACCGCCGAGATCGCGCGCGAGCAGGCCATCAACGTCGCCACGCAAGATCGCATGATGCGGGAAGGGCAGGCGCGCGAGGAAGAGGCCGCCATCAAAGCCGAGCTGGCGAAGAACGAGGCCGTCGAGGCGCGCGATCTGCAGCGGCAGGCGTTCATCTCCGTCGAGAAGGCGCGCAAGGAGAAGACCGAGCAGACCGCCGAGATCGACCGGCAGAAGTCGGTCGAGGCCGCGCAAGTCGATAAGCAAAAGACTATCGAAGCGGCGCAGGTCGATAAGACGATTACGTTAACGATGAAGGCCAAGGAGAGCGCGGAGGCCGACGCCAAGAAGGCCGGCGCGCTGGCCCTGCGCGAGAAGGCCGACCAGGAGGTCATCACCGTCAAGCTGGTCTCGCAGGCCGAGCGCGAGAAGAAGGTCGCGGTGGTCAACTCCGAGAAGCAGGCCGAGCAGGAGCGCATCCAGGCCGACGTCGAGGCCTACAAGAGGCGCGTCGAGGCGGAGGCGAGCGCGGCCAGCGTGCGCGCCGAGGCCGAGGGCCAGGCGCAGGCGACGCGGCTCGAGGCCGAGGGTCGCGCCGAGGCGGTCAAGATCAAGGCCCAGGCCGAGGCGGACGCCGCCGCGTTGCAGGCAATGTCGATCACCAAATTGGCCGAGGCCCAGCGCGAGGCCGGGATGAAAGAGGCCGAGGTGCTGCAGAAGAAGGTCGAGGCCTCGAACGCCAAGTCGCCCGCGATCCTGCTCACCGAATCGCTCGCGGCCGCGCTGGCGGCGGCTCCGGGCATCGTCCGCGAGCTGGTCAAGCCGGCCGAGCGCATCAGCGAGCTCAAGGTGCTGAACATCACCGGCATGGGCGGGCAGGGCCCGGGCGCGCAGCAAGGGACGCAGGCGCAGGCCGGCATGCCGATGCTCGGCAACTCGCTCGGGCCGATCATGAAGAGCATCATGGAGGCGAGCGCGATGATGCCGATGCTCAAGGAGATGATGCAGTTCTCGGGCGGGCGGGAGCTCGTCTCCAAGCTGTCGGAGGCGGTCAACCCGGTCGAGGTGAGCAAGCAGCTCGCCGCCGCGGTGCAGCCGCCGCAGGGCAAGACTCCCCTCCGGCCGACGCCGGTCGCGCCGCCTGCGCCGCGGGACGGCGATGGACGCTGAGCTGGCACCGCTGGTGGAAACCGCGCCCGCTCGCGTCGAGCAGGTGCAGGGCTCGCCGAGCAATGCGCAGCAGATGGCCGACTTCGTCGCCACGGCGGCGGCGCTCTTCCTCCTCGCCGAGGAGGGGCACAACCCCGCGGTCTGCACCTACTGGGACGCGCTTCATTACGTGAGCACGTCCTTGTCGGTCGGCTACGCGAACATCTTTCCGGTGACGCAGATGGGAAAGGCCATCGGCGCCGTCGTGCAGATGGTCGGGCCGGCGCTCTCGGCCAAGGCGCTCGAGCAGCCCGCGCCGCCGCCTGCGCAGGCCCAGAGCGACCCGGCGCTCTTGGCGAGGCTTGACGCGATCCTGGAAGAGCTGCGCCGGCGCCCGTAGCGGCAAGCTGCTCAGAAGATGGCGCGCCGCAGGGCAGCTTGCGGCGCGTCGTCGTGCAGGACCGCGGTGTCACCTTTCATCTCGACGCCGAGGCGCAAGAGCTCGTCCTTGATCGGCCGCGGGTCCTTGGTCATGTGCACCAGCTCGCTGGCGAGGCCGGCGGTGGCCTTGTCGAGCTCGGCCAGCACTTCGCTCACCTCCAGATCGCGATCCTTGCCCAGCGCCGCCAGCCGCACCAGGGCGTCGTCGAGCGACCTCTTGCCCGCGCTCAGCTCGCGCATGCGCACGTCGAGGCGGAAGGCGGTGCACGCGCCCATCCAGTAGACGTGCGGATAGTTGTGGGTGCGGCGCAGCTCGCGGCTCTCCTCCTCGAGCGACATTCCGCCCTCGGGGGCGCAGTGATCGACCAGCGATTGGCCAAGGTCTGACCACATCTCCGCCGACGTCCGCGACCCCGAGCGCGCGCGCAAGACGTCCTGGTAGTAGGTCGCGGTGCCCTCGATGAACCAGGCGGAGCGGGTGGCGAGCGACGGCTGGCCGGCGTGGAACAATTCGTGGAACGCGACCCAGCCGCCGGGCAGGTCGGCGTCCGTCGCGTCGGCGCCGAAGTAGAGCACCGCGGAGGAGACGCCCGAGTGCAGCACCGAGCCGAAGATGCCGCCGCGACCGTTGTCCGGGACGGGTTGCAAGATGAGGAGCGCGCGGCCGCCGGGCAGGCCGCGCCAGAACTTGCCCACGGCGCGCGCGGGGTCGAGCAGCCAGTTGCGCACGCCCGGCAGGCTCGAGCGGCGCGGCAGATCGAAGAGCGCCAGCTGGAAGACGCCGCCCTCCACCTTGATGTCCTCGAGCCGCGCGAGCTTGCCGAGGGCGAGGTAGGACCCGTCGCGGATCTGCCCCGCGGTGGTGAGGAAGCGGCCCTTGGCGCCACCCTGTTTGTCCCAGGGAGCGGCCACCTCGACGCCTTCGGGCAAGACGAAGCGCACCGACAAGGATGCCCGGCCGCGGCGCGGCAAGGCGAGCAGCGCCTTGTCGGTCATGGCAATGCCTGACGGGCCGCGCGAGCAATCGTCGGGGTCGCGCGAGCGGCGGCAGAAGGCCTCCAGATCGAGCTGGTAGCGCGCCGTCAAGACGCCCGCGCTCGAGGTCGCGAGCAGGCACGCGTCGTCGCTCGGGTCCTTGGGCAGGCCGCTCGCGTACTCCGCTGCGCTCTGGCGACCGAAGCAGATCTTCGTCTCGCCGTCGGGCAGGCCGGGCAAGGTCAGCTCGACCTGCGCGGGACCGCGCTGCAGCTCGGCGATGGTCACCAGCGCGCTCCATTGCGCGGCCAGCAGCAGGGCGAGCGCGATCACGGCGCCCCGAGGAGGATGCCCGCGCCACGCAGGTCCTCGAGCGTCTCGCCGAGCGGGCCGCTCGGGTCCACCGGAGCGCCCTCGCTCACGGCCTTCAAGACTTGCAGATCCTCCTCGCTGGCGCTCTCGCGGCGTGCGGCCAGCTCGCGGTCGCGCCAGAAGAGCACCAGCGTCTGGCCCTGCGGTGGAGCATCGGCGCGCGGCTCGCTGTCGAGCCACTCGACGAGGTCATGCGTGAAGGGACGCAGCTCGACGGTCGAGGCGATGCGCAGCGGCCCCTGATCGGGATCTTCGTCGCGCGGATCGTCCGGCGCGATGCGCGTCTTCCACTCCCACCACTCGAGCTCGGCGAGCCCCGGGATCCACGCGGGGAGCTGGTGCGCCGTGGCCTGCGCGGCGAGGAACGGCGCCAGCTCGGAGCCGTTCTCGTTCAGCTCGACGTGGTGCATCGGGTGGGCGACGAAGTAGGCCTCGACCAGCTCCTCCCAAGCAGGCTCGCCGCGCAGCCGCACGATGGCCTCGCGAGCGTACGAGTAGACGCTGTCCACGGCCTCGAAGCGGTGGACGCGGCAGAAGCGGCCATAGATGGCGAGCCGGGCAGAGTCCGGCTGCGGCGCTGCGTCTCCCCAGAGCGCGCGCACGGTGCTCGCGTGGTCCTTGCGTCCCTGCAAGAAGGGCGAGACCGTGGCGTAGAACTCGGCCAGCTTCATTGCAGCACGCACGCCTTCTGCGCCACCGCGCGGGCCCGGGCCAGCTCCTCGAGGACGACGGGCAGCGCGGGGATCTCCTGGTCCCACTCGACGAGCGTGGGGATGAGCCGCCCGGCGCGCGTCAGCAGGTGTTCGTAGAGGTCCCAGACCGGGTCGATGACCGGCCCGATGTGCGTGTCGATGATGGTGTCGCCGACGCGCGTGTGGCCGGCGACGTGGATCTGCACCACGCGCGAGAGCGGCAGCCGGTCGATGAAGGCCTTGGGGTCAAAGCCGTGGTTCTGCGAGTTGACGTAGACGTTGTTGACGTCGAGCAGCATCCCGCAGTCGGCGGCTTCCAGGGTGGCGGAGAGAAATCCCGCCTCGTCGAGCTCGGCGCCCGGCATGTGCGCGTAGAAGGTCGCGTTCTCGAGGACGATGGGCGCCTCGACGCGGGCCTGCGCCTCTCTCGCCCGCGCGGCCGAGTGCGCCACCGCCTCGTGCGTGAAGGGAAGCGGGAGCAGATCGTGCACCGGGCCGCCGCCGGCGGACGAGTAGCAGAGGTGGTCGCTGAAGAACGGCGCACCTACGCGGCGGACCAGCGCGCGCGTGGCCGACAAGAAGGTGTGGTCGAGCGGCTCGAGGCCGCCGACGTTCAAGCTGACGCTGTGCGGAGTCGTCGGCCAGCGCTCGGCCGCTTCGTCGATGAGCCGCGTGTGCCGCCCGCCGTAGAACATCCAGTTCTCCGGCGTGATCTCGATCCAGTCGACGCCGGGCGCCTCGTGGTCGAGCAACGCCCGTGCGAACTGCCGCCGCAGGCCCAGGCCGAATCCAGCTAGCTGGCGCACGCTCATCTGGCCCTTGCCCTTGCGTCAAAAGAAGAAGGGGCCGCAGCGCGATGCCGCAGCCCCCTCTGGGAAAAGCGCTCGGCGATCTTACTTCTTGTCGCCGCCGCAGCCCTTGGCGCCGCCGCAGCTCTTCTCGCCGGCCTTCTCGGCCTTCTTGTCGCCCGAGCAGGACTTCTCGCCGGCCTTCTTGTCGCCCGAGCAGGACTTCTCGCCGGCCTTCATGTCGGCGTCGCCGGCCGGCTTGGTCTCGGTGGTGGTGCTCTCGGTGGTGGTGGTCTTCTTGTGGTGCTTCTTCTTGTGGTGCTTGGGGGCCGGCTTGGCGTCGGCATCGGCCGGCTTGGCGGCGTCGGCATCGGCCGGCTTGGCCATCTCGTCGTCGGCGCGAGCGGCAGTGGCAGAGAGGGCCAGGGTTCCCAGAACAGCGGTCAGCAGCTTCGAGTTCATTTCGACTCCAGGGTAGTGGGCCCAGGGGGACCCGGTCAAAACGCGGCAGATTCAGCCAGATCCCGGGGATTCGTCAACTTCCCGGTGGCACGACAGTTAGTCTAGTCACTACGGCCTGCGTTACACGACGGATTGAACCGACCCGAGGCCACGGCATTCCCGGTTGAAGTCACCGCCGTCCTTTGCTACCGCTCCCGCTCCGCATCTTCGAGGAGTTGGAGGAGCCTTGCCCGCCGCGAGAACGCCCGTCCGCCTCGTGCCGCTGGGGGGCCTCGGCGAAGTGGGCATGAACTGCCTCGTCGTCGAGCAAGGGGACGACCGCGTCCTGGTGGACTGCGGCATCATGTTCCCTTCGGGCGACACCTCGCTCGGCGTCGAGGTCATCGCCCCGGACCTCGCGTACTTGATGTCCGGCCCTGCGCCCCAAGCGGTCCTCCTCACCCACGCGCACGAAGATCACATCGGAGCGCTGCCCTACCTGCTCCGCGCCTTTCCCGACCTCACGCTCTGCGGCAGCCGCTTCACGCTGGCCCTGGTGAAGGAGAAGCTCGCCGAGCACGGGTATTCACCGCGCACGGTCGAGGTCAGCCCGAACAAGTCGGGCGCCGTCGGGTCCATCGCCTTCGAGCCGCTCCAAGTCCCGCACTCGATCCCCGATGCCCTCGGCTACGCGCTGCGCACCGACGCCGGCATGGTGCTGCACACAGGCGACTTCAAGGTGGACTGGTCGCCGGTCGACGGCCGGCTCCTCGACGTCCGCCGCTTCAGCGAGCTCGGCGAAGAAGGCGTTGCCTGCCTGCTCAGCGACTCGACGAACGCCGAGCGGGAAGGCACCAGCACCAGCGAGCGCGAGGTGTCCGATTCGCTGGGCCGCATCTTCGCCGGTCCGCTGGCCAAGACGGGTCGCGTGGTCGTCGCGCTCTTCAGCTCGAACATCCACCGCGTGCAGAGCGTGGTCCGGGCCTCGCTGCAGCAAGGGCGGAAGATCTGCCTGCTCGGGCGCTCGATGCAGACCAACGTCCGCCTCGCGCTCGACCTCGGCTACCTGA
Source organism: Myxococcales bacterium (assembly GCA_038231075.1). Classification (GTDB taxonomy): domain Bacteria; phylum Myxococcota; class Myxococcia; order Myxococcales; family 40CM-4-68-19; genus JBBRMA01. The sequence continues at coordinate 90,074 of JBBRMA010000007.1, read as the reverse complement.
AGTGCCCGCCCGACCTGTTCATCGACCCGGAGACGGCGGACCACTTCGCGCCCCGCGAGCTGACCGTCTTGTGCACCGGCGCCCAGGGCGAGCCGAGGAGCGCCCTGGCGAGGCTGGCGCAGGGCGAGCACCCCACCATCCAGCTCGACAAGGGCGACCTCGTGATCATGTCGAGCCGCTCGATCCCGGGCAACGAGCGGCTGGTGGGAAACCTCATCGACGACCTGGTGCGCAAGGGGTGCCGCGTGCTCGGCGGCGTCTCCGGCGGCAGCGAGCTCGTGCACGCCACCGGCCACGCCTGCCAGGGCGAGCAGCGGATGATGATCGACCTGGTGCGCCCGAGGTCGTTTCTGCCCATCCACGGCGAGTACCGGATGCTGGTCGCGCACTCGCGGCTGGCCGAGGCGGCCGGCGTTCCGCGCATCCTGGTGGCCGAGGACGGCGACATCGTCGAGCTGCGCGCGGGCGAGCTTGGCTACATCGCGAGCGAGCGCGCCCAGACGGGCCGCATCTACCTGGACACGCGGGCGTCAGGGGGCGTGGGGGCCGCGGCGCTCCGCGATCGGCAGCTCCTGGCGGACTCCGGCGTGCTGGTGTGCCTCGTGGTCCTCGACGGCAAGACGGGCGAGCTGGTGCGCGGGCCGGAGCTGCTCGGCAAGGGCGTCGCGCACCTGGACGAGAAGCGGCTCGCGCAGGCGCGCGGTGCGGCGACCGAGGCGCTGCGCGAGCTGAGCCCGGCGCAGCGGACCGAGCCTTCGGTGGTGGAAGAGGCGCTCCGGCTTGCGGTGCGCTCGGCGTGGAAAAAGAATGTCGAGAAGCGGCCGATGGTGATGCCGGTCGTGGTGCAGCTGTGAAGTCCGTCAACGAATCCTGACTTTCGCGGAGCGCAAAAATGCCGTCGTTCGACATCGTCAGCAAGGTGAACATGCAGGAGGTCGACAACGCCTTCCAGCAGGCCAAGAAGGAGATCGACCAGCGCTACGACTTCAAGGGCACCGACACGTCGATCGAGCGCATCAACAGCGACAAGGAGAACGGCATCAAGATGCGCGCGAACAGCGAGCAGCGCCTCGAGGCCGCGCGCGAGATCGTGGTGCAGAAGCTGGCCAAGCGCGGCGTCTCCCTGCGCTCGGTGAAGTACGGCGACTCCGAGCAGAGCGGAAAAGTCGTCCAGCAGTCGCTCACGTTCGCCGAAGGCATCGAGCCCGAGAAGGCCAAGACCATCGCCAAGCTGATCAAGGACTCGAAGATCAAGGTGCAGGCGGCCATCCAGGGCGACGCGCTGCGGGTCACCGGCAAGAACCGCGACGACCTCCAGGCCGCGATGGCGCTGGTCCGGAGCAACTCGGAGTCGATTGACGTGGACGTCGGGTTCGAGAACTTCAGGGACTGAGCATGGTCATCTCTTGAACGGGTCGATCTGGGTGGCGCGAAGTGTTATGAAGCCGCGCCCTTCGGCGGAAACCAGGACCCATGCAGCAGACGCTCTCGGACAACCCCACGTTCTTCCTGCTCTCGCTCGGCTGCCCCAAGAACCGGGTGGACAGCGAGGTCATGCTCGGCACCTTGCTCGACAAGGGGTACCGCCTGGTCGAGCGCGCTGAAGACGCCGAGGTGGTGCTGATCAACTCGTGCGCGTTCATCGGCGAGGCCAAGCAGGAGTCGATCGACGCCATCCTGGAGCACGCGCAGCTCAAGGAGACCGCGCGCTGCAAGGCGCTGGTGGTCGCGGGCTGCCTGACGCAGCGCTATGCGGACATCCTCCAGCAGGAGATGCCCGAGGTGGACTACTTCGTCGGCACCTCGGCGTATCCGCGCATCGCCGAGATCATCCGCGGCGAGCGCGATCGCGCGGTGGTCCCAGACCCCGACTACGTCCACGACAGCAAGACGCCGCGGCGCAACTCGATGCCGGCGTACACCGGCTACGTCAAGATCGCCGAGGGCTGCGACAACGCCTGCACCTTCTGCATCATCCCGACCTTGCGCGGGGCGCAGCGCTCGCGGCCCATCGACGACATCGTCATCGAGGCGCACCGCATGGCGGAGGCGGGCGCCGTCGAGCTGAACCTGGTCGCGCAGGACCTGACCGCGTACGGCCACGACCTGCCCGGCAAGCCCAAGCTGTGGGAGCTGCTTCGCGCGCTCAAGGACGTGAAGGCGAGCTGGATCCGCCTGCACTACGCCTATCCGCGCGAGTTCCCCGACCAGCTCATCGAGACCATCGCCAATCAGGACAACATCGCCAAGTACCTCGACATGCCGCTGCAGCACATCGCCGATCCGGTGCTGCGCCGGATGAAGCGCGGCCGCGACGGCGCCTGGGTCCGCAAGCTCTGCGCAAAGCTGCGCGAGCGCATCCCCAACTTGACGTTCCGCAGCTCGTTCATCGTCGGCTTCCCGGGGGAAACTGACGAGCAGTTCGACGAGCTCTGCGGGTTCGTGCAGGAGCAGCGCTTCGAGCGGGTCGGCGTCTTCCAGTTCAGCCGCGAAGAGGGCACCGGCAGCTTCGACCTCGACGGCCAGCTTCCGCAGCGGGTGAAGGCGCAGCGGCAGAAAAAGATCCTCGGGATGCAGCGCAAGATCAGCAAGGCGCACCAGGCCGCGCTGGTCGGCAAGACGCTCGACGTCCTGGTCGAGGGCGTGAGCGAAGAGACGGACCTGCTGCTCGAGGGTCGCTGGTCCGGCCAGGCGCCGGAGATCGACGGCAAGGTCTACATCAACCGCGGCCAGGCGCGGCCGGGCCAGCTGGTCAAGGTCGAGGTCGAGCAGGCCGGCGACTACGATCTGGTCGGCGGCATCGTCGGCGCCGATGGGCCCGCTGTGCAGCTCCCTGCAGCGCAAGCGCAGGTCGCGGGGCTGCCCATCGCCGCCGCGCCCCGCCCGCGCTTTCCCATCTTGTCGCACTGACGCAGATGCGGACGCTCGATCGCGCGGCTTTCCTCTCGCGGCTCCTGCCCAAGCTCGCCGACGCGGGCCTCGTGCGCGTGCACCCCGACGTGGGCGAGCCGAACGCGCTCGCCGCGTTGCAGGCGCTGGCGGGCATCCCGGCCTACGAGCTGGTCTTCGCCGGCGACGCGCGCGCCAACGTGGTCCTGCTCGGGCTGATCTTCGGCGAGCGCACCCCGGGCGTCGAGGTGGCCCGCCGCGCCCAGCTCCTCTTCTCCCGCGCCCAGGCCCTGGCCGAGCGCCGCGGCGGCCGCGTCATCGCGCTGCAGCTCGCTTTGTACGAGCGCGACGTGCCGCCAGAGGAGCGCCGCTTCGTCCTCGGCAAGGCGCGCCGCGTCCCGCTGCTCTTTGGCACCGCGCGCGTCGCCACCTGGGTGGTGGCGCTGCAAGAGCCTGCGCTCTACGTGAAGAGGCTGCCGGGCTGGCCGCAAGAATTGGCCGCGCCGGCGCTGCGCGAGCTGCTAACGGGTTAGCACCTTTGAGTTGCGGCCGCGGCCAGCCGCGCGAGGTCGGCGAGAGCGGCTAGTACTGCTGCTCCGAGGTGCGTCCCGGCTCCAGCCGCCAGGGGCGACCCGGCCGGGAGTCCGGCCGCGGCGGAGGGGAACCCGCAGGGTTCAGTCCACCTCGACTGAGGTGACGACCCACTTGCCGTCCTTGTCTTCCATTCCCACGCGCCCCTTGCCCGCGTGCGTCTCCTTGCCGACCTTGAACTCGAGCACGTCGGCGGTGACGCCCTTGATGGCAGAGCCCTCGCGCCAGGTGCTGATCTTCTGGAACTTCAAGAGGCGCACGTCGCTCTTCTTGCCGGCGACATCGACGTCGTGCGCGGCGCCGGCAATCTTCACGGACACCTTGTCGCCCGCATTCTCCTTCACGGCGGCCCAGCCGGCCTCGCCCTGCTCGCCCTTGCGCGCGCTGTGCGCGAGGCCCTTCAAGAACGCGAGCGCCGCATCGACGTAGGCGCGATCGTCGCCGCCGCCCGCCTTGGCCTTCTTGCCCGGCAGCTTGGCGTCGGCCTTGTCAGTCGCTGCGGGCTTCTCTTCCGGCGCGGCTTCGGCGGGCTTGGCGGCCTCGTCGTCGGCGCGAACAGCGGGAGCAGCGAGCAGCAGCGCAGCGATGATGGACAACGTCTTCATTTGGGATCCCCTCGGTCAAATGAGAGGACAACTCTACCAAATCGAGCCCCGTCTCCGTAGACGGCTTCCGGCCAGGGTCGGTGACCGGCCCCGGCTCTTCGTCACGCCCTAGCCGCTGGCGGCGTCCTGGTCGGTCGGCTCATCCGTCCCGAACAGCTCCTTCACCTTGCTGAAGAAGCCCTTCTGCTGCGGATGCGCCTCTTCGCCGCACGCGGCCGCGAACTGCTCGAGGATGTCCCGCTGCTTGCGCGAGAGCTTCTCCGGCACCTCGACGGTGACGCGCACGTGCTGGTCGCCGCGCTGGTAGCCATCGAGCGAGGGTATGCCCTTGCCCTTGAGCCGGAACACCTTGCCGCTCTGCGTGCCCTGCGGAATCTTCATCTTCACCTTGCCATCGAGCGTCGGCACCTCGATGGCCGACCCGAGCGCCGCCTGCGTGAAGCTGATCGGCACCTCGCAGATCACCTCGGTGTCCTCGCGGATGAAGATGGGGTGCTCCTGCACGTGCACGACGACGTACAGGTCGCCGGGCGGGCCGCCATGGTCGCCGGGCTCGCCCTCGCCGGTGAGCTTGAGCCGGGTGCCGGTGTCCACGCCGCCGGGGATCTTCACGGTGAGCTGCGACTCGGTCTCGACCTTGGAGGCTCCGTGGCAAGTTTGACACGGATCAGTGATGACCTTGCCAGCGCCGTTGCAGTGGCCGCAGGGGCGGCTGATCTGGAAGAAGCCCTGCGTGAGCCGCAGCTCGCCCGAGCCGTGGCAGGTGGGGCAGACCTTGGGTCCAGTGCCGGGCTTCGAGCCCGTGCCCTTGCACGCCTCGCACGCCTTGTGGCGCGGGATCCGCACCTTGGCCTCGGTGCCGAAGGCCGCCTCGGTGAAGGTGATCTCGAGGTTGTAGCGAAGGTCGGCGCCGCGCTGCCGCCCGCCCCGGCCGCCGCGCGGACGCTGCCCGAAGATCTCGCCGAAGATGTCGCCAAAGATGTCGTTGATGCCGGCGCCCCCGGCCGCGCCAAACCCGGGCTCCCACGCGTGGGTCTGGAACCCGCCCGGCGCCTGGTGGCCGAAGCGGTCGTAGCGGGCGCGCTTCTCCGCGTCCTGCAGGATCTCGTAGGCCTCGGAGCACTCCTTGAACCTCTCCTCGGCCGCGGCGTCGCCCGGGTTCTTGTCCGGGTGGAATTGCATCGCCAGCTTGCGGTAGGCGCTCTTCAGCTCCTGCCCGGTGGCGGTGCGGGCGACGCCCAGGACTTCGTAATAATCGCGCTTCTGCTGCTGCGGCACGCAGACACCTCGACAAGCGGCCGCTAGCCTGCGGCGCGCCTCAACGTAACGCACGAAGGGGGGCTGTCAATTCTGGCAGGCGCGGCGCTCAGGGCTTGCTGGTGGCCGCCTTCTTGTCCTTGTCCGCGCCCTTGTCGCCCTCGCCGCTGCCGGAATAGAGCGCGTCTGCGATTCGATAGGCGCTGCCCTCGAGCCGCTGGACCGCGGCCTTGAGCTTGGGCAGCTCGTCGCTGTTGGCGAGATTTTTCAGCGCCTCCAGATCGGCCCGGATGGAGTCGATGTCCTTCTTCGGCAGCATGTTCGCGTACTCTTCCAGCGCCTTTTCTGTCGTGTAGATGAGGCCGTCGGCGCTGTTCTTCACGTCGGCCAGGTCCTTCTTCTTCTTGTCGTCGTTCTTGTGCGAATCGGCTTCCTTGATCATCCGCTGGATCTCCTGCTCGGTCAGGCCCGAGCTGGCGACGATGCGGATGGACTGCTGCTTACCGGTGCCGAGGTCCTTGGCGTTCACGTGGACGATGCCGTTGGCGTCGATCTCGAAGGCGACCTCAATCTGGGGAACGCCGCGCGGGGCCGGCGGGATGCCGACCAGCTCGAAGCGCGCCAGCGTCTTGTTGTCGCCCGCCATCTCGCGCTCGCCCTGGAGGACGTGGACGTTGACGATCGGCTGGTTGTCGACCGCGGTGGAGAAGACCTGCGACTTTCGACAAGGGATGGTCGTGTTCTTGTCGATAATCTTGGTAAAGACGCCGCCCGCCGTCTCGACGCCGAGCGAGAGCGGCGTGACGTCGAGCAAGAGGACGTCCTTCACCTCGCCCTTGAGCACGCCGCCCTGGATGGCCGCGCCCACGGCCACGACCTCATCCGGGTTGATGCCCTTGTGCGGCTCTTTACCGAAAAATTGTTGAACGACACGCTGCACGCAGGGCATGCGCGTCATGCCGCCGACCAGCAGCACCTTGTCGATCTGCTGCGCGGTGACGCCGCCGTCGCGCAGCGCCATCTTGCAGGGCTCGACGGTGCGGGTGACGAGGTCCTTGACCAGCTCCTCCAGCTGGCTGCGCGAGAGCGTCTCGGTCAGGTGCTTGGGCCCGGTCGCGTCGGCGGCGATGAAGGGCAGGTTGATGTCGGTCTCGTTGGCGCTCGAGAGCTCGTGCTTGGCGCGCTCGGCGGCCTCCTTGAGCCGCTGCAGCGCCATGCGGTCGCGCTTCAGATCGATGCCGGTCTGCTTCTTGAAATGGTCATTGAGCTGGTCAACGATGCGCTGGTCGAAGTCCTCGCCGCCCAAGAAAGTGTCGCCGTTGGTGGCCTTGACCTCGAAGACGCCGGCGTTCAGCTCCAGCACCGAGATGTCGAACGTGCCGCCGCCGAGGTCGTAGACCGCGATCTTCTCCGAGGCGCTGGAGGTCGCCGGGCCCTTCTTGTTCTGCGCCTTGTCGAGGCCGTACGCGAGCGCGGCCGCGGTGGGCTCGTTGATGATGCGCAGCACGTTGAGCCCGGCGATGCGCCCGGCGTCTTTGGTGGCCTGGCGCTGCCCGTCGTTGAAGTACGCGGGCACGGTGATGACCGCCTCGGTGACCGGCTCACCGAGATAATCCTCGGCGGTCTGCTTCATCTTCGAGAGCACCATCGCCGAGACTTCCGCCGGGCTGTAGCTCTTGCCGCGCATCTCCACCCAGGCGTCGCCGTTCTCGCTGGCGATGATGCGGAAGGCGCTGACGGCGATGCTCTTCTTCACCTCGTCGGAGTCGTACTTGCGGCCGATGAGCCGCTTGACGGCGAAGACGGTGCCCTCGGGATTGGTGATTGCCTGGCGCTTGGAGATCTGGCCGACGAGGCGCTCGCCGTTGTCGGTGAAGCCCACCATCGAGGGCGTGGTCCGGCTGCCTTCAGAGTTCGGGATGACGACCGGCTCGCCGCCTTCCATGACGGCGACGCAGGAGTTGGTCGTCCCGAGGTCGATTCCGATGACCTTGCCCATTCTTTTTCCGGCCTCGCTGAGTCACGCTTCTTGGCTCGAAGACAGAGGAGTTGAACAGACCTTGGCGGCCGGGTAAAGGGGCGTCTAGAGCCTTGCGAATCGGCCGTTCTCCTCGGTCCACCAAACCGATCGGTGCTTAGGCTTGCGGCGGCTCGACGGCGGACGGCTCGGCGGCCTCGGCGCGCGCCTTGGAGACGACCACCGCGGCCGGCCGCATCAGCCGTTCGTGCAGCTTGTAGCCCTTGGCCATCTCCTGGACCACGGTGCCGGCGGGCTCGTCGCTCTCGATCTGCATCATCGCCTCGTGCAGATTCGGGTCGAACTGCTTGCCCAGCGCCGAGAAGATCTGCACGCCAAAGCGCTGCAGCGTGGTCTCGAAGAGCTTCTGCACCAGCTTGACGCCCTCGATCACCGTCTTCGGGTCGGCGGAGTCGGCGTGATCGAGCGCCCTGTCGAGGTTATCGGCGATGGGCAGGAAGTCCTTGAGCATCGACTCGCTGCCGAACTTGCGCAGGTCGTCTTTTTCCTTCTGCGCCCGCTTCTTGTAGTTCTCGAAGTCGGCGGCGTTGCGCAGCAGCCGGTCGTGCTCTTCGACCAGCCGCGCCTGGGTCTCGCGGGCGCGGCGCTGCGACTCCTCGAGCTCGGCGGTCACCTTGTCGAGCCTGGCCTTCAGCGCAACGGGCTCGAGGGGAGCCGCGGTCTCGCTCTCGCCGGCGCTCTCGCTCTGCGGCCCTTCGGGCGTCGCGCCCGACGGCACCTCTTGCTCATTGTGCTCTGCCACGAAGGCCTCCATCGCTTTGGGGGCCGGTAACATAACGCAGCGCGAGCGTTCGCCAAGGGGAGAGAAGAAGGCTTCCGGCTTTGGGCGTGCGGCTCTCCGCCTTTTCAGTCGTGCGGATCGAGCACCGCGCCCATCGCCCGGGCGGTGAACTCGACCAGCGGGATGACGCGCGAGTAGTCCATGCGCGTCGGCCCGATGACGCCGAGGGTACCGACCACCTCGCCCGAGACGCGATAGGGCGCCGCCACGATCGCCACCTCCGCCGGCTGCGCCAGCCCCGAATCGCGGCCGATGAAGATGGTCAGCTCGCGCGCGTCGATGACCCGGTCGAGCACCAAGGCGAGCTCCTTCTTCCCTTCCAGCGCCTTGAAGAGCGCGCGCATCTTCTGGACGTCGGCCACCAGCGCGGGATCCTCGAGGAAGCTCGCCTGGCCTTCGATGAGCACGCTCTGCGAATCCTCGGAAGCGACGGCGGCCGCGCCCAGGGCCATCGCACGCGATCGCAGCGCGCCGAGCTCGCGCTCGCCTTCGAGCAGCTCGCGGCTCAGCCGGGCGCGCGCCTCCGCCAGCGTCAGGTCGCCGAGGATGGTGTTCAGGTAGTTGGCGACGCGATCCAGATCGGCGGGCGTCAGGCGCTCGCCCGGCGGCTGCACGAGCAGGCGGTTCTGCACGACGCCCGAGCGCGACACCAGGACCGCGAGCACGCGCCCTTCGCGCAGCGGCAGGAAGTCGATGCGCGCCAGCCGCTCGGCCTGCGGCCTCCCCGAGGCGACCACCGCCGCGTGCCGCGTCAGCGAGTGGAGCAGGCGCGTGGTCTCGCGCAGGACTTCATCGACCGAGCTTCCGGGCGCGGCGGCGGTCTGGGTGCGCCGCTCGATCAGCTGCTTCTCCGAGGCCAGGGGCTGCTTCACGCGCACCAGCGCGTCGACGTAGATGCGGTAGCCGAGCGCGGTCGGGATGCGGCCGGCGCTGGTGTGCGGCTTCTCGAGAAACCCGAGCGCCTCCAGATCGGCCATCACCGCGCGCACGGTGGCGCTCGAGCAGTCGAGCTCGGGCAGGCGAGCGATGGCCTGGCTGCCTACCGGACCGCCGGTGTCGATGTGGTCGGCGACGATGGCGGCGAGCACGCGGCGCGCGCGCTCGTCGAGCTTGCCTTCGATCGCCGCGACTAGATCGGTGGTGAGCACGAGGCGATCTTGCGCGCCGCGGAACGAACACGCAACGCGCTCTGTTGCCGTGGGACGGATGGCCCGGCCCTTTGGCAGCTCCTTTGCCAGCCTTCTGGCATTGCCCTGCACTCCCTCACATTGGCCGAGCACGCGGCCCGTACTACAGTGGTGACCAAGAGAATGGCGACGCCGGCCAAACAGGACCTCTCTCCTCTCGAGCCCTCCCTGGGGGAGCGCGCGCGGGAGCGGTCGCGCCCGACGCCCATCGAGCCCCTGCGCCTGAACCGGCCGGTCAACTCCACGCCGACGCGGACGGTGCGGCTGCCCCCGGTGCCCAAGTCGCAGGGGCGCCGGGTCGGCCTGTTCTTCAAGATCCTCCTCGGCGACCTGACGCTCTGGGCGGTCTTCGCGGGCGTGCTCGGCTACGAAGTGTTCCGCAACAACTTCCCCGAGCAGCGCGCGCTGGCCGGTTCGCTCATCGGCCTCGCGGTCGCGCTCGGGATCAGCTTCTTCTTGAAGCAGGTCGCGAACCGCATCTCGCGCCTCTCGCGGGCGGCGCAGGAGATCAGCCGCGGCGACCTCTCCAAGTCCCTGCAGACCGACCGCAGCGACACCCTTGGCCGCGACGAGGTGGACGAGCTGACCACGTCGATCGCCAACATGCAGTCGAATCTGCGCGAGCTCGTCAGCCACATCAACGAGACCAGCCGCGCGGTCGGCGACAGCGCCACCGAGATGCAGGAGAGCACCGGCAACGTCAACCAGGGCAGCGAGAACATCGCCCAGTCGATGCAGGCCATCTCCCAGGGCGCCGATCACCAGCTCAAGCTGGTCGAGCGCGCGAGCGGGCTGATCGCGAACATCGCCAGCTCGATCGAGCGCTCGGCCAAGACGGCCAACGACGCCGCGGAGGCAGCCACGGCGACCTCCAGCGCCGCGCAAGCAGGCGGCGCGGCGGCCCAGCTCGCGGCCGACAAGATCAAGAAGGTGTTCGCCGAGATCGAGGCCGCCAGCGAGACGGTCTTTGCCTTCGGCGAGAAGACGCAGGAGATCTCCAAGATCGTGGTCGCCATCACCGGCGTCGCCCAGCAGACCAACCTGCTCGCGCTCAACGCCGCCATCGAGGCCGCGCGCGCCGGCGAGTATGGCCGCGGGTTCGCCGTGGTCGCCGACGAAGTGCGCAAGCTCGCCGAGAGCGCCGGGCGATCCGCCGAGCAGATCAGCCGCCTCGCGCACGAGATCAGCCAGCGCAGCCAGCACGCGGTGGCCGCCATGAAGGAAGGCACCGACGACCTCGGCCAGGGACGCGAGGATCTGGCGCAGATCATCCTCAGCCTCGAGGAGATCGTCCGCGCCACGGCGGCCGGGTCTGCCCAGGTGCAGGCCATCAGCGTCGCCGCGCGCGAGCAGCTCGCGGGCAGCGAAGAGATGGTCAAGGCCATCACCGAGATCAGCTCGGTGGCCCAGGGCAACGCCAAGAGCACCGACGAGGTGTCGAGCGCCATCCGCGAGCAGACCGCAACCACCGCGTCGATGACCAGCGCGGCGCACGAGCTGACCAACTTGTCGGTGGAGCTGCAGTCCGTCGTCTCTCGCTTCAAGCTGGACTGAAACGGAGCTCTTCGAGTGTCTCGCCACGTCATCTGCCTGCACGGAGGCAACCGGTACGCGCTGCCGCTCGCGGCGGTGCGGCGCGTGGCCGAGGTGTCGCCGCTGGCGCGGGTGCCGCGCTCTCCGCCCGGCCTGCTCGGGGTGATGAACCACGCGGGGCGGGTGGCGGTGGTGATCGATCTCGGGCCCTTGGTCGGCCTCCGCGCGAGGCCGGCGCGGCCCGACGGCAGAGTGGTGATGCTGCAGCGGCCCCGCGGCGATCTCGGTCTCTACGTCTCTGAAGTGGCGGGCATCGAACTGGTCGAGGAAGGCTCGGCCACCGCGATGGTCGAGCGGCAGGGCGCGGCCATCTCGGAGGTGGCGCGGCCCGAGGGTCCGCTCAAGCTGGTGGACCCGGAGCTGTTGCAGCGCGCGATCGACACGCTGGTCGAATCACCGCCTCCGCGGTAGAGGGATCGGCATGGTCATGGAACCCAACGCGACTCAAAAGGAGGGAGGCATGCAAAAGCGCGTGCTCATCGTCGATGACGCGCTGTTCATGCGCAACACCCTCCGCGACATCTTCGCGTCGTCGGGCTTCGCCATCGCCGGCGAGGCGGACGACGGCGTGCAGGCCGTCAACATGTTCCGCGAGCTCAAGCCAGACCTCATCACCATGGACATCGTCATGCCCTACAAGAGCGGCATCGACGCCACCCGCGAGATCGTCCAGCTCGACCCGGGCGCGGTGGTCATCATGTGCAGCGCGCTCGGCCAGGAGTCGCTGGTGATGGAGGCCATCGAGGCCGGCGCCACCGACTTCATCGTCAAGCCCTTCCGCGCCGAGGACGTCCTCGCGGTGGTGAAAAAGGTGCTGGGACACTGAGTGGAGCCGCCGCGCAAGTACCTGCCCATCTTCGTCGCCGAGGCGAGCGAGCAGCTCGAGGAGCTGGCCCGCGAGCTGGTGCGGCTCGAGGCCGAGGCAGCGGGCACGCCGCTCTGGGACTCGATCTTCCGTCGCGCGCACTCGGTCAAGGGCAGCGCGGCCACCCTCGGGCTCACGGCCATCGTCGACATCGCCCACGCGGCCGAGTCGCTGATCGGCCAGCTCAAGCTCCAGCGCGCCTCGCCGCGCAAGTCCGACGTCGATCTGCTCCTCGAGGCCACCGACGCGCTCGCGGTGCAGGTGCGCGCCGCGGCCAGCGCCGATCTGGCCCCCGCGTCCGCGCCGGGCGCGGTGGCGCAGCTGGCCGATCGCCTCGCCAGCGCCGCCCGCGCGCTCGAGCCGCTGGCGCCCCTCGACTTGAAGAGGCCGACCAGCGCGCCGCCCGCGCCCATCGCCGACCCGCTGCTTCCGCGCCTGCTCTTCACCGTGCTGCTCTCGCCCAAGTGCGCGGCGCCCGCGGCCCGCGTGATGGTGCTCGAGCGCAAGCTGAAGAAGCTCGGCGTCCTGCTCGAGCTCTTTCCCGCGCCCGCGCAGCTGCAGGGGCGCAAGGAGGCGTTGCCGCCGGTGCGCGGGGTCCTCTCGACGCGCGCGAGCGCCGACGAGGTGCGCGCCGCCTGCCTCTCGGTGCCCGAGGTGGACGAGGCCAGCGTCGAGCAGGTGAGCGACGCTCCGCCACCCCTCGCGTCGCGCGCGAGCGCCGAGGTCAAGCCGACCGATCTGCGCGTCGAGCCGACCATCCGGGTCAAGGCCGACGCGCTCGACCAGGTGCTCGACGGCGCCGGCGAGCTGCTCCTCGGCATCGCCCGCCTGCGCGAGTCGGCGCGCAAGCTGCCCGAGTCGCACGCCTCCGCGTTCGAGGCCGAGATCGACCGCCTGCGCCGCCAGGCCCGCGAGCTGCACGGCCGGGTGATGACCGCGCGGCTGACGCCCTTCTCCGCGCTCACCGAGCGGCTGCCCCGCGCCGTGCGCGACCTCTCGCACCGCCTGGGCAAGCAGGTCGAGCTCGAGATTCGCGGCGCCGAGGTCGAGCTGGATCGCGCCGCCATCGAGGCGCTGGCGGACCCGCTCAGCCACCTGGTGCGCAACGCGGTGGACCACGGCATCGAGACCATCGACGAGCGGCTCGCCAAGGGGAAGGCCGCGCGCGGCAAGATCGTGCTCAGCGCTCGCCGCGAGCGCGACCGGGTGCTGGTGGACATCGAGGACGACGGGCGGGGCCTCGACGCCGATGCGCTCCGCGAGCGCGCGGTGGCCTGCGGCGCCATCTTCGCCGAGGCCGCGGCGACCCTCGACACCGCGGGCTGCTACCAGCTGGCGTTCTTGCCCGGCGTCTCCACCAAGGCCGAGGCCACCGACGTCTCGGGACGCGGCGTGGGCCTGGACGCCGTCGCGCGCGCCATCGAGGCGCTGGGCGGAAAGATCGAGCTGCACAGCCAGCCCGGCAAAGGCGCGCGCTGGTCGCTCCAGCTGCCGCTCGCGGTCTCGGTCGCCAATCTGTTGCTGGTGCAGGTTGGCGGCGAGACCTTTGGCCTGCCGCTCCACCGCGTGCTCCTCACCACCGAGTACGATCAGTCGGCCCGCGGCGGCGAGGGCTTCGAGTCGCGCTCCCTGGTGGTCGCCGGCCAGCTGGTGCGCGCGCACAGCCTCGCCAAGCTCTTCGGCCTGCCCTCGCTGGCGCCGCCGGGGCCGCGGCCCTTCCTGGTGCTCGAGGCCGAAGGTGGCCGCTTCGCGCTCAGCGTCGATCGGCTGGTCGGGCAGGAAGAGGTGGTGATGAAGCCGCTCTTCCCGCCGCTCGATCGCGTGCCCGGCCTGACGGGCTTGTCGATCCTGGGCAACGGGCGGCCGCTCCTGGTCCTCGACCCGCGCGGCCTGCACGATCTGGCGGTCGCCGCCGATGCCTCCGCCGCGGCGGCCAAGGGTGCGGCTTGATGCGGCGCCTCTTGTCTTCGGAGCTCTCCACCTCGCAGATCGACGCCTTGCGATCGCTCTCGGGCTTCGGCGGCGCCGACGCGGCCCGCTCGCTCGGGCAGCTCATCTCTGGTCCCGTCGAGATGGGCGCCGCGCGCGCCTCGCTTTACCAGCGCGACAGCCTCGAGTCGCTCTTCGCGCCCGAGCCCACCGGCGTCTCGGTGCGCTTCCGCGCCGAGGGCGGCGCGCGGGTGCGGATCCTGGTGCAGCTGACGCGCGAAGGGGCCTCCCGCGTGGCCGACGCCCTCATCGGCGCCAAGGCCGGCAACGCGACCCTGTACCGCAGCGCGCTGGCCGAGGCGGCCAACATCCTGGTCTCGAGCTACCTCTCCGGGATCAGCGCGGCCGTCGGCATGACCCTCGTCCCCTCGGTCCCCGAGCTCTCGGTCGGCCCGCTCGAAGACTCAGGCGCGGCCGCCTTTGGCGATCTCGGCGAGCCCCTCCTGCTCGTCACCGACTTTCGCTTCCCGGGCACGCCGCTGGCCGGCCGCATCTTCATGGCGCCCGAGGTCGAGGCCCTCGAGGCGCTGCTCGGCACCCTCGGCGCCCTGTAGCGGCTGTCCCTGGCCGCGGGCTCACGACACGCCCTCCCGGCGCGTGCTATCAGCGCTGCCGTGGATGAACGGACGCTGAGGAAGCTGCTCGCCGAAGTGCGCCGCGGAACGCTCGACCTGGGCGAGGCCGCCCGCCGCCTCGCCGAGGCGCAGATCGCGCAGGTGCAGGACTTCGCCGAGCTGGATTCAGCCCGCGCGCAGCGCATGGGCGTGCCCGAGGTGATCTTCGGCGAGCGCAAGACGCCGCCGCAGATCGCCGCGCTGGTGACGCGCCTCTCGGGCCTCGGCCAGGGGGCGCTGGCGACCCGCCTGTCGCCGGAAGGTGGCCTCGCCGCCGAGCAGGCCGTGCCGCACGGGCGCTATGACCCGGTCTCGCGCACGTTCATGGCGCCCGCGAAGGGCAGGGCGAAAAAGCCGCGCGGGCTGGTCGCGATCGTCTGCGCCGGCACGACCGACATCCCCGTCGCCGAGGAGGCGGCCGTGACGGCGGCCTTCGTCGGTGCCGGCGTCGAGCGCCACTTCGATGTCGGCGTCTCCGGGATCCATCGCCTGCTGCGCCGCATCTCCGCGCTGCGGGCCGCCGATGCGCTCGTGGTCTGCGCCGGCATGGAGGGCGCCTTGCCCTCGGTCGTCGGAGGCCTGGTGGCGCGGCCGGTGTTCGCGGTGCCGACCAGCGTCGGCTATGGCGCGAGCCAAGGCGGGATGGCGGCGCTGCACGCGATGCTCAACTCGTGCGCCGCCAACGTCTCGGTGGTCAACATCGACAACGGCTTTGGCGCCGGCTTCTCGGCGGCGCTGGTGGCCAAGGAAGCGCGCAGCAGGCGGGGCGGCAAGTGAGCGCGCCGGCCGAGCGGGTCCTGGTGCTCGAGCCCATCGGCGGCATCGCGGGCGACATGCTGCTCGCGGCGCTCCTTGCGGCGGGCGCGCCGCGCGCTGCCCTCGACGCCGGCCTGCAGGCGCTCTCTGCCGCCTCCAGCGCGGACGAGATCGATCTGCGCTCGGTGCGGGTCGTCGAGGAGCAGGTCTTCGTCAACGGCATCGGCGCGCTCCACGTCGACGTCGTGGTGCCCGAGGAAGCGCTGGCCGCGGCGCCGCACCATCGCTCGTGGCGGTCGATCCGCGCCCTGCTCGCCAAGGCCGACCTGCCTGCCGGCGCGCGCGCGCTTGCCGTCTCTGCCTTTCAGCGGCTCGCCGAGGCCGAGGGTCGGGTGCACGGCGTCGCCGCCGAGGACGTCGAGTTCCACGAGGTGGGCGCGCTCGACTCGGTCGTGGACATCGTCGGGGGCGCGCTGCTCTTGCACGCGCTCGCGCCCGACCGGGTCTACTGCCTTTCGCCTCCGAGCGGCGGCGGCATCGCCCGGAGCGCGCACGGCCAGATCCCCCTGCCTGCGCCGGCGACGCTCGAGGTCCTGCGGGGCCGTTCGCTCCGTCCGAGCGGGCCGGGCGAGCGCACCACCCCAACCGGCGCAGCGCTTGTGGCCGCCTGGACCGAGCACGCCGACGCGGCGCCCGAGCTGGCGCTGGCGTCGATCGGCTACGGCGCCGGGACCAAGCGCTGGGACGACGCGCCGAACCTCCTGCGCGCGCTCGTCGGCACCCGCCCTGCGCGCGGCGCGCACGAGGCGCTGGTGCAGCTCGAGTGCAACCTCGACGACCTCTCGCCGCAGCTGCTCGCGGTGGCGCTCGAGGCCGCCCTGCACGCGGGCGCGCTCGACGCCTGGATCGCGCCGGTGACGATGAAGAAGGGTCGCCCCGGCCACCTCTTTGGGGCCTTGGTTCCCGCGAGCAAGCGCGCCGCCGTGGAGGCCGCGCTCTTCCGCGAGACCAGCACGCTCGGGCTGCGCGCGCATGCGGTCGAGCGCTCGGTGCTCGAGCGCGAGCTGGTCGAGGTGCAGACGGTCTACGGCCCGCTCCGCGTCAAGCTGGGCAGGCGGGCGGGCGAGCTCCTGAACGCCGCCCCCGAATTCGAGGATTGTCGCTCGGCGGCGAGCCTTCATGGGGTCGCGGTGAAGGAGGTCGTCGCGGCGGCGCTGGCGGCGTTCCGGCTGCGCAGCTCGGGGGGGAAGTAGGGCTTCCCTCGCTCGCTCGCCCTGCTGCGCCTGGTGTAAGGTTGCTCCCGGATCCGAGGGAGCAGCGTGGCCGACCTGCCGGTCAAGGTGACATTGCTCGGCGCGCCGCAAGGAGCTTCCGAGATCCTGGCTGCGCTGCGCCAGAGCGGCCTCGCGGTCGCCGCCGCAGACGAACCGCCCTCTCCGGGCTTGACGAACGCTGGCGTGGTCGATTGCTCAGCGCTCGAGGGCCGCGAAGAGCTGGTGGCCCGCGCGAGGCAGCAGTTCGATCCGCTGGTGGGCCTCTTTCCCGCCGATCCGAACGCGCTCGGCGCCGAGGCGCGCGTCCGCTTCAGCCTCGATGGCATCGTCCGACAGCCCTACGCCGTCAGCGACCTTCCCCAGCTCCTGCACGCGCTCTGCCGCGCCAAGCGCGACCGCGACGAGATGCTGCGCCAGACCGCCGATCTCGCCTCGCTCCTCGAGCTGACGCGCAGCTTCGCCGCCAACGGCGACCCCGATCTGCTCCTCTTCGAGGTGGTCAAGCAGCTCGCGGGGCGGCTCACCGTCGAGCGCGCCTCGCTCGTGCTGGCCGACGCCGAGCGCGGCACCGGCTGGGTGGTGGCCGCGAGCGACGACCCGAGCCTGCGCGAGTTGCGCATCGACCTCGGCAGCTACCCGGAGATCCGCGAGGTGCTGGCCACCAAGAAGCCGCTGATGGTGGGCGACGCGCGGCTGCACCCGCTGCTCGACCCGGTGCGCGACCGGCTCGAGTCGCGCGGCATCTGCGCCATGGCCGTGGTCCCCATGCTCAGCGAGGGCGAGCCGGTCGGCGTCCTGTTCCTGCGCGCCAGCACCCGCGGCGGCTTCTCCGAGCGCGAGATCAGCTTCCTCAGCACCGTGGCCAATGCAACTGCAGTTGCATTACGAAACGCCCAGCTGGTCGGCCACGTGCAGCGCGAGCGCAGCCGCGAGGAGGCCGCGCGCCTGGCCGCCGAGCGCGAGGTGCACCAGCTGCGCCGCTACGAAGAGTTCTTCAGCCACGTCTCCGACGGCATGGCCGTGCTCGACGAGAACGGGCGCATCTTGAGCTTGAACCCCGCCGGCTGCGCCACGCTCGGCGTCAACATCGACGAGGCGCGCGGGCTCACGGTCGAGGAGCTGGTCGCGCCCGAGAGCGCGATGTCGGCGGCGCTCCTCTGGCGCGAGCTGGCCCGCGGCGGCCGCGTCCTCTCGGCCGATCTGGGGCTGCTCACGCGCGACGGCCGCTCCCTGACACTCAGTGTCTCGGCGGCGCAGCTCCGCTCCCAGCACGGGCGCGCCATCCTCTCCTTCCGCGACGTCACCGAGAGCCGCGAGATGGAGAGCGAGCTGCGCAAGACCAAGGAGTTCCTCGAGCGGCTGATCGACGCCACGGCCGACGGCATCGTCGCCTGCGACCTGAAGGGCCGCGTGCTCCTCTTCAACAAGGGCGCCGAGCGGGTCACCGGCTACAGCGCCAGCGAGGTCGTCGGGCGCATGCACGTCGACCAGCTCTACCCGCCCGGCCAGTCGCGCGAGATCATGGCCAGCCTGCGCAGCGCACGGCAGGCGAGCGACGGCCGCCACGTGGTCCAGCGCGCGACCCTGCTCGGCAAGCTCGGCGAGAGCATCCCGGTCAGCCTCTCGGCCGCGCTCATCGCCGAGGGGTCCGCGCGCGAGAACGCCAGCGTCGGCGTCTTCAGCGACCTGCGCGAGCGGCTGCGCGTCGAGGCCGAGCTGGTCGACACGCAGAAGAAGCTGGCCGTGGCGGAGAAGGGCGCGCTGGTCAGCGAGCTCGCCGGCACCGCGGCGCACGAATTGAACCAGCCGCTCACCAGCGTCCTCGGCTTCGCCGAGCTGCTCCAGCGCCGCGGGATGACCGACGACTCGACGCGCGAGGCGCTCGCCGCCATCTTGCGCGAGGCGGAGCGGATGGCGACCATCGTCCGCAAGATCGGCCGCATCACCCGCTACGAGACCAAGGAGTACGTGGGCAACCGGCGCATCGTCGATCTCGACCGCGCGGCCACGCCAGCAGAGGGCGCGCGCGCGACGCTCGACGAGGCGCTGCGGGCGGCGGGGGCGAAGTGACGCTCGGCCGCGAGGGGCGCGAGCGGGATCCGCTGGCCGCCCCGCCCGACGAAGGCTTTCGCCGCTTCTTTTTGCGCGGGCCGCACCTGGCCGCGCTCTGCGACGCCGACCTGCGCGTGCGTGTGGCCTCGAACGAGCTGGCGGCGGTCTGCGGCTGCGCGGCCGCCGAGCTGGTCGGCCGGTCGCTCTTGCAGGCGCTGCCTCCCGCGCGCGGGCAGGAGCCGCACAAGGGCGCTGCGGCCATCGCCTACCTCGCCGAGCTACCCTCGGGCCAGCGGCTCTCGGTCCGCGCCTCCCGCGACGGCGAGCTGGTCCACGCCAGCGCCGAAAAAGTCGCCGCCGAGGCAGCACCGCTCGGCACCTCGCCCCTGCTCGAGTTCGGCCGCGAGTTGTCCTCGCTCTTCCGCGAGGAGGATCTGGTCTCGGCCCTGGCCCGCGCGGCGAGGCGCCTCTTGCCCGAGGCCTGCATCTGCGTGCGCGCCATCGACCCGCGGTCGCTGGAGTTGACCAGCCTCTTTGCCAATGGGCCGCTCTTGCCCGAAGCGCGCCAGCGCCTGGCGCTGCCCGGCGGCGAAGGTCCGTTCGAGGCAAGCTTCGCCGGCACCAGCGACGGCCTCTCGGTGCCGCTCTCCGCGCACGGCGAGCTGCAAGGCGTCCTCGAGCTCGAGGTGGCGGACACCGGCCGCGCCGCCCTGCGCGCTCACGAACCAGGGCTGCGCGCGCTGGCCGGACAGGCGGCCACGGCGCTGCGCTCGGCGCGGGCGGGCGAGGAGCGGCGGGCCCTCGAGCACTATCTGGACCGGCTCATCGACGGCGGCTCGGCGCTGGTGGCCGCGGTGGACCGGCGCGGCGCGCTCTCGGTGTGGAACGGCGCGCTCGAGTCGGTCACCGGCCTGCGCCGCTCGGAGGTGCTGGGCGGCCCTTTCAGCGAGCTGCTCGCGCCGGGCGATCGCGTCCGCGCCGAGGCCGCGCTGCAAGCGGCGCTGCTCGGCGCGCCCGAGGTGACGCTCGAGGTACGGCTGGGCGGCCCGGTCTGCCTCTTCTCGGCCACCGCGGTGCTCTCGGCCGAGGGGACGCCCGAGGGCGCGCTGCTGGTCGGTCAGGATCTGACGCAGCTCAAGGAGCTCGAGGCGCGCGCGCTGCAGGCCGAGAAGCTGGCCACGCTCGGCCGGCTGGCGACCGACATCGCCCACGAGATCGTCAACCCCTTGACCACCGTCTCGATGTACGCCGAGGCGCTGCGCGACAAGCACCGCGCGGGCGACCAGGGCGATGCGCAGAAGCTGCAGCGCATCGGTGAGAGCGCCGACCGGATCCTCCGCTTTGCGCGCGAGCTGCTCAGCTACGCCCGGCCGGCGCGCGAGCCCGCCGAGGAGGTCCTGCTCCACGAGGTGATCGAGCAGGCGGCCAAGTTCTGCGCCGAGGCGGTGGCGCACCGGAAGGCGTCGCTCACGCTGCACCTGGGCACGCCCCTGATCGTCCGCGGGCAGAGGCAGAAGCTGACGCAGGTGTTCGTCAACCTCTTGACCAACGCGGCGCAGGCGGTCGGCGAAGGCGGCCACATCGAGGTGCGCACGGCGCTGCACGACGGCGCCGCCGAGGCCTGCGTGAAGGACGACGGCCCTGGCATCTCGAGCGAGGTTCGCGCCCGCCTCTTCGAGCCGTTCTTCTCCACCAAGCCCGAGGGCGAGGGCTCGGGGCTTGGCCTCTCCATCGTCCGCGGCATCGTCGAGGCGGCCGGCGGCAGCATCGCGGTGCAGAGCGCGCCCGGCCAGGGTACGGCCTTCACCGTGCGCCTGCCGGCTCACCCGACCAGCTGATCGGTCGTCACGATCTGCGCGAACTCGCCGTTCAGGTTCGCCGCGGTGGTGCGCGCGAGCTCATCGGCCGTGATCATCGTTCCATCGAGCGCCGCGCGGTCGAAGGTGTGGGTGGCGTCGAGGACGAAGAGCACGCGGAAGCCGAGGTTTCCGCCCATGCGCGCCGTGGTCTCGCAGCAGTGGTTGGTGGTGATGCCGCAGAGCGCGAGGCCAGTGAGCGAGCGCGACTTGAGCCACGCTGCCAGATCGGGCGTGCCGAGGAAGGCCGAGTTCACGGTCTTGCTGATCACCAGATCGGCCGGCCCGCGCACCACGTCCTTGAAGTCGTTGCCGCGCTGGCCCGGCCTCAGCGGCGACTTGGGCTCGACGGAGTCGTGGCGGACCAAGACGATGGGCAGGGAGCGGGCGCGAAAGCCGTCGATGAGCCGGCCGACGTTGGCCTCGCAGTCCGGGTTGTTGCGCTTGCCCCAGTAGGCGGCGTCCTCGAAGGCGCGCTGCACGTCGATGACCACGAGGGCGGTGCGGGTCAGGTCCATGGCCGACTAGATAACGGTGCGCGCGCGGCCGCACAAATCAGCGCGGGATGGTGAGCAGCGCCGAGCTGCCCAGGCGCGGCAGCACGGTGCTGACGCCGAAGCCGGCCGCGTTGAGCGCGATGCGCTCGCCCTCTTCGCCCTTGTCGCGGTCGGGGGCAAACCAGTAGCCCGAGCGGCCGCCGCCCGCGATCTGCCCGGCGAGGTGCAGCGTCATCCCCTGCGCCGGCGCGGCCCCGCCGCCGCCCAGATCGAGGTTGACGAGGTGCAGGTCGAGCTTGCGCTCCGGGTCGAGGTAGCCGCGCACCAGGAGCGAGCCGCGGCCGGTGAGCGTCAGCTGCGCCCGCCCGCGGCCGAGCAGCTCGCGCACGGCGCGGCCGATCTGCAGCTCGAGCGCGGCGGGCGCGGGCAGGGCATCGCTTGGGGCCACGGCCCAGATCCGCCCCGTGCCCAGCCGATTGAGGCCCGCTTTCACGTCGGCAAAGAGCGGCCCGAGCGAGCGCCCCTCCTCGTCGAGGACGGCGCAGGGTCCGACCAGCAGCAGATCGCCGCCTTCGGCCAGGTGGCGCCGCGCCGCCGCGGCCTGATCTTCTCGCAGCCCGCCGCAGCCCGCGAGCACGAGCGGGGCGCGGCCCTCGACCGGCAACTCCAGCGCCACCGCGATCTGCAGCTGGAGCCTGGCGATGGCGGCGGCCGTCAAAGACGCGGTGGAAAAATGTTCACCGCCAGTGAAAGCGTCGGCGTCCGGCGATGCCAGCAGCACCAGATCCGCGAGCGGCGCCGCGGGCCGGAGCCTGTCCTTCATGGTGCGAAGCCAGGCGCGGTGGGCGGCCAGCGCTGCGTCGGCGGCGGGCGAGGCGCCTTCCGGCAAGGAGAGGTCGCAGTCGCAAGCGGTCGCGAGCGCGGCCAGGAGGCGCACCTCGGCGTCGGTTGCCTGCGCGGGCGCCAGCGCGATGGCCGGGCGCTGCCCGAGGGCCTCGCGCGCGGCAAGCAGCGGCAAGAGGCAGTGCAGCGGGTCCGCGGAGGGCAGCTGGAAGACGAGCCCGTCGAGGTGGCGCGCGAGGAGCAGCGCCGTGGGCGAGAGCGCGCCCACGCGGCCAAAGACGAGCAGCTCGAGCTGGCGGGTGCGCCGGCCTTCGTCGCGGGCGGCGAGGGCTGCCCGCTTGCCGGCCTCGACGGCCTCGAACAGCCGCAGCGCCTCGCGGAGGCCGCCAAACGGTCGCACGCGCGCCGGCAGCTTCTCCCCCGCGCCCGGCTTGAGCTGGGCGATGGCGTCGAAGGGCAACATCTGCTCGCCGTAGCTCTCGCGCAGCCGCTCGACCAGCGCGGCCCCGCAAGAGGCGCAGTAGCCTGCGCCATCGGAGCCGAGCGCGTACCAGCGGTCGAGGCCCTCGAGCAGCACCGCGTCGCCGAGACGGGCCGCCGCCCGCGCGCTCTCGTTGGCGTGCTGGAGCCCCTCCAGCGAGCAGGGGCAGCGCACAGGCGTCGCGCCGCCGGCCGGCGTTCCATCGTGGGCCGCGCACGCCTCGCCCGGCTGCAGCGGCAGCGACAGATCGACGCGGACCATCCGTGGCAAGGGCTCTGGCTGCTTGTCTGCGCCCTTGCCTGGCTTCTCCTTGGACGCGGCGGCCGCGGCCGGCACCGCCTGATCGCGCGCGGCCTCCCCGAGCGGGATCGAGCACGCTTCGGCGCCGCTGGTCGCAGCGCCGGTGCCGAGCGAGAGGGCGAGGTGCCGCGTCCTGGGAAACTGCGGCCGGGGTGGCATGAGCGGGGCAACCTAACCGATCGATTGACACTCGGAAAGGGCGGCTGTTAGCGTCGCCGACCCTGCCCATTCGTCGAGTGGAGAACAGGCGCCGCTCACCAGAAGAGGGCGCTTCCGCAGGGCAGAAGCAAGCGGCCGATTGACTCCGCGAGGCAGGCCCCCCAGATTCGGGACCAGCGCGGAACAAGGCACACCGGGAGACGTAAAAAATGGGCTCTTTCGAGACGATTCGGCATCACTGGGAGGGCGGCGGGATCGGCATGTACCCGATCGCGCTCTGCATGGTCTTCGCGATCGCGGTCATCGTCGATCGCATCCAGGTGCTCTTCTTCGGCGCCAACATCGACAAGGATCAATTCATCAAGGGCCTCAAGACGCACATCTTCAACGGCGACCTCGACAAGGCCATCAGCTACACGGCCGGCCAGAAGGCCACTCCGCTCACCAACATCGTCAAGGCGGGGCTCATCAACGTGCCCAAGGGCGAGGCCGAAGTGCAGGCCGCCATGGACGAGGCCAGCCTCCGCGAGATGCCGCGCATCGAGAAGCGCACCGGCTATCTCGCCATGATCGGCAACGTGGCCACCCTCATCGGCCTCCTCGGCACCATCATCGGCCTCATCCGCTGCTTCGCGTCGGTTGCAGGTGCTGATGCGTCCGAGAAGTCGCGCGAGCTCTCGAACGGCATCGCGGAAGCGATGAACTGCACCGCCTTCGGCCTCATCGTCGCCATTCCGGCGCTGGTCGCCTTCTCGCTCCTCCAGGGTCGCACGCAGCACATGATCGACGACATCAACGAGACGTCGGTCGGCGTGCTCAACCTGATCGTGGCGAACAAGGACAAGATCCGCATGCCGTCCAACGTTCCGCAGGCTTAAGGGAGCGCGCACATGGCCGGCGCAGCACCACATGAAGGGTCAGCAAAAGGCAAGAAGAAGGCGCTGGACGCGGAGCTGAACCTCGTCCCGTTCATCGACTTGCTCTCGTGCTGCATCTCCTTCCTTCTGATCTCGGCGGTCTGGACCCAGATCGCCGGGCTCCAGGTGGCCTCCAGCGGGGGGCCGCAGGATCAAAAGCAGGAGCAGCAGACCATCGACGTCAAGCTCGAGCTCGGCCAGTCCGGGTACGCGCTGACCATGGCCGGCGCGCGCATCGAGATCCCCAAAGTGAACGGCAAGGACGGCCCCGGCTACGACCAGAAGACGCTGGTCGAGAAGCTGAAGACGCTCAAGGCCAGCCTGCCCGACCAATCATCGATCACGGTGCAGCCCGAGGACACGGTCGCCTACGAGGACCTGGTCGCGACGGTGGACACCTGTGTGGGCCAGCAGCTGCGCGACGTCACCGTCGCGCCGCTCAACTAGGGAAGCGGGCGGCAATCCATGGCCATCGTCACTCCGGGAAAGCGGCCCGGCGTCCGCATCCAGAGCAGCCGCGTCTTCGCGAAGAAGTTCTCGCGCGGCAAGCGGTCCACCTACGCGGGGCTCATGCTCACCTCGCTGGTGGATATGTTCACCATCATCGTCATCTTCCTCTTGCAGAACTATTCGGCCACCGGCGAGATCCTCTTCATGTCGAAGGACATCCGCCTGCCGGACGCCGTCCACGGAGCGGAGCTGGAGCGCGCGCCGGTCATCGCCGTCTCGCCCGACGCCATTACGTTTGAGGGCAAGCAGATCGCGCTGACGGTGGACATGAAGGCCGACGCGCTGGCGATTCCGGAGCTCGACGACTCGCTGCGCGACGAGCGGCGCAAGTGGGACGAGAGCCACACCCGCGACGCCCAGCACCCCTTCAAGGGGCTGGTGCACGTGCAGGCCGACAAGAAGATCCCGTTCAGGATCATCAAGCGGGTGATGATCTCGTGCAACAACGCCGGCTACGGCAACATCAACTTCGCCGCCATGGCCAAGGGTGTCTCGACCAAGCCAACCACCGCCGAGAACACGCCGCACTGATTTGCAGCCTCGCTGGAATCGGCGTCTTGGGGCCGGCCTCCTCGGAAAAAGAGGGGCCGGCCCTTGTTTTTCGTCCCTTTACTTCGCGTCCTGTTCCACTTATGGTGCGCCGCCCCAAAAGCCGGGTAGGGAGACGCAGTCCATGCAGACGACGAAGAGAATCCTCGCCAAGCGCATCTTCAGCGGAGCAGCGGGACTTGCCGCGCTCCTCTTCGCCACCGCCGCCCGGGCCGACGAGTCGACCCTGGTCCTGCCCGACCTCGACACGGTCCAGTTCTTCGGCATCAACGGCCGCTCGCTGCTCATGGGCGGCCTCTTGGTCTGCATCGCGGGCCTGGCTTTTGGCCTCGTGATCTACAGCCAGCTGAAGAACCTCCCGGTGCACAAGTCGATGCTCGAGGTGAGCGAGCTCATCTACGAGACCTGCAAGACGTACCTGGTCACGCAGGGCAAGTTCATCCTGCTGCTCGAAGTGTTCATCGGCGCCATCATGGTGATCTACTTCGGCGTCCTGCGGCACAACCCCGCGGCCAAGGTCCTCACCATCTTGATCTTCAGCCTCATCGGCATCGCCGGCAGCTATGGCGTCGCGTGGTTCGGCATCCGGGTCAACACCTTCGCCAACAGCCGCACGGCCTTCGCGGCCCTGCGCGGCAAGCCCTTCCCGACCTACGCCATCCCGCTCAAGGCCGGCATGAGCATCGGCACCATGCTCATCTCGGTCGAGCTGTTCCTGATGCTCTGCATCCTCCTCTTCGTCCCGCGCGACTACGCCGGACCGTGCTTCATCGGCTTCGCCATCGGCGAGTCCCTCGGCGCCTCCGCGCTGCGCATCGCCGGCGGCATCTTCACCAAGATCGCCGACATCGGCTCAGATCTGATGAAGATCGTCTTCAACATCAAGGAAGACGACGCGCGCAACCCCGGCGTCATCGCCGACTGCACCGGCGACAACGCGGGCGACAGCGTGGGCCCCTCGGCCGACGGCTTCGAGACCTACGGCGTCACCGGCGTTGCGCTCATCAGCTTCATCCTCCTCGCCGTGCGCGAGCCGCGCGTCCAGGTCCAGCTCTTGGTCTGGATCTTCGTCATGCGCATCATGATGATCGTCGCCTCGGTCGTCTCGTACTGGATCAACGAGGCCTTCGCCAAGGGCAAGTACGGCGCCGCCGACAAGATGAACTTCGAGGCGCCGCTCACCTCGCTCGTCTGGCTGACCTCGATCGTCTCGGTGGCCATGACCTTCATCGTCAGCTACCTGCTCATCCCCGGCCTGGGCGACGGCACCTTCTGGTGGAAGCTGTCGGCCATCATCACTTGCGGAACGCTGGCCGGCGCCATCATCCCCGAGGTCATCAAGGTCTTCACCTCGACCGAGTCGGCGCACGTCAAGGAAGTGGTCACCGCCTCGCGCGAGGGCGGGGCCTCGCTCAACGTGCTCGCTGGCCTCACCGCCGGCAACTTCAGCGCCTACTGGATGGGCGTGGTCATCGTCGTCCTGATGGGCGCGGCGTACGGCGTCTCCACGCTCGGCATCGGCGGGCTGATGGCGGCCCCCGCGGTCTTCGCCTTCGGCCTGGTGGCCTTCGGCTTCCTCGGCATGGGCCCTGTGACCATCGCCGTGGACAGCTACGGCCCGGTGACCGACAACGCGCAGTCGGTCTACGAATTGTCGGTCATCGAGAACATCCCGGGCATCGCGGCGGAAGTGAAGAAGGACTTCGGCTTCGACCTCGACTTCAGCAAGGCCAAGCACTTCCTCGAGGAGAACGACGGCGCCGGCAACACCTTCAAGGCGACCGCCAAGCCGGTGCTCATCGGCACCGCGGTGGTCGGCGCGACGACGATGATCTTCTCCATCGTCATGGTGCTGACGCAGGGCTTGAAGCCCGAATTGCTCGCGAACCTGTCGATCCTCCACCCGCCCTTCCTGCTCGGCCTGATCATGGGCGGCGCGGTCATCTACTGGTTCAGCGGGGCGTCCACCCAGGCCGTCTCGACGGGCGCCTACCGCGCGGTCGAGTTCATCAAGGCCAACATCAAGCTCGACGGCGCCGAGAAGGCGTCCATCGAGGACAGCAAGAAGGTCGTCGAGATCTGCACCCAGTACGCGCAGAAGGGCATGTTCAACATCTTCCTGGTGGTGTTCTTTTCCACCCTGGCCTTCGCCTGCCTCGAGCCGTACTTCTTCATCGGCTACCTGATCTCCATCGCCCTGTTTGGTCTTTTCCAGGCCATCTTCATGGCTGACGCTGGCGGGGCCTGGGACAACGCCAAGAAGGTCGTCGAGGTCGAGCTCAAGGAGAAGGGCACGCCGCTGCACGCGGCCTGCGTGGTCGGCGACACCGTCGGCGATCCCTTCAAGGACACCTCCTCGGTGGCGATGAACCCGATCATCAAGTTCACCACGCTCTTCGGGCTCCTCGCGGTGGAGATGGCCATCGAGCTGCCGCGCACGTACTCGCTCGCGCTCGCGGTCGTCTTCTTCCTCGCCTCGACCGTCTTCGTCTGGCGCAGCTTCTACGGGATGCGCATCGAGATCGGCATCAAGTCGGCGGCCGCGGTTCCGGTGCAGGCTGGCGTCAAGGTCGGCCAGAAGTAGCCATGTCAGAGGCGGCCGCAGTGAAGGAGGGCGAGCGCGCGCGCGTGCTGGCCGCGCTCGGCCGCCTGAAGGTCTTCCCGCTGCCGGGCGCGGTGCTCTTGCCCGGCGCGCTGGTGCCGCTGCACATCTTCGAGCCGCGCTATCGCAAGATGATCCGCGACTGCTCGGCGGGCGACGGCGTCCTCGCGCTCGCCCAGCTGGCGCCGCAAGCCGCGGGCGGGCCTGGGCCGCAGCGCGTGCTCCCGGTGCTGGGCGCTGGGATCCTCGAGCGCGTCGAGACCTTGCCCGACGGCCGCTTCAACGTGCTTCTCAAGGGCATCGTCCGCGCGCGCATCCGCGAGGAGCTGCCACAGAGCGAGCCGTACCGCGTGGTCGCGGCCGACGCGCTCCTCGACGACGAGAGCGACGCGGGCTCGCCGGCGCTGCTCAAGGCGTGCGAGTCCTTGCGCGCGCTCCTCTTGGCCCTCTGTGCGGCGCGGCCCGAGGCAGAGGCCGAGGCGCTCGCCAGGGCAGCCGGGCGCGCCGCGGGTCCTTCCGAGCTGGCCGATCTGGCCGCCGGCGCGCTCCTCGAGTCGCCGCAAGAGAAGCAGGCCGTGCTCGAGGCGCTGCGAGTCTCCAAGCGGATCGAGCTGGTCTCCTCGTCGGCCGCGACCCAGCTGGCCCGCTCGATGCCCCGGCAAGGCCACCGCGGCAAGCTGCTCAACTGAAGCGATGAGGCCGCCCCTCGCAGCCTGGCGTCGCGCACGCGACCCGGCCGCGACGCTGTGGGCCGCGCTGCTGGTGCTCGGCGCGCTGCGCATCGGCTGGTTCCACTTTGGCGTCGAGAAGCCGGCGACGCTGCTCGCCGCACACCGCGAGCGCATCGACGCGCGCTATGCGGCGGTGAGGCCGCTGCTCCCTGGCGCGGGACGCGTCGGCTACCTCTGCGACGTGCCGCTCGCCGGCGAGGCGGGCGCAAAGCTCTACACGCAGGCGCTCTATTCGCTCGCGCCGCTGGTGCTGGTCGCCGATGACGGCACCGCGCGGCTCGTGCTGGCCAACGCGACCAGCGCGCAGGGCCTGGAGCGCTTGCTGGCGCGCGGCGACCTCGAGATCCTCGAGCGCGGCGAGGCCGTGGCGCTGCTGGCGCGTCGGCGAGGCCGCTGATGCTCCTCGCTCTGGTCGAGCTCCTGGCCGCGCTTTGCCTTGCCTTGGCCCTGGTGCGCCGCGCGACGCCGCCGAAGTCGCTGCTCTTGCCGGGCGCGCTCTCGCTGCTCCTTGGGCTTGGCCTCTGGAGCGCTGGCTACATCGGCGTCCGGCTCGCCGGAGCAGGGCCGGGGCTGGCGAGCGCGATCGCCGCCGTCGAGCTGGCCGCTGCCGCCTGGCTGTCGCGCGGCCGAGAGCGCCTGGCACCAGCAGCCAGCGCCGGAGAGGCGCCGCGAGCCCTGCGCCTCGCCTTCGCGGCCTGCCTCGCGGTTGCGCTGACCGCGATCACCGAGCATGTCCTGCGCCTGCCCGACGGCGCCTGGGACGGCTGGATGCTCTGGACCAGCAAGGCGCGCTTCCTCTTCCGCGCCGGCGACGACGTGACGCCGATGTTCTCGCCCGCGCTGGCGGAGGCCCAGTTCCGCACCCATCCCGACTATCCGCTGCTCCTGCCGGGCCTGGTGGCGCAGGGCTTTGCGCTGGCCGGCGGCGAGTCGCCCTGGGTCCCGGCGCTGCTCTCGGTGCTCTTTGCAGCGCTCTGTGTCGCGCTCTTGCTGGCGTTGCTGCGCGAGCTCCGCGGCCCGCGAGCCGCCCTGGTCGCGGCTTGCGCGCTCTTGACCACGCCGGTGCTCATCCCGCTCGCCGCCGCCCAGTGCGCCGATGTGCCGCTGGCCGCGTTCGTCCTGGCCGCCACCGGCTGCCTCTTGCTCGCCGCGCGCGACCCCGCGATGGCCTCGCGCTGGCTGCTGATCGGCGGCCTCTTCGCCGGCCTTGCGGCGTTCATCAAAAACGAGGGCATCGCCTGCTTCGCGGCGCTGACTCTCTCGCTGGTCGCCTTCCCCGCCGGGCTCCGCTCGCGGGCGCGGTGGCGCGAGCGCTCCTGCTGGCTCCTCGGTGCCGCGCCGGCGCTCGCGCTCCTGGTCTGGTTCAAGCTCTCCTTCGCGCCGCCCAACGATCTGGCCCAGGTCCCTCCTGGCGCGGCGCTCGCGCGCGTCTTCGACTGGGCCCGCCTCGCCCAGGTCGCTCTCGCCATCGCGCGGCGCCTCGTCTACTTCCAGGACTGGGCGCTCCACTTGCTCGGCGCCGCGGCGCTTTTGGTCTCGCTCTTGCTCCGGCGCGGGCGAGCAGCGCTCGGCGCCGTCAAGCCCGCGGCGGCGGCGGTGGCGCTGATCTTCGCGGCCGACGCGCTCGCGCTGCTCGTCACTCCGCACGAGCTCGCCTGGCAGCTGAAGTCGCTCGACCGGCTGATCTTCCAGTGCTGGCCCGCGACCCTGCTCTGGCTCTCTTTGCTGCCCGAGGCCCGAGGGCTCGAGCCGCCCCTGGAGGCCGTCGGTCTGGCAAGACCGGTGGCGCCGGTGCTGTTACAGTCCGCCCGCCGATGACGCCTCTTCCTGACCAAGCGATGCGCCGCCAGCTCCACTCTCCCAAGCTCTGCGCCGCGCTCCTGGCCCTGGGCGCGCTCGCCGCCGGCTGCCCCGACACGCTGCAGCAGTCCTGTCCGCCGGGCACCGCCAGCGTCGGCGGGCTGCAGATCAACTTCACGGCGCAAGACGACGCGGGCGACTTCTGCCACGTCAACTCGCTCTCCGACGGGGGCCCGACCGACGGCGCCGTCACCCTGCCGCCCGCCTCGACGCAGGGCAGCTTCTGCGCCTCGCCCGCCGACGCGGGCCTCCTCTACCTGGCCATCTCCGGACAGGTCACCCGGCAGGGCGCCGTCGATCCGAACGGCGGCTTCACCTTCCTGACCCAGGCGACGCAGGTCGGGGGCAACCAGTGCACCTGCGAAGTCGACATCTACGAGACGTTCAGCGGCACGCTCACCGCCAAGGGCGGCGGACCGGCGACCTTCTCGGCTGACGGTGGCTTCGCTCAGGTGGGCAGCATGGCCGCGACGCTCGTCGACAGCATCGCCTACTCCGACGCAGGCCAGCCGGCCGACGACGCGGGCCACCCCCCGGCCGACGCTGGCTGCCACTGCAACCTGCCCTGCGCGCTCCGCTACACCCTCACCGGCAATCCACTGTAGTGGCCGGCAAGGCGGTGATCCTGCTCTCGGGCGGGCTCGACTCGGCGACCTGCCTGTACCTGGCGCGCGAGCAGGGCTTTGTGCCGCACGCGCTCGCCGTGCGCTACGGGCAGCGCCACGAGCACGAGCTGCGCGCGGCCGAGCAGCTCTGCGCGCGGGTCGCGGCGCCGCTCAAGATCATCGCCATCGACCTGCGCGCCATCGGCGGCTCGGCGCTGACCGCAGACCTTGAGGTGCCGAAAGATCGCCCGCTGGACGCGGGTGATATTCCTATCACCTACGTGCCCGCGCGGAACACCGTGCTGCTCGCGCTGGCGCTCGGCTACGCCGAAGTGCTGGGCGCGCAGGATCTGTTCCTCGGCGTCAACGCCATCGACTACTCGGGGTATCCCGACTGCCGCCCGGCCTTCGTGCAGGCCTTCGAGGCGCTGGCCAACGTCGCGACGGCGGCGGCCGTGAGCGGGCGCGCGCGCTACACGGTGCACGCGCCGCTGCAGTCGATGACCAAGGCGCAGATCATCCGCGAGGGCACCCGACTTCAAGTCCCGTACGGGCTGACGCACTCTTGCTACGACCCGGACATGGCGGGGCGGGCCTGCGGCCATTGCGACTCGTGCGTGCTGCGCCGGCAGGGCTTCGCCGAGGCGGGCGTCCCCGATCCGACGCTTTACCAAAGCTGAGTCGCGCCCCCGCGCGGGATTTGTTATCGAAGCGGCGGCCCCGCCACCCCGGGCCAGATGGAGGCCACATGCACCGCTTGCTCCCGCTCGTCTGCGCACTCGCCCTTTCGTTCGCCGCCCGCGCCGCCGATTCCGACGAAGGCGCCAAGGTGCCCGCGCACCAGAAGCACCACAACGACCCGAAGGCGCCGAAGACCCACGGCAAGATGATCAAGCTCAAGATGGGCGACGACAGCGCCAAGGCGTACGTGGCGCGGCCCAAGGGCGCGCAGAAGGGCGCCATCTTGGTGATGCACGAGTGGTGGGGCCTGAACGCCTGGGTCAAGCATGAAGCCGATCTGCTCGCCGACCACGGCTACCTGGCGCTCGCGATCGACCTCTACAAGGGCAAGGTGGCGACCGACCCGAAGGAGGCCGGCGCGCTGATGGGCAAGCTTGACGAGGCCCACGGCGACCGCGTGGAAGAGGCCGGCATCGAGTGGCTCAAGCAAAACGGCAGCGTGCCCAAGGTCTTCACCATCGGCTGGTGCATGGGCGGCGGGCAGTCCTTGCGCGCCTCGCTCCACGACGCGAAAGATATTCAAGCGACGGTGATGTACTACGGCATGCCGGTCAGCACCAAGGCCGAGGACTTGAAGAAGCTGGGCGCGCCGGTGCTGGGAATCTGGGCGAACAAGGACGGCTGGATCACCCCCGCGGTGGTCGCTGAGTTTGACAAGGGGCTCACCGAGGCCAACATCAAGCACGAGTTCCACGCCTACGACGCCGACCACGCCTTCGCGAACCCGTCCAACGGCGAGATGTACAAGCAGGAGTTTGCCGCCGACGCCTGGGAGAAGACGCTCGCCTTCCTCGACGCCAACGCCACCGAGCCGGGCAAGGGCGCCGCCGATAGCGCCGCTAAAAGCGACGACAAGGCCGATAGCAAGGCGGACAAGGCCCCGGCTGCAGACGGAACGGGCGACGCGGGTGCTGGTAACAAGACCCAATAAGGCCCGTTAAGGCTCTTAGGGCTCCTGCCCGGCCGGAGGTGGCTTCTTCCGGTTGGGCAGGTTCCGCATCGTGCCGTAGAAGCGGAGCGCGGCCTCGCCGGCGCGCTGGATGTCGCGGTTGTTCAGATGCGCCGAGATGGGCGCCGCGACCACGGGCAGCGCGCGGCCGAGCGTGAGCAGGCCCTTTCTCGCCAGCACCGTCTGCGCGATGCGCGCCACGAGCTTGGGCCCAGCGCGCGCCGCGACCCCGAGCTGGTCGAGCCCATTGGCGTAGCCGAGCAGGTCGAGCACCTCCTGGCGGGCGCGGTCGGACTTCAGATTGACCCGGTGGAGCGAGGCGATCTCGAGGATCAGCGAGAGCTGGAGCGCGGCCACGAAGGCGACATCGGCGGGCAGCGAGAAGAGGCCAAAGAGGCCCGACACCGCGCCGCCCGTGCCGGCCCAGAGCTTCTTGGCGTCGATCAGCCTCTGGACCATCTCGGCGACCGGCGCGCTCGGATACTTGCCCTTCAGCTCATCGACGCGCCGCCGCGCCCGCACCAGCTCGTCGAGGTAGAGGCGGTGGAGCTTCTCTTTTGCGGTGTCGAGGCCGAGCACTGCGGTCAAGCATAAGCGCGCGCTGGGTCCGCCACAATCGCCTCGCTCAAGCCGGCGTGCAGACCTGGCGGAGGATGTCGAGCTCCTCGAGCGCCTTGCCCGCGCCGATCACCACTGAGCTAAGCGGATCCTCGGCGAGAAACACCGGCAGGCCCGTCTCCTCGCGGAGCAGCGCGTCCAGGTTCTTGAGCAGCGCGCCGCCGCCGGCGAGCACGATGCCACGGTCGGCGATGTCGCCCGCCAGCTCGGGGGGCGTGCGCTCGAGCGTGACCTTGACGGCCTCGACGATGGCGTTGACCGGCTCGGCGAGCGCGTCGCGGATCTCGTCCGAGCTGACGGTCAAGGTGCGCGGGACGCCGGCCACCAGGTCTCGGCCCTTGATGTCCATCGTCAGCACTTCGTCGCTCGGATAGGCGTTGCCGATGCCCATCTTGATCAGCTCGGCCGTACGCTCGCCAATCAGTAGATTATACTTACGCTTGATGTGCTGGATGATGGCTTCATCCATTTTGTCGCCGCCGACGCGCACGCTCTTCGCGTAGACGATGCCGGCCAGCGAGATCACCGCGACGTCCGACGTTCCGCCGCCGATGTCGACGATCATGTTGCCCGACGGCTCGGTGATGGGCAGGCCCGCGCCGATGGCGGCCGCCATGGGTTGCTCGATCAGGTAGACCTCGCGGGCGCCCGCGCTCTCGGCGGCCTCGCGCACGGCGCGCCGCTCGACCTCGGTGATGCCGCTCGGGATGCCGATGATGATGCGCGGCTTCACCAGCGTGCTGCGGTTGTGCGCCGCGCGGATGAAGTAGCGGAGCATGGCCGCCGTGATCTCGAAGTCGGCGATGACGCCGTCCTTCATCGGCCGGATGGCGACGATGTTGCCCGGCGTGCGGCCGAGCATCTCCTTGGCCTCCTTGCCGACCGCGAGCACCTTCTTGCCGCCGCGCGCGTCCTGCTGCACGGCGACGACGCTGGGCTCGTTGGAGACGATGCCCATGCCGCGGATGTAGATGAGGGTGTTGGCGGTGCCGAGGTCGATCGCCAGGTCGCGCGAGAAGAGCTTGTAGATCGAGTTGAACATGAAGCGCAGAGCCTTCCTGAACTGCCAGTGGCCAAGAGGCGGCGGACGCTAACAGAGCGGTCTTGGTGACGCAACGCGCGCCGCAGCCGGCGTATGCCCGGGCGAACGCACCGCTGGCCGCTTGTGCGGCTCCGGCCCGAGCTAAGACAATGGACGAATGAACCGCCTCCGGGTCGCCGCGCTCCTCTCCGTCGTGCCGTTCGCCGCCCAGGCCGGGCCCAAGCGGCACCGGGTTGAGGACACGCCCGGCCCCGCCTTCTACGACAAGCTCGAAGAGGACGGCTTTCCAGTGATGGTGCCGCAGCGACCCCTGGCGGCGGCTTTCGGAGCACGGCTCAGCCCCGATGGCCGACTGGTCGCCGTGCCGGTGAAGGGCGGGCTCGCGCTGCAGAGCGCGGAAGGGCGGCTCCTCCGCTCCTATCGGGGTGACGGCAACGACGTCTCCTTCAGCCCCGACGGAAAAGCCATCGCCTGGTCTGGCCGCGTGCTGCTGCTCGACGGCAGCCGCGAGCGCAACTTCGGCACTCCGCTCAAGCACGGGCCGACCGCGTGGCTGGCCGACGGCCGGCTCCTCTTCGCCGAAGGGCCCGAGATCAAGCTGCTCGATGCCGCGCCGTCGATGGGCGAGAAGAAGCTCCTCGCGCTCGAGAGCCGCGTCACCCGCGTTGTTGTGGCCCCCGACGGCTCGTTCGCGGCGGCCATCTGCGTCTCCAGAAAAGTGACGGTCTTCAAGCTCGACGGCAGCCTCTTGAAAGAGTGGGAGGCCGGCGACCCCGAGGGCCGCGCAAGCTTCCACAGCGATCTGGCGCTGCAGCCCGGCGGCAGGCTGATCGCGATCGCGGCCAACGATGGGACCGCGCTCCTCTACACGCCGGAAGGCAAGCTGGAGAAGAAGCTGGTGCCGGCGGAGTTCGGCTCGCCCGAGCCGGCCAGCCACGTGGTCTTCGAGGGAGCAACGCGCCTCTACACCTGCGGCGCGACGCTTCGCCGTTGGGATCTTGCGACCGGCGAAGCCGAGGTGGTCCCAGGCGGTGCCTCTTGCGTCGAGGTCGCCCCCGCGGGGCGCAAGCTCCTCTTCCACAGAGACCGCATCGAGGTGCGCGCCGCGGACGGCGAGCTGGTCGGCAAGAGTGAGTTCCTCGCCGAGGATCGGCCGCTCTCGCTGGCCTTCAGCCCTGACGGAAAGACCCTGGCCGTGGGCGGCTTCGCCGGCTCGGTGGACTTCTTCGATCGCACGGGCAGCCTGCGCCGCCACGAGCCCGCTGTCCCTTCGGTGGTAGACGAAGATCTCAAGTCGTTCGACGCGGTGGTGGCGCTCGTCTACAGCCCCGACGGCAAGCTCATCGCCACCGCGTGCCACGCCGGCCAGCAGGGCGAATTCTCGCGGCAGAAGCCGCCGAAGACGGTCATCGTCCGCGACGCCGCCACCGGCGCGGTCCTCCAACACCTGGGCGCGCAGCGAAATGGCGTCGAGGCCCTGGCGTTCAGCGCCGACAGCAAGGTGCTGGCGAGCGGCGGGGGCGACGGCTCCATCGCCCTGTGGGACGCGAGCAGCGGCAAGCTCCTGCGCAAGTTCGACGCCGCGGTCGGCACCAAGGTGGTGCTCGGGTCCAAGCAGCGCGACGAGCAGGCCATCACCGGCCTCGCCTTCCTGGCCGACGGGCGGCTGCTCGCGGGCAGCGCGCACGGCCTCGCGCAGCTCTGGAAGGCCGACGGCACGCTGCAGTGGCAGGTGAAGGTCGGCGCCGACTTGTCGCAGTACACGAGCCTCAAGGTCGCCCTCAGCCTCGACGGGACGCGCGCGGCCTTCGTCGGCCGCAAGGGGTCGCAGCTCTTGAGCGTCGCCGACCACGCGGTCGTCTCCGCGCTGCCGGACGGGATCGCGGTGGCCTTCAGCGCCGACGGCGCGCAGGGGGCGGTCGGGGGCGAGGGGCTCTCCCTCTTCGGCAAGGACGGCGCGTTTGCAAAAGGGCTGCTCGCGAGCGTCTCCCCGGCGTGGGCGAGCGTCGCCTTCGCGCCCGACGGAAAGCTCCTCGCGGTCACCTGCGCGGACGGCGCCGTCCGGTTCTTCAACCTCGAATCCGGCGATGCGGCGGCGCTGCTCACCGCGCGCGGCGAGTGGATCCTCTTCACGGGCGACGGCTACTTCGACGCCTCGAAGAACGGCGGCGCGCTCGTGGCCATGGTCAAGGGGCTGACCCCGTTCGGCGTTGACCAGTTTGCCCTGCGCAACAACCGGCCGGACGAGGTGCTGGGGCGGCTCGGCGCCGCTCCTGACGTCATCGAGGGATTTCACGCGCAGTGGAAAAAACGACTGCGCCGGGCCGGGCTCACCGAGGAGCAGGTGGCAAAGAACCTGGCCGTGCCGCGCGCCACGGTGGCCACCACGCGCGCCGACCCGGACTCGGTCTGGCTCGACATCGCGCTCGATGGCCGGGGGCAGAAGCTCAAGAGCTACAGCGTCTTCATCAATGACGTGCCGATCTTCGGCGCCGCGGGCAAGCCGCTCGGCGCGCCTTCGGCCCAGCTCCGCGAGCGGGTTTCGCTAACACCCGGAGTGAATAAAATCGAGGTCAGCGCCACCGACGCGGGCGGCGCCGAATCCTATCGCGCGCTCGCCTACGCCACCCGCGACGCAACGCCCAAGGGGAGGCTGTTCTTCCTCGGCTTCGGCGTCTCCGCGTACAAGGATCCGGCGCTGCGGCTCAAGTACGCGCACAAGGACGTGCAGGATCTGGCCTCCGCGCTGAGCGGCCTCGCGCCCCGGCACTTCGCGGAGGTGAAGGTCAAGGCGCTGGTGGACGCGGAGGTGACGCCCCAGGCGATCGCGGGGGCGAAATCGTTCCTGACCGCAGCCACGGCCGACGACACGCTGGTGGTCTTCATCGCCGGCCACGGCGTCCACGACCACGACAAGGACGCGACCTACTACTTCCTCACCCACGGCGCAGACCTCGCCGATCTACCGCACACGGCCGCGCGCTTCGAGGACCTGGAGGCGCTGCTGCAAGACGTCGCTCCGCGCAAGAAGCTCTTCTTGATGGACACCTGCGAGTCTGGCGAGCTCGACGAGCCCGCCGAGACCCGGCTGGTCGCCGACGCTTCGGCCCAGGGCATCATTTCACGCGGAGTAAAAATCAAGCGTACCCAGGGGGCGCCGGGCGCGCGGCGCGAGTGGCTGATGGACCGCTCTCGCTTCATCTTCGCCGACCTGCAGCGCCGCTCGGGCGCGGTGGTCTTCTCGTCCTCGCGGGGCGGCGAGCTGAGCTACGAACGCGATGACTTGAAGAACGGCGTCTTCACCCACGCGCTCCTCCGGGGCTTCGCGGGCGCGGCCGACCAGGACAAGGACGGCGTGGTCTCGGTGGACGAGCTGCGCGAGTACGTGGCCGCCGAGGTGAAAAAGGCGACCGCGGGTTTGCAGAACCCCACCGTCGATCGAGACAACCTCTACCAAAAGTTTGCCTTCTGAGGCCCCGCCCGCCGCGCGCGGAAGACCGCTTGTGGAGCCATCGGGCGCGATCTAGGGTGTGCGCCTTCTCGGCGAGGCACCATGCACATCCCGGCGGCGGACGAGCGGCGCAAGAACCTGATCAACGGCCAATGGGTGGACCCGAGCACGGGCAACTTCGAGCCCTGCGTCAACCCGGCCGACACGCGCGACGTCGTCGGCCTCTTCCCGAAGAGCGGGGCCGCCGACGCCAAGGCCGCCGTGGACGCGGCCGCCGCCGCCTTCCCCTCCTGGTCGACGACGCCCGGCCCCGAGCGCGGCCGCGTGCTCCTGCGCGCCCACGCCATCTTGAAGTCGAAGGTGGACCTGCTCGCGGAGGCGCTCTGCCGCGAGGAAGGCAAGACGCTCGCGGAGTCGAAGGGCGAGGTGCTGAAGGGGCTGAACCTCGTCGAGTTCTACGCCGGCGAAGGCTTTCGCACCCACGGCAAGACGCTCCCCTCAGAGTCGCGCGGCACCCTGACCATGACGGTGCGCCAGCCGGTCGGTCCGGTGGCGCTGATCACGCCCTGGAACTTCCCCTTCGCGATCCCGGTCTGGAAGACCGCGCCGGCGCTGATCGCCGGCTGCACGGTCGTCCTCAAGCCGGCCTCGCTGACGCCGCTCTGCACGCACCTCCTGGCAGAGGCGTTCCAAGAGGCGGGGCTGCCGCCGGGCGTGCTCAACATCCTCACGGGGCCTGGCAGCGCGGTGGGCAACGCGCTGGTGGACGACGAGCGCATTCGCGCCGTGAGCTTCACCGGGTCCAACGAGATCGGGCTCTCGCTCTACGAGCGGGTCGCGCGCCGGGGCGTCAAGGTCACCGCCGAGATGGGCGGCAAGAACCCCGTCGTGGTGCTCGACGACGCCGACCTGGACCTGGCCGCCGAGGGCATCGCGCAGGGGGCCTTCGGCTCCACGGGCCAGCGTTGCACCGCCACCAGCCGCGTGGTGGCCACGCCGGGCATTATCGAAAAACTTACCGAAATGCTCGTTGCAAAAGCGCGCGCCTTGAAGGTCGGCGACGGGCGCAAGGCTGGCATGCAGATGGGGCCGGCGGTGGACGCGTCGCAGTTGCGCACGGATCTGGCGGCGATCGCGGCCGCGCGCGCCGATGGGGGGCGGCTGCTCTGCGGCGGCGAGCAACTCAAGGGCGGCGAGCACGAGCACGGCTTCTTCGTCGCGCCCACCGTCTTCGACCGCGTCGAGCCCGGGACGCGGCTGGCCCGCGACGAGGTCTTCGGCCCGGTGCTGGCGATTCAAGCCGCGAAGGACTTCGGCCACGCGCTGCAGCTCGCCAACGACGTCCAGTTCGGCCTCGCCTCGAGCATCTACACCAGCGACTTCGGCAGCGCGCTCCGCTTCGTCGAGAAGAGCGAGGTCGGCATGGTGCACGTCAACCAGCCAACCGTCGGCGGCGAGGCGCAGCTGCCGTTCGGCGGCATCAAGGCGACCGGCGTCGGCGAGAAGGAGATGGCCGAGGAGGGCGCAAACTTCTTCACCCACTTGAAGACCGTGTTCCTCGACTACACCGGGACGAAGCGGACCAGCTCGATCTATTGAGGCGAGTTGGTGAGCAGGCCCGCCGCAGCGCAGACGAGCTGGCCAAGGAGCAGCAGCATCGAGACGCCGTGGAGCGCGCCGAAGCGCTTGCGGCGCGGATCCTCCTTGGGCACGTTCTCGGTCGAGCCGCCCATCGCCTCGCGCATCCGCCGCAGGGTCGGAGTGACGACCAGCTCACCGGCGGCAAAGAGCGCGAGCGCGCAAAGCCACGCAGAGAGCGGCCTTCCGCGCATTCCCAGCGCCGCCGCGCCCGCGAGCAGGAGCGTCGAGACCCAGATCAGCCGGGCCAGCGAGCGCAGCGCCTCGGCGGCGATCTGTCCCGCGAGCGGAGTTCCCGAGGCGTGGCGAAAGACGGCGCGAGTCGAGAGCAGGGTCCCGATGCCGCCGCCCAGCCACTGGGCAAACCCCAGGGTCGCGAGCGCCCAGGCTGCCCAGGACGTGAAGGAGCCGCTCACGTCTCGCCGTCTTCGCCGCTGCCGCCGCCCTCTTTGACCGCGGGCGCGGCGGCTCCGCCTGCCTTCTTCTTCAGCTTCTCCACCAGCGTGGTGCGGTTCAAGCCGAGGATCTTGGCCGCTTGCTTGCGGTTGCCGCCGCTCCGCTCCAGCGCCTCGCCGATGAGCCGATCTTCCAGCTCGCGCAGCACGGCGTAGAGGTCGACGCCCTCGGGCGGCAGCGCCTGCGGGACGCCCGACAACACCGGCACCGACGAAGGCGTCGGGCGCGGGGCGGCGTTCTCGGGTGCGGTCTGCGCGCCAGATGCCGATGCGGGCGGCGCGATCCAAAGCGCTCCCGCGGCAGAGGGCCTCTCGCGCACCTGCGCGGGCAGGTCATCGACGCCGATCTCGCCCTCGCCCTTGAGCACGGCCAGCCGCTCGACCAGGTTCTCCAGCTCGCGCACGTTGCCGGGCCAGGAGTGGCGCTCGAGGACGGCCACCGCCGCCGCCGAGAGGCGCAAGGGAACGCCCGCCAGCCGCGCGTGCTGGGCGAGGAAGTGGCGCGCCAGGATCGACACATCGCCGGGCCGGTCGCGCAGCGCGGGCAGCCGCAGCGGCACGACGTTGAGGCGGTAATAGAGGTCGCTGCGAAACTTGCCCTCGGCGACCAGGGTCTCGAGGTTGCGATTGGTCGCGGCCACCACGCGGAAGTCCACGTGCTCGGCCTTGGTGCCGCCCACCGGCTCGATGGTGTGCTCCTGCAACACGCGCAGCAGCTTGCCCTGCAGGAGCAGCGGCATCTCGCCGATCTCGTCGAGGAAGATGGTCCCGCCCTCGGCCTGCTTGAACTTGCCCGCGCGCGACTGGACGGCGCCGGTGAAGGCGCCCTTGGCGTGGCCGAACAGCTCGGACTCGAGCAGCGTGTCGGGGATGGCGGCGCAGTTGACCGCCACCAGCGGGCCCGAGGAGCGGCGGGACAGCTTGTGGATGGCTTGCGCCACCAGCTCCTTGCCGGTGCCGCTCTCGCCCTCGATGAGGATGGAGCTGGTCGAGGGGGCGACGCGGACCAGCGTGTCGAAGAGCTGGCGGATGGAGGGCGACTGGCCGAGCAAGCCCGCCGTCTCGGCAGCGCCCACGCCCGCCGGGACCCTCTGCGAATCGGCGACCGCGGCCAGGATCTCGCGCTCGAGGTCCCCGACCGGGATGGGCTTCTCCAGCATGGTGAGCGCGCCGAGCCGCATCGCCTGCACGCTCGTCGACACCGATCCGAACGCGGTCAGCACCAACACCGGGCACCCGGGGAGCAGCGCGCGCACGGCGCGCACCACGTCGAGGCCGTTGCCGTCGGGCATCCTCAGATCGGTGCACACCACGTCGAAGCGGCGCGCGCCCGGCCGGGCTGCGAGCGTGAGCGCGGCGACCGCTTCGCGGACATCATAGGCGCCCGCGGTCTCGAAGCCCTTGTGCTGGAAGTAGCGCGCGAAGGACGAGACGATCTCGCGCTCGTCATCGACGAAGAGGATCCGGGTCGCCACGCCTCATCTTGGGATCGCTCTCAAGCTTGAGTCAAACAATCAGACGCGTGTCAACGGTTTGACGCCGCTCCTTGGGCCCGCATTATTTAAATGAGTAATTCCAGTCGGTTCGATCCGGATGGGCAACTGGCATCAGCGTTGCTCTTCGAACGCTCGTCCCCACCACGGAGCCGCCTCAGATGTCATACGCACTCGGCAACGAAGCCCGCCCTGTCACCTCCGGCTCCACTCGCGAGGAGCGCATCCTGGCGCACGCGGGCCTTGCCAAGCGGATGGCGCTGCGGATGGCGGGCCGACTCCCCGCCAGCGTCGATCTCGACGACCTGATCGGCGCCGGCCTCCTCGGCTTGATGGACGCGGTCGACCGCTTCGAGGAGGAGCGCGCCATCCCCTTCGAGGCCTACGCTCGCACCCGCATCCAGGGCGCCATCCTCGACGCCCTGCGCGCCGAGGACCACCTGAGCCGCCGCGATCGCCGCCGCGGACGCGAGGCCGACAAGGCCGAAGAGAAGCTGCGCGCCTCGCTCAAGCGCGAGCCGACCGGCGACGAGATCCGGAAAGTCCGCAAGAACGTGCCGCCGACGCTGCCGCACGGGCTCGCCTTCATCTCCTTCGACGAAGAGTCGGGCGAGAGCGCCTTCACCGCCGACGAGGAGCACGAGGGTCCCTTCGCCCGCGTCTCCGCCTCCGAGTCGAGCGTCGCCCTGCGCGCCGCGGTCGAGTCGCTCGACGAGCGCGACCGCCTCATCCTCTCGCTCTATTACGAGCAGGAGCTGACGTACCGCGAGATCGGCGCCATCCTCGGCGTCACCGAGTCGCGCATCTGCCAGCTGCTTCGCTCGGCGCATGGCAAGCTGAAGGTCACTTTGGAGGGTCGCGTCTAACCAGCCACAATCCGGGGCCAAAATCAGGGTTGCTCAAGTCCTGCGCCAAAGCGCCGACTCTGTTTGGTGTGCGCCGCCAAAATCCCGACACCCAGGAAGTTGCGATGCTCCTCCTCTCCTCCTCGGCCCTCGCGGCCAGGGCGGAGCGGGTCCGCCAGCTCAAGGCGCTCATCGACGCCGGGCTCTACAAGGTAGACGCCGCGAACCTGGCCCGGGCAATCTTGCGGAAGGGGCGCGCCTTGCGCACTTGTGGGTCCGCACGATCGAGCGCTGGTTCGCTTGACACCCAGGTTTGCGCCTGACACGATTTCGGCCCTGACGAGGCCACACGTCTCGGGGGACGAGCGATGAAGACCAGCCCGAACGTGGTGGCAGTCGCCTTGGTTGGCTTCGTCGGCGGGCTGCTCGGCGCCGAGCTGTCGTTTGGCCGGCTCCGCAAGGCGCCCGCGGAGGCCCCGCAGCCCCTGGTCTACTCCTTGGAGGTCCGCGACTCGACCGGCGAGCTGCTCGCCAGCCCGCTGCTGGTCGGCGAGCAGGGTCACAAGGTCCACTTGAACCTGTCGCAGCCGCCGGGCGGACCGAGGACCCCGGCGCAGCTCCGGGGCGAAAGTGACCAGCCCGGCCTGCAGATGTCGCTCGAGCTCGATCCGCAGCACGCCGGCGAAGAGGCGGTCTGCCTCGGGTACCGCCTCTCGGTCGACGCGGGCGCCCCGCACGAGGGGCGCATCGGCGTCACCTACGGCGAGCGCCAATCCGTGAAGCTCGGGGGCAGCTCGCCGCTCAACCTGGTCCTGACGGTCGCGCGGGCAAACTCGCCGGCCTTCGACAAGATGATCCGCGCCCGCGGGCGCCCCGTCATCTGACCGGCGCTCAGCCGCGCCGGTTTCGTGATAGAGCCCCGACATGCCCCTTCCGCCGCTCTCGCCTGACGAGCGTCGCCTCGGCACTTTCTCGCTCGCCTCTGCCGCGCTCTACGCCGCGTCCGGCCTCTTTTTCGCCGTTCTGCCCAGCCTGACGCTGCGCCTCGCCGCCTCTGGCCAGCCGCTCGAGTTCGGCCCGGGAGCGCGGCTCTGGCACACGCTGTCGATCTCGATGATGGCGATGCTCGCGCTCTGCTGCTTTCTGGCCGGCCGCTCGCCGCGCGAGAACCGGCGCTTCTTGGTCCCGGTGCTGCTCTCGAAGGCGGTCTCCTCGGGCATGGCGGCGCTTTCGCTGTTGACCCTGGCCGCCGGCAGCGCCGACGCGAACGCGGGGCGACGATCCCTGCTCGCCACCATCGGCACCGACTTTCCCCTCTTGCTGGTCACCGCCTGGTTCTTCTGGAAGGCTGCCCCCGGTGTCAGCGCGTCGTCTCCGCTTGCGGCGCGCGCGGAGCCGATCGAGGGCGGTCAAAAGCCCGTCGCGCTCGGCATCGCCCGCGCGGCCAGGCCTGCCGAGGTCGCGATCGCGGACGAGCCAGCCCCAGCCGCCGCGGCCAACGCCAAGCCGCCGGGCTGAAGACCGACGGATCTCTGTCGTATTGCCCGCCTTGGCCCGCAAGGCTTAGCTGCGCCCCCTCTGCGGAGGCACGCGGCATGGCCCAGATCGAAGTGACCCGGGACGTCCTCATCGAGGACGCCGTTTTCATCCTGCAGTGCCTTCGCCAGAACCAGCGGGGCGGCCGCTCGAACGCGTTGATCGAGGTCCGGCAGACGCTCGCCAACTCGGTGACGCTCGACCTCAGCGACTACGTCGCGTTCCTGCGCCGCTTCGGCTACGTGGACGTGGACGCGCTCGCGGTCTCGCTGCAGCTCACCAAAGCCGGCGACGAGGCGGCCATCGGCGAGACCCGTGCTCGCGTCGCGGACAACGTCGGCGAGCACTTCGGCCAGATCCTGGCGCAGGGCCGCCTCGAAGTGGACGACGTGGAAGAGCCGAGCGCGCTCGATGACCTGATGCGCTCGGCGGGCCTCGAGCCGGCCACGGTCGTCAAGCGAGCGCTCCTCTTGCCCGAGCTGGCGGCTGAAGGCGGCACCGACCCGGGCGCTCCCGCGTCCGCCGATCTGCCGGCGCAGCTCATGGTCCATGCGGCCAGGCTCGAGCCCACCGAGGGCGAGCTTGGCCAGGGCGCGCTGGCCCGCGTGCGCAGCGCCCGGCAGGGCGAGCTTGGCCGCGCCGTGGCCGTCAAGCAGTGGAAGGCGCTGCAGCACCTCTTGCCCTGGCTCACGCCGGCGGAGCTCGGCGCCCGCGTGCTGACCGAGGCGCGCGCGCAGGCTGCCCTCGAACACCCGTGCGTGATGCCGATCCTCGAGGTGCGGACCACGAGCGCCGGGGGGCCGAGCGTGATCCTGCCGATCGCCCTGGGCGGCTCGCTGCGCAAGCGGCTCGCCCACAAGCTGCCGCTCGCGGACGCGCTGCGCACGGCCGCCCAGGTCGCGAGCGCGCTCTCTCACGCGCACGGCGCGGGCCTCACGCACACGGCCATCAGGGCGGAGAACGTGCTCTTCGACGCCCGCGGCAACGCGCTCGTGTCCGACTTCGGCACGCTGCGGCTGGTGGCTCCTCCGGCGGCCCAGGCTGGCGAGCGCGCTCCTCGCGTCAGCATCGACCTCGGCGACTCGGCCTATCGCGCGCCGGAGCTCTCCTCGGGGGCCGCCTTCGAGCCTGCTGCCGACGCATACGCCTTTGGCGTCTTGGTCTACGAGCTGCTCCTCGGCCAGGCGCCAGGCCGCCGCTCGCCCGCGCCCTCGCTGGTCCGCGCCGAGGTCCCGCGCGAGGTGGACGACCTGGTGGACGCGCTGCTCGACGACGACGCCGCTCGCCGCCCGACGCTCGCCGCGGCCTCTGCGCGCCTCGCCCTGGTCATGGGGACGCTGCCGCTGTATCTCCTGTAGCCCAAGGCGCGCAAAAACCCGGGCTGCCAGCCGGGCATCCAAGTGCGCGAGGTGGCTCGCATGGTCGGCGTCGTGGTCGCCACGCACGGCAAGCTCGCAGAGGAGCTGCTCCGCACTGCCGAGCAGGTGGTGGGGCCGCTCCTGCGCGTCAAAGCGGTGGGCGTGGACAGCTCGGCCGCCGACCCGCGGCTGCAAGTGACCAGCGCCATCGACGAGATGGACGACGGCCAGGGCGTGCTGGTCCTGACCGATCTGTTCGGGGGCTCGCCGACCAACCTCTGCCTCTCGTGCCTGGGCTCGCGCCACATCGAGGTCATCACCGGCGTCAACCTGCCGATGCTGCTCAAGCTGGCCTCG
Organism: Myxococcales bacterium; assembly: GCA_038231075.1. Taxonomy (GTDB): domain Bacteria; phylum Myxococcota; class Myxococcia; order Myxococcales; family 40CM-4-68-19; genus JBBRMA01. Next base: position 45,190 of record JBBRMA010000007.1, on the reverse strand, counting down.
ATGCGCACCGACAAGATCGCGCTCGAGCCGCTGGCGCGCGACATCGTGCTCACCGCGCAGGAGAGCATCTTTCTCGTCTCGCAAAAGCTGCGCGAGAAGATCGCGTGAAGCCAGCGGCCGCGCCGGGCGGGCTGCTCCTGGTCCGCGTCGACAACCGGCTGGTGCACGGCCAGGTGCTCGAGGCGTGGCTGCCGGCCATCGACGCGCAGGCCATCCTGGTGGCCGACGATGAGGCCGCGCGCAACACGCTGGTCCGCTCGGCGATGGCGCTGGCGATTCCGCCGCGCGTGTCCTTCAGGGTGCTGCCGGTGGCGCAGGCCGCCGAGCTGCTCGGGCCGGGCGGCGCGGGCGCGCCCTCACCGCGCACGCTGGTCCTCCTGCGCGACGTGCGCGACGCGCTGGCCCTGTCCAAGGCGGGCGTCGCGCTGCCGCGGTTGAACCTCGGCAACGTCCATTTCTCCTCGGGCAGGAAGCAGGTCTCGGCCTCCGTCTACCTCGACGCCGCCGAGCTGCAGGCCTTGGAAGAGCTCGCCGCCGCCGGCACCGAGGTGGAGGTCCAGGCCGTGCCGGCCGAGCACCCGGCGCCGCTGGCGCTGCTCAAAGAGCGCTTCGCCCGCGGCTATCCCTGACGCCGGCGCTGCTTTGCAGTAAGAGGTGCTCGTGCTCGGGCCCCTCGACGCAGACCTGCCTCATCTGCTCGCGGCAGCGGCGGTCGCGGCCCTGATCGCGGGGCTGCTCGCCATCGAGCGCAAGGGCGTCTTGCAGCTGATGCTGGCGCGGCCGCTGGTGCTCGCGCCGCTGATCGGCGCTGCGCTCGGCGACGCCACCGGCGGGCTTGCGCTCGGGATGCCGCTCGAGCTGCTCACGCTCGGTGGCGTGAGCCTGGGCGCGAGCACGCCCGACAATGAGACGTTGCTCGCGGCCGCGGTCACCTCTTTGGTGGTTCCCGCGGGGCTGCTCCTCGGCAGCGGTGTCGACGAGTCCCTGGCGGCGCTCGGCCTGCTCCTGCTGGCACCGCTCGGCTACGGGGGACAGCGGCTCGAGCGCTGGATCGAGGTGCGCAACGTCGAGCTGGCCGACCAGGCCGCCGCGCGCGTGGCCAAAGGCGATGCCGCCGCGACCGGCCTCAACCTGCGCGGGCTGGTGCTGCCCTTCGTCACCACGGCGCTGATCTGCGGCGCCTGCGTGATGCTCGCGCCCGCGCTGGTGCTGCTCCGGCGCTTCTTGCCGCCGCGCGCGGTGGCCGGCCTGGAGATGGGCTGGCACCTCGTCTGGGCCCTCTCCGCGGCGGCCGCCGTGCGCGCCATCAGGGACCCGCGCGCTGCGGCGCTCTCCGCCATCGCCGCCGCTGCAGTCGCTGGCGCCGCGGTCCTCACCCGGGTGCTGCCGTGAGCGAAGCGCCCGGCGCCGAGGGGCAACAGACGCGGTCTCCCCTCCGCGTCGGCGGCTTGACGCTCGTGCGCATCTTCCTGCGCTCGCTCTTCTTGCAGGCCGCCTGGAACCCGCGGGGGATGCAAAACCTCGGCTTCGCCTTCGCGATGACGCCCGCTTTGTCGCGCCTCTACCCGGACCCCGCCGAGCGCGCGCAGGCGACCGCGCGACACCTCGAGTTCTTCAACTGCCACCCGTACGCCGCCGCGGCCATCATCGGGGGCGCGGTGCGGATCGAGGAGCGCGTGGCCGCGCACGAGGCCAAGGCCGAGGACGTCGCGACCTTCAAGCGCGCCCTCGGACCCCCGCTCGCGGCGCTGGGCGACGGCTTCTTCTGGCTGGCGCTGCGCCCGGCCGCAGCCCTCGCGGCCGCCATGGCCGTGCCCTTCCTTGGCCTCTGGTCGCTGGTGGTCTTCCTCGGCCTCTACAACTTCCTCCACCTCTTCGTCCGGGTCTGGCTGTTCTGGCAGGGCTACCGGCTGGGCGAGGGCGTGGTCGAGGCCATCGGCGAGGCGCACGTCCCGCGCGGCACGGGGCTGCTCAAATCGGCCGCCGCCATCCTCGCCGGGGCGCTGGCTGCGCGCTCGGTGCTCGCTGCCGGACTGCCCGACCGTCCCTGGCATGGTTTGCTGGTCGCGCTCGCGGTGGTGGGCTTTGTGTTGGTGCTTCCGCGGCTCGGGCTCCTTCGTGCCGTGTACCTCGCGCTCGTCGCCGGCATTGCGCTGGGCGCGAGCATCCTCTAAGAATTTACGCTCGCAAAGGCGGCTCCGTGGCGGACGACGCATCGGTCGAAAAAGCCTGCCTGGTCCAGAACAAGATGGGCCTGCACGCGCGCCCGGCGGCGCTGATCGTTCAGACCGCCAACAAGTTCCCCTGTGACGTGACGCTGGTGAAGGATGGCCAGAACGTCAACGGCAAGAGCATCATGGGCGTGCTGATGCTGGCCGCGGCCAAGGGGTCGGTCATCCTCGTCAAGACCGAGGGCGAGGCCGCCAAAGAGTGCATGGAGGCCATCTCCGCGCTCTTCGACAAAGGCTTCAACGAGCAGATGTGACCCGCGACCGGCTCAATGCGTGGGCGGCAAGATGGTCGGGCGCTCGTCGAACCCGCGCTGGTCGCTGGTCGCCGCGGGCCGCGGGTCGCCGGAGCGGCGTCCAGTCGGTCGCGGCTCGTCCTTGATCTTCTTTCCCGAGAGAGACGCGCAGGCGAAGACGGCGCCGAGCAGCGCCAGGCCAAGCGACAATCCGAGCGCACCGGCCGTGGCGCCGGCGGCCTTGGCGGCTCCAGCGCTCGACTGCTCGAGCGAGGCCTGCTCGCGGGGAGTGAGCGTCTCCTGGGCGGAGACCTTGTGCAGCGTCCCTGCGTGCAATGCGGCCGTCTGGTTCGCGGTGCCCGCGGCGCCGCCGATCGCGAAGCCGGTCAAGAGCGCCAGCGCGACCGCCGACAAGCCCCACGACACCGCGCCGTGCAAGAGGCCCTCGCGCCGCCGCCGCTCCCCGGCGATTCGCACGACGAAGAAGCCGCCGACGAAGGACGCGACCAGCATCGCCACCAGGCCGAAGATGCCGACGCCGACCCCGAGGTGGCCGAGATTGGCGGACACCACGCTCCCGTAGGCTGAGCTGTCGAGGTTGGCGAGGCCGATGGACGCGCCCGCGAGCGAGAGCAGGAACAGCGTGCCCCAGCCGATCAGGCCGCCGCCGAAGAGCGCGCTCCAAGAGAGGTGCAACGGACGACCGAGGCGGGCTTCGCCCGACGCCGCCAGTCTTGGATTGGTTGCGGCCATGAGCTCCTCCGGCAGTCGATTTGACCGCCAGGACGGTGCGCAGCGGCGCCCGCGCTCACAAGCCACAGGCGGGGCAGTCCTTGGCCGCTCGTCCGCGCTCAGCGCTCCTTGCGCGCGAGCAGCCGCTGGAGGTTCCCCTTGTGGCGCGCGCCGATCACGAGGCCCAGGGCGGACAGGCCGACCAGCGCCTCGCGCGTCGAGGTGACGGCCGCGACGCCGAGCGAGACCCGGACCCCGGCGAGCGAGCCGACGCTCGAGATGCGAAAGGCAGCATAAAGAAGGAGCCAGGTGGCGGCTCCGGCGAGCGCTGCAAACGGGGCCAGCGAAAGCGTCACGCCGAGGCCGGTGGCGACCCCCTTGCCGCCGGCGAAGCGCAGCCAGACGGGAAAGCAGTGGCCAAGCACCGCGGCCACGCCGCACGCCGCGCCGGCCCACGAGGTCCCAAGCTGCGGCGCGAATCGAATCGCCAGCAGCGTCGGAAGGAAGCCCTTCGCGGCGTCCAGCAAGAGAGTCACGATGGCTGCCGTCCGGCCCGCGGCGCGCGCCACGTTGGTCGCGCCGATGTTGCCCGAGCCGACCTCGCGCACGTCGCGTCCGGAGAGCGCGCGCACCAGCAGGAGGCCAAAGGGGATCGAGCCGCAGAGGTAGCTGCAAAGGAGCGCGAGGCCGAGCGCCGGGCTCACAAGACGCCCCGCGTGCGCGCGGCGACAAAGACCCAATTGGCCGCCAGCAGCGCGAGCGTGGCGAGGCGCAGGCGCAGGCCGAACCGCACTGCGGGCGGCGTGAAGCTAAAGCCACAAAGGCGCGCGCAGGTCGCGGCGAGGTGGGCCAACGCGGCCAGCGCCAGGAGCGTGCCGAGGGGGCTGGCGGCGAGCGCGTCGCCGGGGTGGCCGTGCACGAGATGGGCGAAGGCGTGGGTCGCGCCGCAGAAGAGGCAGGGCCAGCCGGTCGCGGCCTTGAGCGGACAGGCAAAGAGCGAGAGCGGAGGACGATCGAGAGGGAAGAGCGCCGCGGCCCCGAGCAGCGCCGCAGACAGGAGCGCGAAGCCGAGCGCGTGATCGGAGGGGCGCGCAGAAGGCTCGGCCGGCTCGACCAGCTCGGCCAGGGGCGGCAGAGGCTCGGTCACTTCGGGATCATGCCGCCGAAGAACGAGGCCACGCTGAGCGAGACCGCGCAGCCCGCGCAGCACAAGATGACGTAGGGGGCGAGGACCGCTCCGGCAGCGGCGCCGGGCGAGATGCGGTGCATCCGCTTGAGGCCATAGCCGGTCAGCGCCGCGCACCAGACGAGGGCGACGATGCCGCCGCAGCCCGGCACGGCCAGCAGCACGAAGGGCGCAAAGCCGTAGGCGCAAGCGGCAAAGGTCGCCGCGAAGCCGCGCCTGGCCTGGCCGATCAGCATCGCCGACCCATGGGTGACGCCCGCGTTCAGGTAGACGAAGAGGAAGGCAAAGAGGGGCGAGAGCAGCGCGATGCCAAAGGTCGCGGGGATCGAGTTGTCGTTGTTGCCCATCGCCAGCAGCCGATCGACGAAGGGCGGCAGGTGCGCGCCGGCCTGCCGGAGCTGGTTGAGCCAGCGGGTGGCTTGATCGCGCTGGTCGCTGAGCAAGAGGCGGTCGATGATCTGGCCCAGGGCCGCGAAGACCGACCAGGTGGTCACCGCGAAGCCAAGCTGGGCGCGGCCGCGGTCCAGGCGCGCCGAGGTGAACAGCTTCCCCGGCTCGAAGAGCGATTGGTAGACGGTCTGCCACCAGGCGGTGAAGAGGCCAAGCTCCGCGCGCCGCTCCCAGGGCGTGCCCGGCGCGGTCTCGCTCTCGGGGGAGCCGAAGGCAGGCTCCGGCGAAGGCATGATGAGCTCGGCCTGCGGCGGCGCGCCGGGCACGATCAGCGGCCGCTTGCAGTGGGGGCAATCCTGCTGCCCCGAGCGCTCGGTGGAAAAGGTTTGCCGACAGCTCGGGCAGCGGGCGAGCACGCGCTCTCATAGCACGGCCCTCTGAAAAGCGGGCTGGCGCACGGCCTCCTGGGCAAAGACTTTCACTCTGCGCGGACGGGGTTTCCCATGCCGGCCTGCGTGCCTAAATCTTCGTCTACCGCCGACTCAACTGTCGGAAACCACCCGCGGCGAACTCCCACCGCACCCCCACTCAAGGAGTCACCATGAAGCTCAACTTCGGCCCTGCTCTCGCAGCGGCAGCTCTGATCATCACCGGCGCGTGCGCCCACGGCAGCGGCACCACCGCAGGCAACGACACCAACGCGACGACGGCCTCGGGCGCGTCCACCTCGGGCACGCCGACCACGCCGGGCACGTCGCAGGCGGCCACCTCCTCGCCGAGCGCCCAGGCGGGCGTCGCGGGCGGGACCAGCAACGGCGGCGCGACCGTCGTCACCGATGGCAAGGAGAAGCCCAGCCAGTCGGCGATGAAGGGCTCTGCCGGCGACTCGAGCGGAATGGCCCAGAGCGGCACCACCACCGACAAGGTCGGCACGCCCTCGAACGCGCCCTCCGCCATGCAGCCGGGCTCCACCGCTCCGACCACTGACGGCATGTCGGGCACGACCGCCAGCGCTGGCACGACCGCGACGACGGACTCCGCGACCCCCGGCTCCGGCTCGATGGACAAGGGCAGCAGCGCGGCGATGGACAGCTCCAAACCGATGGACATGAACAAGGCCCCGTCGGCGACGACCGACAGCAGCACGGCGATGAATGACAGCTCGATGAACAGCGATGCGAACCTGCGCTCGGTGACCGGCTCGGTGTCAAAGATCGACGCCCAGGGCCAGAGCATCACGCTCGACCAGACCGCCGGCTCGACGCTGACCCTCACCGTGGACAGCTCGACCAAGGTGCTGCGCCACGGCAAGCCGCTCCTCGGCATCCAGTCGCTGCGCGAGGGCCAGAAGATCCGCGCCTCCTTCGACCCCGCGTCGAACAAGGCCTCGAAGATCGAGATCGTCGGCGCCCGCCACGGTCACCACGCGAAGACCATGTCGCCTGACGATGGCGCGGGCACCGCCGACCAGAGCACCACCGGCGGCGCGGGCGACACCGGCCCGGCCAACAACAACGCCGGCGTGAAGGGCTCGACCACCGACCAGAACGACGGCAAGATCGTCCCCAAGGACGACGCCAAGATGAAGACCGACACCGACAGCGGCAAGTAAGCACCGCAGTCGAGGAACGAAATGCGCGCCGGGCTGCCTTCGGGTGGCCCGGCGTTCGTCTATGGTGCGCTCGTGCGCCGCGCTCCGCTCGCCATGCTCCTCGCCGGGCCGCTCCTGCTCGTTGCCACGCTGGTCGCGGCGCGTCGCTCGCTCGCGGTGGACGAGCTGCGCTTTCCGCTCGCCTGGGCCGCCGTCTTGATCACCCTCGACGGCGCGGGCCGCCTGCGCCATGGCCGCTCGGCGCTGCCGGCGGTCGCCGATTGGATCTGGGCCGGCGCCGGCAGCCTGCTCTTCTGGGATCTCTTCGAGATCGTCAACTTGCGGCTGCGGAACTGGTGGTACGTCGGCGTCTCGCCCGAGCTGGTGCAACGGTCGATCTTCGCGGCTCTCTCGTTCGCCACGGTGCTGCCGGCGGTGCGGCTCGGCGAAGCGGTGCTGCGCGCGCGCTCTGAGGGCCCGCGTGCCACCGGCGGCGCCGATCCCCGATCCGCGTCGAGGCCGCTGCTGGTCGGCGCCATCCTGCTCGCGCTGGCCTTGGCCTTTCCGCGCTACGCGTTCGGGCTCGCCTGGCTCTTTCTCTGGCCGGTGTGCGAGGGGCTGGTCGCGTGGCTGCCCTCCGCCGGCGCTGCGCCGACACCCCTGCAGTCCGCACGCGCAGGCGATCGCGCGCGCGTTCCCCGGCTGCTGGCGCTTGGCCTCTTGCTCGGCCTTGTCTGGGAGAGCCTCAACGCCGGCTGCGTGCGCGGCTGGGTCTACACGGTGCCTTTCTTCGAGCGGCCCAAGCTCTTCGAGATGCCGCTGCCCGGCTACCTCGGCTACCTGCCTTTCGCGCTCGAGTGCGCGGCGGGCCTCGCCCTGCTCGATCGGCTCGCGCAGCGACTGTCGCGCCGGACCGCGCTGGTGGCGCTCGGGACGCTCTTTGCGCTCCACCTCGCGCTCGAGGCCTCGGCCTTTCCCAAGAGCACGCTGTCCACCTCGCCGCCCACGCGTGCGCCGCCTGCCGAAGTGCGCTAAATCAGCAACGTGGCAAGGACCAAGCCCAGCAAGGGATTCATGGCGCGCGAGCAGCACCGCGTCGCGCTCACGCTGCACGCCTTCGCGATGATCACCGGCCTCCTCGCCTGCGCGGTCGTCAATCGCATGAAGACCCCCGACCACTTCTGGGTGCAGTGGGTCGCGCTCGTCTGGGGCGCCGTCTTTTTCGTCCACCTCGCCCTCTTCTCGAAGAGCACGCTCGCCACCATGGGCGGACAGAAGCAGTAGACGTGTCCATCCTCTCCACGCTCAACGGCGAGCGGTTCGGCACCTGGACCACGGTGCTCGGCTTCCTCCAGGACCTGAACCGGCGCGAGACCGGCTCGCTCGCCGCGCTCAACACCGCGCTCTCGGCGCCGCCCGAGGAGCAGCGCGCGCTCGGCGAGGGCGACGGCGTCCTGGTGCTCGCCGACATCGCGGCTGACCTGCGCGTGCAGAAAGGCCCGCGGCTGGCGGCCGTGCGCTGCGCCATCGAGGCCGGCGTCTCCGGGCCGCCGCTCGCCACACTCTTCCTCGGCGGGGGCGAATTGGCCGCCGACCCGCGCCTGGGCGGCTCCGCCAAGCGGTTCGTCGAGGCGGGCATCCCGGTGGTGCTCGCCGACCCGCAGCACCCGGCCGGCAAGGTCTCGATCGCTGCCGGCCACTTCGCGCGGGCGGTGCAGGCGGGGGCCTCGGTGGTGGGCCTGTCGCGAGTGAAAGAGCTGCTCGCCGCCGCACCGCCAAGCCACGCCGGAGTGCGCGCGTCGCTCTTCGCGCTCGGCCAAGGCGAGCTGCCGGCGACCGAAATCGATGCCTGGAAGAAGCTGCTCCGCGAGGCCTGCCAGGCGAACCGCAAGGCGCCCGCGGCGGCCAAGCGGCTCGGGCTCGCGCCTCCCTGGCCGCCGAACCTGCCCGAGGTCTTCAAGGATCTGATCGCCGACGCCGAGAAGTTCGCGGCCAGCGTCGTCTCGGTCGATGCGGCCAAGGGTGGCCTGATCAAGGGGACCGCGGGGCCGGCCAAGGCTGCACCGGTGCTCCCGGCCGCGCCCACGGCGGTCCAGCGCGTTCCGGTTCCAAACGCGCCGGCGATCCAGTCGCGCGCTCCCGCGCCGCCGCGCGCGGGGTCGCTCGGGGCGCCGCTCTCGCCGGGCAGGTCGCCGCCCCCTCCGCCCTCGAAGGCACCTGCGCCCCCAGCGCCGGAGCCGACCAACGAGGTCGTCGCCAAGCAGCAGGCGCCCATCCGCCGCTCGCCCTTCCGCAAGCCGACCGGGATGGTGATGGAGGGGCCGTTCGTCGCGCCCACGCGGCAGATGCCCGCCGTCTCGGGCCAGGTCTCGCCGGGCAGCTCGGGCCACAAGCCGAGCGAGCAGCAAGCCAGCGTCCCGCTCCCCGAGGGGCCCAAGCTCCAGTCCGCCCGCGGTGCGGCGATGCCGGGCCTCTCGCCGCTGCCGACCCTCAACGTGGACAAGCCGCTCGAGTTCGACTCGCGCGGCCGGCGCATCCCGCGCGGCGATCGCTGGCGCGACGACGAGTTCGACTGGGAGGAGCCCATCCTGCCTCCGACCGACCTGCGCTCGCCGGGCCGGGCGTTCGTCGCGCGCGGGCCCTTCGCGCAGCGGCTGCAGTCGCTCTTCAACGGCCGCCCGGAGGCCGTCGAGCGCATCTGTGCCGCGGCCGAGGCGCGCGCGCTGATCGTCGGCCCCGAGGCGCTCCTGCGCGAGCTGGCGGCGGAGGTCTCTCGCCCCAACTGGACGGCGCCGGCTCCCGCCGACCAGCTGGTGAGGCTGCAAAAGATCACGTCAGACGAAAGTCGGCCAGAGGCCTGGCGGAGCGCTGCGCGGATCCTCGTCGAAGCTTTTTCTCCCAAGAACGCGTAGAGATTCCGCGTGGCCGGGGCATCCGGGCGCGAGGTCCGGCACCAAAGGCATGCGGATTGCCAGTCACGGGCCAGGGTGCTATCGATGCCCGCCCTTTCGAGGATGGAGAGTCGGATGAAGATCGCGCTGAGCCCGCTCGACAAGCTGCGCGGGATGGGCAAGTACCTCGACGTGACTTGGGGCAAGCGGCCCTTGACGGTCTCGATCGAGGTGACCAAGCGCTGCAACGCGCGGTGCGACTTCTGCGACTATTGGAAGATCACCGACCGCGACGAGCTGACCGACTTTACCGACGTCGTGCGCCGCTTCGATCCGCTGGTGGTCGTCTTCACCGGCGGCGAGCCGATGCTGCGGCGCGACCTGGCGCCCATCGTCAAGTCGATCCGCGACCTGCCCGGCTTTCGCTACCTGGCCGTCCTCACCCACGGCGGGTTCTTGAGCGAGCAGAAGGTCAAGGATCTGGTCGCCGCGGGAATCAATCAAATCAACATCTCGATGAATTATCCGGACACGCGGCAGGACAAGGAGCGCGGGCTGCCGGGCCTCTTCGAGCGCCTCGAGAAGGTGGTCCCGAAGCTCGTCAAAGAGGGATACTCGGGATACTTCACCTTTGCCTCGATGCTGATGCTCGACAACATGCACGACGCCGAGCCGCTCATCCGGCTGGCGCACTCGTGGGGCATCAACATCGCCTTCTCGGGCTACAACGATTTGAAGAACGGCAACCAGCGCCACTTCGTCTCGCCCGAGCAGATGGCCGAGTTCCGCGGGGTCTGCGCGCGCATCAAGAAGCTCAAGCGCGAATTGAAGAACGTGATGACCTCCGATTACTTCTTCGACACGCTCCCCGAGTTCTACGAGAAGCGCGAGATCCACGGCTGCCAGGCCGGCAAGATCATGGTCCACGTCTCGCCCAAGGGCATGGTGCAGCCCTGCGCGGAGTTGCCGGCCATCGCGCACTACACCGAGTTCTTGCCCGGCGCCTACGAGGGGCCGAACTGCAGCAAGTGCTTCGACTCGTGCCGGGCGGAGCCGCAGGCGCCCATCACCCTGCGCCGCCTCGCCGAGCTGACGGGGCTGGCTTGAAGAAGCTCTGGCTCCGGGCGCTGCTCGGGCTCTGCGCGGGCCTGGTGGTGGCGCTCGGGCTCGCGCTCTATCTCGGGGTCAACGAGAAGGACGTGACCGCCCGCCTCTCGGCCGCCGCGCCCGCGCCGCTGGTGTTCGCCGCCGCGGGCAGCATCGTCTTGCTCGCGCTGCAGACCCTGCGTTGGTGGCTGGTGATGCGTCCGCTGGTCGCGCTCAGCTACGGGCAGGCCTTTCGCGCCATGGCGGTCGGCTTCTTCTTCAACGTGCTGCTGCCCGCGCGGGGCGGCGATCTGCTGCGCGTGCAGTACCTGGGCAAGCGCACGGGCATCAGCCGCGCCAAGCTGCTCGGCACCGAGATCGTCGATTTCTGGAGCGACAAGTGGGGCTGGGTCGCGGCCTTTCCCCTCGTCTGCCTGCTCGGAACGCCGCCCGCCTGGCTCTTCAAGGCGCTCCTCGTGCTGGGCGGCGTCGTGGTCGGCATGGCGGCGCTGCTCTGGCTGATGGGCTCGGGCACGCTGCGCCACCGCGGGCCAGCGTGGCTGCTCAACCTGCGCGACGGCTTCGCGGTCAATCACTGGAAGCGGCTGCTCGTGGTCGAGACGTTGATCGCGCCTTTGCCCTGGCTCTGGGAGTGCTTCGTCATCGCCGTCGCCAGCCGCGCGCTCGGGTTGGAGCTGACCGCGATGGAGGCCTTCGCGGTGCTCACGGCCTTCAACCTCGCGACCGCGGTGCCCTCGCCCGGAAACGCCGGCTCATTCGAGAGCGGCGGCACCCTGGCGCTGATCCAGTTCAACGTGCCGACCCCGACCGCCCTCGCCTTCATCTTCCTCTACCACCTGACGCAGGTGGTGCCGGGCGTGCTGGCGGGCGTGACGATCCTCGTGATGGAGGGCGAGGCGCTCTTCGGCAAGCGCAGCGTCTTCAACGCGCCCTCGGTCGAGATGGACGCGCCGCTCGGCGAGCCCGACGCAGGCTGACCTCGCTCAGTAGAGCAGCGAGAAGCCCGCGTAGTCAGCCGAGCTGATCGAGTTGGTCTGATCGCCGTCGCTCATCAAGCCGATGCCGAGGAAGTCGGGCACGTCGGCCGTGGGGTTGCCTCCCTCGAAGTGCTTCCTGAACTCGAAGCTCGGGTCGATCTCCTGCGAGACCCAGGTGTTCATCGGGCCGCCCGACTGGAGGATGACGGTGTCCTGCACCACGAAGAGGTTGCGCTTCTGGTCGCAGGTCTTGCCCTTCACCGCGTCGTAGCTCCAGACGTACTTGATCGAGTACCACTTCAGGCCGCGCTTCCAGGAGATGTAGACCGACGCGGCCGAGTCGCCGTAGCCGTCGCGGCACTCGTTGCCGCCCTTGGGCAGGACCAGCGCGCGCCAGCGCCAGCGCACGCTCTTGGTCCGCTGGTGCAGCTGGCCGGGGATCTCGATGCCGAGCGTCACCGTCTCGAGCGGCGGATGGTATTGGGCGCGGATGAACGGCCCGGCCGGGTCCTCGATGATCTTGTAGTAGCTCACGGGGCCCGAGTAGCTCTCGACCACGCGGAAGCCGTGGACATCGAGCTTCATCTCGCGCTGGCCGGCCGGGATGGGCAACTCCGGCGCTGGTCGGATCAGCGGATCCTCGGCGCGCGAGGGCGAAGGCGCCACCGCGGCGGCGGCCAGGAGGCAGGCGCAGAGCGCGCGAGAGATGGGCAATCCGAGGGTCACTTTGGCTCGTTCTTACACTAGCGCCTGCGCGAGCGCGCGCGAGTTTTGGATGCCGGGAGGGGGCCCGCGCTTCCCTTTGAGGGCGGACCGACGGTAGAAGGCTGCGCCATGCATTCCCCCGGACCCTCGCCGCACGAGCGGGGCCACTCTGCGCGCGGGGCGGCTGCGCCTGAGGCGGCCGTGCGCGTCGATCCGAGCGCGCTGACCGGCCGCACCGAGCCTTGGGGCCGCGCCGCCTTCCTGATCGGAGGGCTCCTGGCCGCGGGGCTGCTCTTGCGCCTCTGGCACCTCTCGGCCGAGGGCTTCGCCGACGACGAAGTCCACAAGTGGCTGGCCGCCAACCGCTACCTGCACGGCGATCTGAGCGGCGACGACGTCGAGCACCCGATGCTGATGAAGGCGCTGATCGCCCTCTTCCTCGTCATCGGCAAGCCGCTCGGCTGGGCTCCGGAGACGATGGTGCGCCTGCCCAACGCGCTCGCGGGCGGGGTGTCGATCTGGGTGGTCGCGCTGCTCGGACGGCGACTCTTCGGCCGCGCGGCGGGCCTGTGGGCGGCGGCGCTGGCGGCGTTCTCCACCACGCTGATTGGCTACCAGCGCGTCGCCAAAGAGGACACGCTGCTCGGCCTCTTCTTGATGCTCTTGTGCTGGTGCTTCGCCGAGGCCAAGGCCGCCGCCGATGACGGCCGCGTCCCCGACCAGAAGCGCTGGGAGCTGCTTGGCGCCGCCTCGCTCGCCGGCATGCTGGCGTCCAAATACTTCTTCTTCCTGACGCCGATTCCCGTCGTCGCCTATCTCTGGCTGCGCGGCACCGGCACCGCCTGGCACGTCCCCTTCAAGCGCTGGGCGCAGCTGGTTCTCGCGGCGCTCGTGATCTGGATCTGCCTGAACTGGACGCCGTTCCTCCCCTCGACCTGGGAGTACGCCAAGAGCTACACCACCGGCGCCCAGACCGTGCACGGCAGCCTGTTCTTCATGGGCCGCGTCTACCACAACCTCGTCGAGTACGGCCTGGCCGGCACGCCGCCCTGGTTCTACGCGGTCTTCGCGGCGGTCAAGCTCGCGCCCTTCACGCTCCTGTTCGCGCTCGCGGGCCTCGGGCTTTCGCTGGCGCGACGCCGGCCGTCGCATCGGATCCTGCTCTCCTGGATGGGCGTCTGGTTCCTGGTCCACTCGGCGTCGGGCTCGAAGTGGGGCCGCTTCTTCACCTCGGTGCTGCCGGCGTTCCTCCTGCTGGCCGGCTATGCCGCGGCGCTCTCGATGGCCAAGGCGCGCGCGCTCTGGCCCCGCTCGCCGGGCATGCGAGCGCCAGCCCTGGCCGCCGCGGCGCTTGCGCTCTTCCTGGTCGGAGGCGAAGCGCAAGCGGCGCTCACCCACGCGCCCCACTACCGCCTCTACATCAGCCCGCTCGGCGGCGGTGATAGAAATATCACCTGGTTCTACCCTCACTGCGATTACTTCGACGCGGGCTTCCGCGAGGCCGTGCAGTACGTCGCCGCGCACGCCGAGCAGGGCGCCGAGCTCTCCACCGAGATCGACTGGCCCGCGCAGCTCTACGCCGAGCGCGCCGGCCGCGCCGATCTGGTGCAGACGCTGATGCGCAGGGGCCGGACCTGCCGCTCGGGCAAGCCGTGCTACGTCATCGTGCAGGCGGGGCGGCTCTACTTCCTCAACCAGGACGCGGTGGCCGCGCTCGCCACGCGGACGCCCTGGCACATCGAATCCATTCGTGGGCAAGAGGTGGTGAAGGTCTATCGCCTCGAGCCCGGCGACTCACCCTTTCCCGACGAGCAGCACAAGAGCCAGAACTGAAGGAACGGAGAAACGACATGGCCGAGTTGATCAAAGAGGACGTGGTGGTCGGCACCGGCGCGGAGGCCGCCAAGGGCAAGACCGTCTCGGTGCACTACACGGGCTGGCTGACCGACGGGACGAAGTTCGACTCGTCCAAGGACCGCGGGCAGCCGTTCAACTTCTCGCTGGGCGCGGGCCAGGTGATCCGCGGCTGGGACGACGGCGTGCTCGGCATGAAGGTCGGCGGCAAGCGCAAGCTGACCATCCCGCCCGACCTGGGCTATGGGGCGCGGGGGGCGGGGGGAGTCATTCCGCCGAACGCGACGCTGGTCTTCGAGGTCGAGCTGCTCGGAGTTAAATAGTTCGATCGGGCGCGGGGCGGGCGCAGGCCCGTCGCGGCACCGGGCCCCGCGCCGGACGCTTGCGTCCCTCGACGACTGGTATCGGCGGCACCCAAAAGCCGCGCCGGACCTGCGCCCGCCCCGCGCCCTCTTCACTCTGTGAGCCAGCGCGTGCAGAGCGGGCGGCAAATTGACTTCATTTGGAATTTGCAAAAAGCGGCGTCGCTTTTGGTAATTCGGCAGTCGCGATGCCTCATGTGCAAAGCACCTCGGCAGTGACGAGGGCGCGGGGCGGGCACAGGTCCGGCGCGGCTTCTGGGTGCCGCCGGTACGATGACTGAGTTGGAATGCCAGTCAGGCGCGGGGCCCGGTGCCGCGACGGGCCTGTGCCTGCCCCGCGCCCGATGCGCCGGTGGTACTCTTCGCAGATGGGAATTCACGACTTCTTTGCGAAGGGCTGCGACGCCAAAGGCTTGTCGGCCTGGCTGGATGGGCTGCCGGCCGCGCAGCGGCTCGCCGAGGTGCGCGAGCTGACGGGACGCGAGCAGTCCGTGCTCTACGAGGCGGCGAAGGGGCTCAGGCCGCTCTCGATCGCCGACTACGTGCCGGCCGGGATGGCGCCGCTCCGCGAAGTGATTCACGAGGGGAAGAACTCGCTGCCGCTCTTCTCGCGCTTCCAGAAGCGGTTCTGCCTGCCCGAGCCTGCTGCGACCGAGCTCTGGGGCTACAACGAGCAGGCGCTCAGGTGGGCCACGGGGCCTGGCTACTTTCGCGCCCGCGGCATCGAGGATGGCCAGGTGCTGATCGACTATCTCGAGGTGCCGCCTGGCAAGGCGGAAGGGTGGCCGGAGATCCGGCCCAACTCGGCGCGGCTCTCGCGGTTCGTCTATTTCCAGACCCGCGACACCATGCGCGGCGTCAGCAAGCACGTGACGATCGGGCGCGCCGCGCGCGACGGCAAGTGGATGGACAACTGGTTCGCGCTCTGCCGCGACGAGGCCGCCGCTTCAGCGAGCTGAGAGCGCAAAGCCGTCGAGCTTGAGCCAGAGCTTCTGCAAGAGCGCGTCGAGCTGCGCTGCGGGCGGGCCCAGCCGCGCCGGGTCATCCAAGCGGGTCAGCCAGACCACGCCGTCGGCGCCGGCGCTGGCCATCGCGGTGCCCGAGGGCGACCAGGCGAGCGAGATCTGCGGCGAGCCCGCGCTCTCGAGGGCGCCGACCTGCTCGCCCGTGGCGACGTCGTAGAGGCGGACGCCGAGGGGCAGCGCGGCGGCGAGCAGGGCGCCGTCGGGTGACAGCGCCAGGGCGGTCGGCACGGCGCCGAGCGCGAGCGTCCGGACCGCTGCGCCCGCAGGCAGGTCGAGGAGCTTGACGTCGGTGGCGCCAGCGGCGCTGACCGCGAGGCGGGTCCCGCCTGCCGAGGCGGCCAGCTGCGCGATGGGTCCCGAGGCCCAGGCGATCGGCGCCCGCTCCTTGCCGGACGGCACCTCGACGATGCGCAGGCCCCCGCCGCCGAGCACCAGCGCGCCGTCGGGCAACAACGCCAGCGCCGGCGCGCCGGCCGCGGGCAGCTCGAGCTTGAGCTCGCCGCTCAGCAGATCGATCACGCGGACGGCCGCATCGGTCGAGATCGCGCCGAAGTTGCTCTTGGGCGCCACGGCCAGGCGGCGCGCGCCCTTGACCGCCTCGCTGGCGCGGATGGGCCGGCCGAGCGCCGCGAGCCAGATCTGCAGGCCGCCGTCGCCGTCCAGGGCAAAGAGGAAGTTTCCGTTGGCGCCGAACGCGACCGCGCGCGGCCCTGCGCCCGGCGCGCGCAGCGCTTGTGCCCCAGGCGCGAAGGGCAGCCGCCAGGCGCGAACCTTTCCGTCCAGCCCGGCCGAGACGAGCAGCTCGCCGCTCGGCGAGAGCCCAACGCTGCTGACCGCTCCTGCGTGCGCCCGCAGGCGCAGGCGCGCGCGCCGCTCGGCCAGGTCGACAAGCTCGATGACTCCATCGGCGCCGGCCTCGGCGGCGAGGCGCTGCTCCAGATCGGTCGCCACTGGCCCGCCTCGCGCAGGCACCAGCGTCTGCAGCGCGCCGCTCTCGACGCCGTAGACGCGCAGGTTGCGGTCGGCGGACGACGAGAGCAGCCGCGCCCCATCGCCTGAAAAAGAGAGCGACGCGATGGCCCCCGCCGCGCCCGCGAGCTTCTGCTTCTCGGTGTTGTCGAGCATGCCAAACAAGCGGACCAGGCCCGAGAGGTCGCCCGTCGCCAGCGTCCCGCCGTCCGGCGAATAGCCGAGCGCGAGCACCGGCGCCGCGTGCGGAAGCCTGGCCTGCTCGGAGAGGTTCTGCACCTCCCAGAGCCGCACCGTCTTGTCGTCGGACGCCGAGGCGAGCTGCACCCGATCGCTGGAGAAGGACAGGGACCGCACCGCGGCCTCGTGCCCGCGCAGCTCGCTGATCAGCTCGCCGTCGGGCGTGGCCCAGAGCCGCAGCTCGCCGGCGTCGCCGCCCGAGGCGAGCCGCTTGCCGTCGAGCGAATAGGCGAGCGCGCGGACCGGCCCCTTGAGCCCCTGCAGCTCCTTTTGCACCTTGCCGCTCTCCATCTCGAAGAGAGCGACTCGGGCGCCGGCGTCGCCCGCGGCGAGCTGCTTGCCGTCGTTGAAGGCAAGCGCGAGCACCGGGCTGTTGCGCGCCGTCGCCCAGAGCGGCACCGGCGCGCGCGGCGAGGCGAGCGCAGCGCAGACGCGGGCCCGCGGCGACTCCTCGTGCACGCGCGCGGCGGCGCAGAAGACCGCCGCGCGGTCCCACTCGAGCGCGCCGGCCGCGGCCTCCGCGTGGGCGAGGAACGCCTCGGCGTTGGCGTGCTCCTCGGCAGGGCTTGGTCCCGTCGGCGCGGCGGGCGCGCGCGCACAGGAGGCACAGAGAGCCGCGGCGCACACCCAGCGCTTCAGATCCAATCGGCCCCCTCGCCGCGCAGCCACTCGGCAAACAGCTTCAGCCCCTGGCGCAGCGGCGTGCGCGGCGCATAGCCGAGCAGCTCGCCGCCCCGGGACACATCGGCCGACGTCAAGAGTACATCGCCCGGCTGCGCGGGCTGCACCTCGAGCAGCGCCGGCACCTGCAGCGCCTCCTCGAGCAGCGCGATCAGCTCGCGGAGGCTGGTGGTCTGCGCGCCGCCGAGGTTGATGATCTCATCGACCAGCCCCCGCCTCTCGAGCGCGGCCAGCACGCCGGCCAGGATGTCCTCGACGAAGGTGTAGTCGCGCCGGCTCTCGCCATCGCCGAAGAACGGCAGCTTCTGGCCGGCCAGCATCAGTCGGGAAAATTTGTGGATGGCCAGATCGGGCCGCTGCCTCGGGCCGTAGACGGTGAAGAAGCGCAGCGAGACGGTCTCGATGCCGTAGAGGTTGTGGAAAGTCCGCACCAGCAACTCCCCGGCGGTCTTGGTGGCGGCGTAGGGCGAGAGCGGTGAGTCCACCCGGTCGGTCTCGCGGAACGGCGCCGTGGTGCGCGCGCCGTAGACCGACGAGCTCGAGCCGAAGACGAAGCGCCGCACGCCCGCGTCCCGCGCGGCCGCGAGCAGATTGGCCGTGCCGCGGACGTTGACGTCCACATAGCGGCCAGGGTCCGACAAGCTCGGCCGCACGCCGGCGAGCGCGGCGAGGTGCACCACCTGCTCGGGCCGCGCCTGCGCGAACGCCTTCTGCACGCCATCGGCGTCGCGGATGTCGAGCTCGAACAGCCGCGCCCCGCGCGCGAGCAGCGGCGCCAGCGCGCGCCGTTTGATCCGCTCGGGATAGAACGGGTCGAAGTTGTCGATGATCGACACCTCGTCCCCGCGCGCCAGCAGCGCTGCCACCAGATGCGAGCCGATGAACCCCGCGCCGCCCGTGACCAGCATCCGCGCTGCCATCAAGTTGCTCCGAGGGAAGCTCTTCTTCCCTAGATCATATCGTTGATAGGCGGGCGCCAGGCAGAGGTTCGCCGCGGCTTTTGGCTCCCGCCCACTGAGTAGACTTGCGTGCCTCGAGGCGGGTGGCGCCGGTGCCGCGGCGAGCCTCTGCCTGGCGAACACCGATCACGCCGAGAGCCCCCAGCGGCGCTGCCAGAGCAAGAACATGCCGAGCGTCCAGAGCGGCTTGCGCAGATCGGCCTCGCCGCGCAGGTGGCGGTCGAGCAGCGCGCGCGCGGCCTTCGGCTCGAGCACGCCCGAGCCGTCGAGCGCCGGCGCGGAGAACAGATCTTCGAAGAGCGGCCGCAGCGGACCGCGGATCCACGCGGCCACCGGGATGCCAAAACCCTTCTTGGGCCGGGCCAGGATCTCCTCGGGCACCAGCCCCGCGAGCGCCCGCTTCAAGACCACCTTGGTCTTGGTCATCGACAACTTCAGCTGCCAGGGCAGGCGCGCGGCGAACTCGACCACGGCGGTGTCGAGGAAGGGCGCGCGCACTTCCAACGAGGCGGCCATCGAGGCTCGATCGGCCTTCACGAGAATGTCGTCCACCAGGTAGCGGGTGGCGTAGAAGCGCAGCGCTTCATCGACCGAGCCTTCGCTGACCCCAAGGTCGCGGCCGCGCCGGGCCTCTTCCAGCACCGCGGCGAAGGCCACCTCCGCGGAGGCGAGCGGACGCAGCTCGGGCCGGAGCAGATTCGATAATTCGTCGGGCAGGAACGAGCCGATCCAGGCCTGGTGCCGCAGCGCCGCCGGCTGGGCTGCGCCGCGCAGGAGCTGCTTGAGGCGGAAATCGAGGCTCATGTTGGTCTGCGCCGAGGGGAGCAGCTGCACCGCTCGGCGCAGGGCGGCAAGCGCAGGCCCAGGCAGGGCGGCCAGGAGCTGCGCCGGGCGGTGGGCGAGGAACGGATCGTAGCCCGCGAAGAGCTCGTCGCCGCCGTCGCCCGCGAGGGCGACCTTGACGTGCTTCCTGGTGAAGCGCGAGAGGAGCAGCGTCGGCAGGAAGCTCGGGTCGGCGAAGGGCTCGTCGAGCGAGGCGACGGCCTCCGGCAAGAGATCCAGGCAGGCGGTGCCCGAGAGCATCTCGGTGTGGTGGACGGTGCCGAGGCGCTCGGCGGCCAGCTTCGCGAACGCGCTCTCGTCGAACGAGGCCTCTTCGAAGCCGATGGAAAAAGTCGATAATGGATTTTTGTGTCGAATGGCCAGCGCGGTTATCGAAGTGCTATCGACGCCGCCCGACAAGAACACGCCGACCGGCACGTCCGCCACCAGGCGCTTCTTCACGGCCGAGTCGAGCAGGGTGGTCAGCTCGGCCGCGGCGTCCTCCGGCGAAAGCTTCCTGCCATCGGGCGCGGGCAGCTCCCAGTAGCGGCGCAGCGAGAGGCCCCGCTCGTCGAAGCGCGCGACATGGCCGGCCGGCAGCTTGGCGACGCCGGCGATGATCGAGCGCGGCGCCGGGACGTACTCGACGGCGAGGTACTGCACCAGCGCCTCGCGATCGAGCTCCCGGCCCAGGCCGCCGTGAGCGAACAGCGCCTTCAGCTCGGAGCCGAAGCTGAGCCGCTCGCCCCGGTGCGCGTAGTAGAGCGGCTTCTTGCCCAGCCGGTCGCGGGCGAGGATGAGCGCGCGCTGCCGGCTGTCCCAGAGCGCGACGGCGAACATGCCGTGGACGCGGGTGACGAACTCGTCGCCCCACTGCAGATAGGCGCGCAGGACGACCTCGGTGTCCGAGCGCGTGCTGAACGCGTGGCCCTCTTTGCGCAGCTCTTCGCGGAGCGCGTCGTGGTCGTAGGCCTGGCCGTTGAAGACCAGCGTCACGCCCTCGCGGGTCATCGGCTGGACGCCGCCCTCGAGGTCGAGGATGGAGAGCCGCCGGTGGCCGAGCGCCGCGGGGCCTTCGGTGAAGAACCCGTCGGCGTCAGGTCCGCGGTGGGCGATGGCCGCGGTCATGCGGCGCACCGCGGCTGCGTCGGGCGCGCCCGAGAGGCTCACCTCGCCGGCGATGCCGCACATGAGGGCTTCCTAGCCTCGCCTGACGCGGGCTCGCCGCTCGATGCTCTCGACCTCGGCCTCTTCGAGGGCGTTGAGCTCTTCGGCGACCAGGTACGGCCGCTTGCCCTGCGACTCGTAGTAGGTCCGCACCAGCATCTCCGCGAGCAGGCCCATCAAGAGGCTGAGCGCGCCGACGAGCGTGAAGGTCACCGCGAGCAGCGGCAGCGGAGTCTCGACGAAGTCCTTCAGCCCGCGCACCTTGTAATAGATGGCCCAGAGCGAGCAGAGGCCGGCGAGCATCCACGAGACCAGGCCGAAGCCGCCGAACAGGTAGATCGGCTTGGTCGAGTAGCTGGCGAGGAACTTCACCACCATGAGATCCAGGACCACCTTGAGCGTGCGGCCGAGGCCATACTTCGAGACGCCGGCGTGGCGCACGCGGTGGTTGACGACCATCTCGCTGACGCGGCCGCCCTGCCAGCTGGCGTAGATGGGGATGAAGCGGTGCATCTCGCCGTAGAGCTTCACGTCTTGCAGGACTTCGCGCTTGTAGGCCTTGAGCGAGCAGCCGTAGTCGTGCAGGCGGACGCCGCTGATCAGGCTGATGAGGCGGTTGGCGAGGCGGCTCGGCAGCTTGCGGCCAAACTCCTTGTCCTTGCGGTTCTTGCGCCAGCCCGAGATGACGTCGTGGCCGCTGTCCAGCTCGGCGAGCAGCTTGCCGATGTCGGCCGGATCATTCTGCAGATCGCCGTCCATGGGAATGATCACTTCCCCGGCGGCGGCCTCGATGCCGGCGCTCATGGCCGCGGTCTGGCCGAAGTTGCGGCGGAAGCGGATGACGCGCAGGTGCGGCTCGCGCGCGGCCCAGGCGGTCAGCTCGCGAAAGGTGCCGTCGCGGCTGCCGTCGTCGACGCAGATGACCTCGTACGAGCGCTCGAGCTTGCGCAGCTCGGCGAAGAGCTCGTCGAGCAGCGGGCTGACATTCTCTTCCTCGTTGAAAAGAGGAATGACGACAGAAAGGTCGGGGGCTGCTCGCGCGTCTCTGCTCATGCGGGCGGGGTGATTAGCACGCGCACCGGCACCGGGCAATCGAACCTGCGCCTCTGTGGCCGCCTGTCCGGCAGGCAGGTCAAGATCCTTCCGGCCCGCCCTGGAGGCGGCCCAGGACTTTTTCGGCGTGCTCGCGGACGGATTGCGTGAGCCCTGCACTTTGCGACACCTCGAACCAGAAGGCCTGATTCAATACGCGCTCGAGGTCGAAGAGGATGTTGGCCGAGGACGGATCCTTGATTCCGGTGGCGGTCACGCGGGCCACCCGCGAGAGCAGCTGCTCGGGGGCGGAGCCCTCGTCCTCCTCGCTTGCCAGGGTGACGGCGCCGACCGGGGCCTCGCCGCGCGCGGAGAGCGGCACGCTCAAGACCCAGCGATAGCGGCGCGGGTGCACCCAGTGCTGCGGGTGGCGCTGGAAGATGATGCTGCTGGCGTGGCGCCCGCTCGCCGCTTCCGCGTGCCAGCCCGCCGGCAGGCCCATGCGAAAGGCGTGGCCGGCCACTCCCTCTCCGCAGGCGAAGCGCGCCGCCCACGACTGTGTCCAGAAGCGGCCGAACGCAGGCCGCAGCACGCGCGCGCCGCTGTCCCAGAGCATGCCCATGAGGGTGGTGCGGTTGCCGAAGAGCGGCACGCCGTCTGCCAGCACCCCTTTTTCACGCAGCAGCGCGGCCATCACCCGCTCGGTCGAAGCGCCAAGCCGCTGCCCGAGCGACCCGGCGGACCCGGGCGAGGTGCCGATGCAGTGGCGGACGATCTCCCCGACGTCGAGCGCGAGCATGGCCGGATAGGCGCGGCCGGCATTGGACGGCTTGAAGGCGATGCCATAGCGGCGCCCCTCCAGCGGCCCGGCGATCGAGAGCTCCGCGCGGCCTTCGACGAGCGTCACCGTGCAGCGGCGCTCCTCCGACTCATTTCGCTCCCAGTGAAGCTCGCCCTGCACCTCGACGGGCTGCTCGACCAGCGCGAACGCCGACTCGATGGTGGTCTCGGCGTCGGCCTGGTAGGCGAGCGAGAGCTCGAGCCGGTCGCAGTCGAAGCGCACGGTGTGGCAGGTGAGATCGTGCCCCTCGGGCAGGTTCGGGTGGAAGCGGCGCCGGTCCTGGAGGAGCGCGAGCTCGCCGCGATTGAGGCAGAGCGCGTTCGACACCAGGTACTTCCAGTCCAGCCGCGAGAGGCGCCGGCCCGGCGTCGATTGGAGCAGGAAGGCGACGCGGTCGTCGGGCCGCTGCTGGCGCTTGACGGGCAGGGGGCCCTGGGCGGACTGGGCCAGCTCGTCCTCGAGCACGGCGCAGAAGGGCGGCGAGACGATGGCGAGCGGCGTCTCCTGGTCGGTCTGCAGCCCCACCAGGAGCACCTCGGTGCGGACGATGCCGTCGCGCTGCACCGTGAGCGTGCGCCGGTGCAGCCGCGCGTGGGCCTCGAGCCGCGGGGCAGGGCGCGACGCGCCGGCCGACAGGTCGAAGAAGATCGGCGCCGAGGAGCGATAGGCTCCGGCCTCTCCCAGCTTCTCCAGCACTTCCACTCGCAGTGAACCCGGCGTCAACCGGACGATCGACACCTGGTTGCCCACCGCGTCGGGCCGGTCCTGCGAGCCCGCCCCGAACGAGCCGGTGGAGACGATGGCGAACCGCTCGTGGAAGAGGTCGGAGAGCTGGGCCGAGTTCCTGTGCGTGTGGCCGTGGAAGCCGACGCGAAAGCCCGCCGCGTGCAGCATGCCGACGTCCTGCACGGTGAGCGAGTCGGGCCTGCCGCGCTCGGAGGAGAAGCCGTGGTGCCAGACGGCGATGCGCAAGAGCCCCGGCCCGTGGGGGCGCAAGAGCTCGGTCGCGGCCACCACCGCCTCGGGGCTGATCGACGCGCCGGCCCACCACTTGTCGTTGCGGTGCACCGAGCTGAAGCCGATGAACGCCACGCCCTCCTCGGCGAAGACGTGGGCCGAGAAGTGCTCGCTCGGGCGCGCATCGAGCAGGCGAAACGGGCGGCCTCGGCCCGCCAGGGTCTCGCCGTAGAACGAGTTGAAGAAGCGCTGCACGTTGCCCAGCCGCTCCTGGTAGCGATCGCGGTCCAGCCGCACGAGGCCGAGGTGTCCGGCGCGGCCCACTTGCAGCCGCAGCTCGGAGAGCTCGGGCGATTGGCGATAGCGCTCGAGCTCGCCTTGGATGGCCTCGAGATCGGGGGCGCGCGCGGCCGCCAGATCGACGGGGGCGCCGACTTGCGCCGACCAATCGACGTCGTGATTTCCCGGGACGAAGACGACGCGGGCGCGCTCGCTCGCGGGCACCATCGGCAGCAGGCGCTGCTCGGCGAACTGCTGCAGCTCGGCGTACTCGGCGCTCGAGGCGCGCTGGCTGAGATCGCCTGTGACGATGATGAAGTCGAACTTGTCGCGCTCGAGCTGGGCCAGCGCGCGCTCGGCGCGGAGCCAGAGCGACTTGAGGGACTGTCCCGCCTCGGTGACATGCAGGTCCGAGACGTGGAGGAGGAGCAAGGCCGTGCCTGGGAAGCGAGCCGCCTAGCGCTCGTTCGGTTCGCTGCGCGTCGGGCCTGCAGCCGCGGGGGCGGCAGGCTCGCCGATGCCGAGCGCCCGGCGGACGATCTGCCACGCCCGGGCGTTGCCTTCGCGGTCGTCGTAGATGTTGCCGTCGCGCCAGGCCACGCCGACCGGGTCCTGATAGTTCACCGAGCGCGACTCTGATTCGTGTTTGTCATCACGGCCCATCGACGTCTCCTGTGGCAACGCGACCAGGGTAGCACTTTCAATCCCCTGAGTGTAATCCCGCCGGCTCCCAGACGCTCGCCCGGCCGGCCGACTCTTCTCTTCGCCGACGCGGATGCCCACTCTTGCACACGGGTCCCGCGCGCGCTTGCCGGGTGCGCGGGTGAGGGGGAGTTCAACAATGGGGTCGGTTCGATCGTCGCGCCTTCTTGGCGCCTGCGCACTCTTGCTTTCGCTGGCGGCCGGGGCCGCCGATTGGCCATTCCACCGGCAGAACGATCGCGGCGATGGCAACCCCGGCGAGGCGCTGACCACCGCGCAGGCCCAGACCTTCCACCAGAAGTGGGTCTTCAGCGACAACGGGCTCAACTACGCAAACCCCATCGTGGTGGGCAGCACCGTCTACGTCACCAGCGGCGACGGCAACCTCTACGCCATCGACGTCAACACCGGAAAGTCGCGCTGGGCGCGGCGCAGCTCGATCGTCGGGCCCTTCAAGTGCCTGCCGCAGTCGCAGTCCAAGGGCCCGATCGGCGCGCCCGCGGTGGTGGGCAGCGACGTCTTCATGCCCGGCGCCGACGGCTTCGTCTACGACTACGACGCGGCCACCGGCAACACCAAATGGAGGACCCAGATCGCGGACGTGCTCAACAAAGGTGAGTTCCTCTGGACCTCGAGCTTCCCGCTGCACGGCAAGGTCTATTACGGCATCTCGGCGCTGATCGACTGCCTGCTGCCGCCCGGCCGCGTGGTGGCCCTCGACCAGGCCACAGGCCAGGTGGTCGGCACCTGGTGGGGCGGCGGGTCGTCGCACCAGCCCGGCGCCGGCGTCTGGGACCAGCCCGCCTACGACTCTCGGACCAACCGGATGTTCCTCACCACCGGCACCATCGCGAGCGGGCTCACGCAGTCGCAGGAGCCCTGGTCCGACGCCTTCGTCGCCATCGACCCCGACACCATGCAGACCGTTGATTCGTTCGCGCCCATCGGCACCGGCTTCTCGGCCGACTTCGACTTCGGCGCCGGGCCGACGCTCTACGACACGGCCGACGGGCGCCACCTGATCGCCGCCACCAACAAGAACGGCTACGTCTATGCGCTCAACCGCGACAGCCTGGCGAGCGGGGTGCTCTGGACCTACCAGATCAGCGCGCCAGGCGCGTCGCCCGACCTCGGCGAGAGCAGCATCGTGCCGGCCGCCTACGGCAACGGCCTGCTGTTCGTCGGCGGCGGCAGGACGCGCGATGGCTTCTCGGGCGCCGTGGCCGCGCTCGATGGCGCCACTGGCCGCGCCCAATGGGTCTTCCATCCGCACGGCTTTCTCCTCGCCGGCATCATCGCGACCGGCGACGTCGTCATCTTCGGCACCGGCGTCGCCGGGACCTTCAACGGCGACCTCTACGTGCTCGACCAGCGGACCGGCAACGTCCTCTTCCACCAGGCCATGGGCGCGGTGTTCGGCGCGCCGACGTATGCGAACGGCGTGCTCTACGTGCCGGATCTGACCGGCAAGCTCACCGCCTTTGTCGCCGACGGAACGGGGGGCGGCACTCCGCCTCCGCCGCCGCCGCCGGGGCCGACCAGCTTCAGCGACAACTTCAACCGCTCGGGCGCGCTCGGCGGCAACTGGCTCCTCGCGCTCGGGGCCTTCACCGACAATGGCGCGGCCGCGGTCAGCGGTTCGGCGCAGAGCTACGCGTTCTGGAACGGCACGCCCGCGCCCGACGCGCCGGTGGCGGCCGACGTGGCGCAGAACAGCGCCACCTATGTCGGGGTGACGGCGCGGGCCAGGAGCAGCGGGCCCGTCAGCGATCACTACGCGGCGTACATCGCGCCCGACGGCACCACCGGCCTCGCCCATCGCATCGGCGGCAGCTACACCTATCTGGCCTTCGGGCCCAAGCTCGCGGCGGGGACGCACCGGCTCGAGTTGACCGCGTTCGGCGCCAACCCGGTTTCACTCACCGTGAAAGTGGATGGGGTGGCGATCCTGCACGCGACCGACTCTTCCAGCTCGGCGCTGACCACCACGGGCTACGCCGGCATCTTCGACTACAACGGCAAGGGCGCGCCGATCGACAACTTCACCGTCGGGACCGGCGCCGCGCCCCCGCCGCCGCCTCCTCCGCCTGGCAACTCGCAGCTCACGGTCACGCTCGCGGGCGGCGGCGCGGGCACCGTCACCTCGGCGCCCGCGGGCATCTCCTGTCCCGGCACCTGCACGGCCTCGTTCACCACCGGAGCGAGCGTCACGCTCACCGCCTCGGCCAGCGGCTCGTCCACCTTCGCGGGCTGGTCGGGCGCCTGCAGCGGCACGGGCGCGTGCACCCTGACGCTGAGCGCGGACACGAGCGTCACGGCGACGTTCGGGAGCACCACGCCGCCCGGCACGCAGGTGATCGCCTCCGACGAGTTCACCACCGCGGGCGCGCTCGGCGCGAGCGGCTGGAAGGTCTGGCGCGGCGCCTTCAACGTCTCGGGCGGCGCGGCCCACAGCGCCTCGAGCCGCTCGTACGCGACCAAGGGCAACGCCGTCACCGGCGACGTCACCGTCTCGGCCACCGTCGTCCCGGGCGGCAACATGAGCTACTTCGGCGTCATCGCCCGCGCCAATCCGGCCGAGGGATCGCAGAGCCACTACGCCGCCTGGGCCAACGCCGACGGCACGCTCCACCTCGGCCGGGCCAACAACTGGAGCTACACCTATCTGCAGGACTCCACCGTCAAGCTGACCGGCGCGCACAAGCTGACGCTCAAGGTGCAGGGCACGGGGCCCGTCGAGGTGACGCTGTTTGTCGACGACCAGCCCATCCTCGACGTCATGGACACCTCCGCGCAGGCGCTCACCTCGGCCGGCACCGCGGGCATCTTCTCGTGGCAGGGCGCGGGGCCCTCGTTCGAGCACTTCCTCGCCACCCAGCCCTGAGACTTCTGCAGCTGCTTCAGGAGAGCGCCTGGGACCAGGTCTCCTTCTGCGCCGCGCGCACGCGGGCCAGGGCGTCGCGGGCGGCGGCGCGCGCGCCTGGGACCAGCGGGGGAGCGGTCTCGCCGGCGAGCACGCTGATGCAGCCGCGCACGCTCTCGGCCAGCGCGTGCACGTCGTAGCCGCCCTCGAGGCTGAGCACCAGCCGGCCCTGGCAGTGCTTCTCGGCGATCGACTTCACCGAGCCGCAGAGCGCGGCGAAGGCGTCGGAAGAGACCTCCATCGCGGCCAGCGGGTCCCTGGCGTGGGCGTCGAAGCCGGCGGAGACCAGCACCAGCTCGGGCCGGAACTCGTCGGCGATGGGGAGCAGCACGTCGGCAAAGGCGGCGGCGAAGTCGCCATCGCCGCAGCCCGGTGGCAAAGGGACGTTGATGGTGTAGCCGCGGCCCTCGTCCTGGCCGACTTCTGATTCGTGGCCAGAGCCCGGGTAGAGCGGCCACTGGTGCGTGCTCATGAAGAGCACCGACGGGTCGCGCCAGAAGCTGCGCTGCGTGCCGTTGCCGTGGTGCACGTCCCAGTCGAGGACCAGCACGCGCTCGACGCCGCGGGCGCGCGCCTCCGCCGCGGCGACGGCCACGTTGTTGAAGAGGCAGAAGCCCATGGCGCGGCCGCGCTCGGCGTGGTGTCCGGGTGGCCGCACCAGCGCGAAGGTGTTCCGCGCGCGGCCGTCGAGCACCGAGCGCACCGCCTCGACGGCCGCACCGGCTGCGAGCAGCGCCGCGTCGATCGAGCCGGGCGAGACCGAGGTGTCCGGGTCCAGGGTCACCTCCCGCCCGGCGAGGCCCAGCATCTGCCCCACGTGCTCCTTCGAGTGGACGCGGAGCAGCTCGGCCTCGGTGGCCAAGGGCGGGCTCAAGACGCGCGCGCCCGCGATGGGCCTCGCCGCGAGCAGCTCCAGCACCGCGCGCATCCGCGCCGGCGACTCCGGGTGGTGCGAGCCCATGTCGTGCAAGAGCATCAGCTCATCGGCGAAGAGCAGCGTTTCCATCGGCCCAGGGTACAACGGCTCCCATGCTGCACATCCGCCCTGCGACGCCCGAAGACTGCCAGTTGATGCTGGCGCTGGTCCGCGAGCTGGCCGAGTACGAGCGCGCACCCGAGCAGGTGGTCGCGACCGAGGCCGACTACCTGCGCGACGGGTTCGGCGAGCACCCGAGGTTCCGCGCCGAGATCGCCGAGTGGGACGCCGCGCCCGCCGGTTTCTGTCTGTATTTTTACAATTGGTCCACGTGGGTCGGGCGGCCCGGGCTGTACCTGGAGGACCTCTTCGTCCGCCCCGCCTTTCGTGGCAAGGGCGTCGGCAAGGCGCTGCTCGTCCACCTCGCGCAGGTGGCGGTGCGCGAAGGGTGCGGCCGCTTCCAGTGGCAGGTGCTCGACTGGAACGAGCCCGCGCTGCGCTTTTATGAATCGCTCGGCGCCAAGGTGCAGCGCGACTGGCTGACGATGCGTGTAGAAGGCGAGGCGTTGCGCGCGCTCGCCGAGGGACCACATGGCCGCTGACGAAGTGCTGCTCTTGACCTTCACCGGCCGCGACGCGCCCGGCATCACCGCGCAGCTCGCGGCCGTCCTGCACCGCGAGGGCGCGCGGCTCCACGACGTCGAGCAGGTCGTCGTCCAGGGATATTTGACGCTCGCGTTCTCGCTCAGCTTTCCCATCGCCAGCGAGGAGAAGGGGCTCAAGGAGCTGCTCTTTGCCGCCAAGGGGCTGGGCCTGGGGATGGAGTTCCAGCGCTTCCAGCCCGGCGCCAGCGCGGCCCGGCAGCGGTTCGCGCTCACCGCCATCGCGCGCGAGCTCGGCCCGTCGCACCTGCTCGCCATCGCCGATGCGCTCGCCGACCACGGCGCCAACATCGAGCGCATCCACCGGCTCAGCGAGGGCGGGCTCACCTCGGTCGAGATGGCGCTCTCGCTGGCGGCCGACGCGGACTCTGGCGAGCTCAAGCGCGCGCTCCTGGCCGTCTCGGCCTCGGGCGGCTTCGACTGCGCGCTCCAGCGCGAGACGCTGCTCCGCCGCTCCAAGCGCCTCGTCGTCATGGACATGGACTCGACGCTCATCCAGATCGAGGTGATCGACGAGCTGGCCCGCGCGCACGGCGTGGTGGACCGCGTCTCGGCCATCACCAGGCGGGCGATGAACGGCGAGCTCGACTTCGACCAGGCGCTGCGCGAGCGCGTGCTGCTGCTCAAGGGCCTGGACGCCGAGGTCCTCTACCAGCTGGCCGCGAATCTGCCGCTCACCGAGGGCGCCGAGGAGATGCTCCGCGTCTTGAAGGCGCTCGGTTATCGAACGGCCGTGATCTCGGGCGGCTTCTCCGTCGCGGCCGACGCTTTGCAAAAGCGGCTTGGCATCGACGAGGCCTTCTCCAACAATTTGGAAATTATCGACGGCAAGCTGACCGGCAACGTCCTTGGGCCCATCGTCAACGCCCACCGCAAGGCCGAGCTGCTCGAGCAGATCGCCCTGCGCGAGGGCATCCCGCTCGAGCAGGTCATCGCCATTGGAGATGGCGCCAACGACCTCTTCATGCTGCAGAAGGCGGGCCTTGGCATCGCCTTCCACGCCAAGCCGAAGCTGCGAGAGGCGGCGCACACGGCCATCAGCTCGAGCGGCCTGGACGCGATCTTGTACTTGCTCGGAATCACCGGCCGGGACATCGCCTCGCTCGGGTGAACGAAGAAACGGCCCGGCGCGATCGCTCGCCCCGGGCCGCTCTCTTGCAACACTGTTGCAATAAACTACTTCTCTCCGCGCTCCTCGGTCTGGCGGATGTCCTTGTTGCCCTGCCGCTCGTCGCGCTCGCCCTCGCGCTGCTCCTTGCGCGCCTTCTGCTCGAGCTCTCGGGCCACGCCCTTGTCGCCGGCCGGGCGCGCCGGGAAAACTTCGCGACACCCGTGATCGGCGTCACCAGGGACCCTCGCAAGGCTGCTGACAGGATGCTGTCAGGAGGAGGGGTCCAGCATGGCCTCCACGCTCGCGATGCCGAGCAAAAGGAGGACACATGGCAAGCCCCATCTCGTACCTGGAGCTGCACTCGACCGCCCCGGCGGCCGCCAAGCAGTTCTACGCGCAGCTCTTCGGCTGGAAGATGAGCGACGTCGCGGTGCCCGCGCCGCAGCCGTTCACGTACACCGAGATCGACACCGGCGAAGGGATCCCCGCGGGGCTGATGCCGGAGATGCACGCGGGCGCGGCCTCGCACTGGCTCGCGTACATTCGCGTCGCCGACCTCGACGAGGCGACCAAGAAGGCGCAAGAGCTCGGCGCCAAGGTGCTGCGGCCGCGCGCGGAGGTGAAGGGCGAGGGCTTCTTCAGCGTGCTCCTCGACCCGAGCGGCGCGCAGGTCGGGCTCTTCGAAAAGACGCAGGCGCGCTAACGTCGCCCGCGTGCGCCGCGCCGACCGACTGTTCCGCATCGTGCAGCGGCTGCGCCGCCGAGGGGTGACCACGGCGGCGCAGCTCGCGCAGGCGCTCGAGGTCAGCGAGCGCACGGTCTATCGCGACGTGCGCGATCTGATCCTCTCGGGCGTGCCGATCCTCGGCGAGGCGGGCGTCGGCTATGCGCTGCCGCGCGGCTTCGATCTGCCGCCGCTCATGTTCGACGACGAGGAGCTGGAGGCGCTGGTGCTCGGCGCCCGCATGGTGCAGGCCTTCGCCGACAAGCGGCTGGCCCGTGCGGCCGAGGAAGCGCTCGGCAAGATCGAGACGGCGCTGCCGCAGCGGCTGCGCGCGCGGGTCCAGGAAGCGGCGTTTCTCGCGCCCGGCTTCCACGTCGATCCGCGCAGCTACTCCGGGCTCGACGAGCTGCGCCGGGCCCTGCGCGAGAAGCGCAAGGTGCGCTTCGCCTATCTCGACAAGGCCGGCGCGCCGAGCAGCCGCACCGCGCGCCCGCTCGGCATCTCCTTCTGGGGACGCGCCTGGACGCTGGTGGCCTGGTGCGAGCGGCGCGACGACTTCCGCAGCTTCCGCCTCGACCGCATCGAGGGGCTGCAAGTGCTGGCCGAGCCCTTCGCCGACGAGCCGGGCAAGCTGCTCCGCGACTTCCTCGCCACCGTCGAGAGGGAAACAAGATGAACCGCGGTGAGCCTTCTTGCCCTACGCCAGCTCGCGGCGGCCGACGACCTCGGTGACGGTCATGGTGCAGACCTGCTCGCGCCTGGCGTTGTTCAGCTCGTAGCGGAAGCGCACCACACCGCGGTCCGGCTTGCTGCGGGACGGCGTCTTCTGCATCACTTGCAACCGGAGCGAGAGGACGTCGCCGGGGCGCACCGGCTGGATCCAGCGCACCTCGTCGAGCGCGGTGGAGCCCATCGAGGCGAGGTCGCGGAGGAAGGCGTCATACGCCATCCGGTTGCAGAGCGAGAGCGTGTGGAAGCCGCTCGCGACCACGCCTTGGTAGACCGACTTTGCAGCGCCCGCTTCGTCGGTGTGGAAGGGCTGCGGATCGTATTGCGTGGCGAAGACCTTGATCTCCTCGCCGCTGATGGTGTGGCGGCCGCAGTCGATGGTGTCGCCGTCGCGGATGTCCTCGAAGTAGCGCATGGGGGATCCTCTAGGATGCCTGGACGAAGTGCTGTCGAAGGTAGCGCACGGTCTCAGCGAGGGTCTCGTACGGATCGCGCGGCCGGAAGTCGAGCGCGCGGGCGGCCTTGGCGGAGTCGATGAAGAACCAGTGCTCGCCCATCTCGACGCTGGCGGCGTCAAGGTCCGGCTCGCGGCCGTTCTTGCGGGCGTAGCGCTCGAGCGCGTGGGCGGCCAGGACCTTGACCGCGCTCGGCAGGCGCAGCGCGGGGCTGGGCACGCCGGAGAGGTTAGAGAGGCGCGCGAAGAACTCGGGGAACTCGAGGTTGCAGGCGCCGAGCAGGTGCCGCTCGCC
Source organism: Myxococcales bacterium (assembly GCA_038231075.1). Lineage (GTDB taxonomy): Bacteria > Myxococcota > Myxococcia > Myxococcales > 40CM-4-68-19 > JBBRMA01. Next base: position 13,443 of record JBBRMA010000007.1, on the reverse strand, counting down.
CGGGTTGCCCTTGGTCAGAGCGGCGGCGAAGGCCTTTGCCGCGTCGCGGACATCGACGAAGGAGAGGCCGCCGCGCGGCATCGCCGGGATGCGCTGGACCAGGAACTTGTAGACGTCGTGGGTGCTGGAGAGGCGCGCGTCGCCCGGTCCCAGGAGCAGCGACGGGTTGAGCACGATCACCGGAAGCCCGCGCCGGGCGTGGTCGAGCGCGATCTTCTCTTCGTAGATCTTCGATAAATAATAGGGCCAGCGGCCCACCGTCTCGATCGGATAGTCGTCGACCTCGGTGGCCACGCGCCGCTCGGGCGAGACGCCGATGGTCCCCGAGCTCGACGCCAGCACCACCCGCTTGACCTTCTCTTTTTCCGCCGCGGCGAGCAGGACCCGCGTGCCGCCGACGTGCAGCGCGTACATCTTGTGCGCGTCTTTGGGGTCTCGGCTGACGAGGCCAGCGAGGTGGTAGACGGCGTCGACTCCCTGCACGGCGATGCCGACCGCGGTGGCGTTCTGCACATCGCCCCGCACCCAGCCGCAGCTGAGAAGGGCCTTCAGGTAGTCGCGCGAGTAGGTCTCGGGCAGCGAGTCGGGCTTCTCGCCGCGGGCCAGCACGCGCACCTCGTGCCCCGCCTCCACCAAGAGGGGCAGGAGCGCGCTGCCGAGAAACCCGGTGGCGCCGGTGACGAGGATCTTCACGCGCCCGCCTCCTCGGACAAGCGCGGCCGCGCGCCATCGCGCAGCGCCTCGACCGCGAGGCGCACCAGCCGCGTCACCTCGCGGTGCGCCGCCGAGCGCGACATCCCGGCCGTCGCCGCTCTCAGCGCGGCGGCCCGGAGCGGCGGCCCGATGCGCACGGCCAGCTTGCGCCGCTTCCTCGGGTCGGGCGCGAAGGCGCCTTTGGGCATCGCCTCCCAGGCGCCCTCCAGCCACATCGGCAGGATGTCGGCGCCGGTCGCGAACGCCAGATACGCGATGGCCGGCTTGAACTCTTGCAGCACCCCGTCGGGCGAGCGCGTGCCCTCGGGGAAGATCAACAGATGGTACCCGAGCCGCAGCGTCTCGGCGGCGGTGCGCAAGGACTCCTTGACGCCGCCGTGCCGGTCCATGGGAACGAGGTTCGTGAACGAGCCGAACCAGGCGCGCTTCCACGGCGTGTCGAAGAAGTAGTCGCGCGCGGCCAGCGAGGCGAGCTTGTGGCCCTCTTCGCCCAGCGCCTGCTTCACCAGCCCGACGTCGAGGTGCGACGAGTGGTTGGCTGCGACCAGGAAGGGGGCGTTCGACGGCACATGCCCCTGGCCCTGCACGTCCAGCTCGAAGAGGCGCTCGTAGAGCAGCTCCTGGCCGAGCGAGATCGCCCGCCGGCCGAGGGCCGCGATGCTGTCTGGCACATGGATCTCTGCCTTGGGGTCAGGCTTTTGCTCCGCCAGCTCGGGCCTCGCCGCGTTGGTCGCTTCCAGCGCCGCGGCCAGCTCGCTCACCGTCTGCAGCGACGCCAGCTTGCCCTCGTCGGGCGGCTTGATGCCGGCTCTCTCCAGCGAGCTGACGAGCTCTGCCACCAGCAGCGAATCAAAGCCAAGGTCGGCGACAAACCGCGTCTCGGGGCCGACCTGCGCCGCCGGGCGGTTGGCCAGCTCGGCCACCAGCGCGTAGAGCCAGCGCTCCTTGCCGGTGTCCCCGCCCTGGACGGCGAGCGCCCGCGCCTTGTCGTTGGCCCGCTCGAGCCGCAAGAGCTCGGCGACCACCAGCGGCCGCTTCACCTTGCGCGTGGCCGTCCGGGGCAACTCGCCCTCCCAGAGCTGGAGCACCTGGACGCGCTTCCAGAACGGCAAACCCGCGCCCACCGCGGCGAAGCGCTCGTGCAGCTTCTTCTTCACCTCGTCGCGGGTCTCGCCGTCCTTGGGCGCGCGCGGCACCGCGAGGCAGGCGACGCGCTCGTGGCCTTGCTCGTCGGGCAGCCCGACGATGCAGAGCTCCTTGACGATCGGCTCCCTGCCGTACAGCTCCTCGAGCTCGTCGGGATAGATGTTCTTGCCGCTCGCCCCGAGGATGACGTCCTTCTTGCGGCCGATCAGCGTCAGGTTCCCCTCGGGCGTCAGCTTGCCGAGGTCGCCGGTGTGCAGCCAGCCGTCGATCAGCACCTCGCCGGTGGCCTCGGCGTCGTTGAGATACCCGGCCATCACGTTCGGCCCTTTGGCGAGCACCTCGCCGACCCCGTCGGCGTCGGCGTTGGCGATGCGAATCTCGACGCCGGGGATGGGCGGACCGACCGATCCGGATTGGCGTTTGTTCTCCGGCACCGTCACGGCCAGCACCGGGCCCGCCTCGGTCAGGCCATAGCCCTCGGTCATGTCGAAGCCGAGCTCGTGGAACGAGGCCTGCACCTCTTCGGGCAGCGCCGAGCCGCCCGAGACGAGCAGCCGCAGCTTGCCGCCAAACTTTCTGTGCACTGGCCAGAAGAGCAGCTTGCCGACATTGAGCGGCGTGCGGTTTCTCAGCTCGCCGTGCAGCGCCATCGCCGCCTCGATCGCGCCGCGGATCAAGGTCGGCTGCGAGGCCAGCTCTTGCGTCAGCCGCCGGTGCAGGAGCTGCCAGAGCGCGGGCACGCCCACCATCGCGTGGATGTCGTTCGACTCGAGCGCCTCGCCCAGCCGGTCGCCGGTCAGCTCATCGAGGTAGGTGATCTCGGCGCCGAGCGTCAGCGGCGTGAGCAGGCCGCACGAGAACTCGAAGGTGTGGTGCAGCGGCAGCACGCTCAGCACGCCTTCGCCGATGCGCAGGTCGAAGAGGCCAGCCAGCTTGGCCGCCAGCGAGGCGAAGTTTCTGTGCGTGAGCAGGACGCCCTTCGGCTTGCCGGTGGTGCCGCTCGTGAAGAGCAGCGAGGCGACGTCGTCGGGCGCGGCGGCTTTCTTCAGCGGCGGCAGCTTGGAGACGTCGGCCACTCCGCGCAGCGCGTCCGCGAGCGACAGCGCGGGCAGATCGGCTTGCAAGCGCTCGAGCTGCTTGGGTGAGGCGAGCAGCAGCTTCGCGTTCGCGGCCTTGGCGCAGTTCTGCACTTCCTGCAGGCTCATCGCCGCGTCGAGGGGCACCGCGGTGGCGCCGGTCTTCAAGATGGCGAAGTAGGCCATCGGCCACTCGGGCCGGTTCTCGCTCAGCAAGAGGACGCGGTCGCCGGGGCGCACCCCTTCGGCCTGCAGCCGGCGCGCGGCGCGATCGGAGAAGAGGCCGAGCTCGCGATAGGTCACGCGATCGCTGTCGCGCCCGCCGTCCCCGTCCTGGCCGGCGAAGTAGCGCAGCGCCGTGCGCGGGCCGTAGGCGTGCACCGCGGCCGCGAGCAGCTGGAGCAGATCCTTGCTCTGCGGGACCTCGCGCTTGAGCTTGTCGCGCTCTTCTTCCAGCCCGGGGAAGACCCACTCTTCCAGGCCCTTCATGTGCACGTCGAGCCAATAGACGCGCCAGTCGAGCGCCTCGGGATCCCAGGGGACGAGCTCGCGGTCGCGCGGCGAGAGCTCTACCCAAAGCGCGCGCGTGTTCGCGCAGGAGAAGATGAAGCGCTCTCCGGCGACGAAGGGCATGAAGAGGTCCCAGGTGCCTTCGAGCTGCGCCAGCTGGCGGCCGGCGTGCTCGAGCGCCTGGTCGGCCTGGGCGAGCAGCGCCGTGACGCGGGGCGCGCCCCACTTGGGCCCGCGGTCCTTGATGGCCTCGCGCGCGCTCGTGACCAATTTCTTGAACAGGGGCGCGCTCGTCAACTTGTAGATCGCGCCCGACACCGGGTACGGCTCGACGCGCTGGTCGATCCAGTTCGATAATTTGGAGCCTTCGCCTTTGTCGCCGCGCTCTTTGTAAAATCGCCGTCGATACAGCGCGACCAGCTCGACGGCGCGGCGGATGTAGAACGGGTTCACGTCCCCCGAGGCGAGCTGGTAGACGCGCCGGGCCCGATCGACGCAGGCCGCGCCGGCGACGCCGATCATGCCCGCGCAGACCAGGTCCACGGGGATCAGATCGAGCACCAGCTTGTGCCCCGCGGGGAACGTCCGGTGGCCCTTCAAGCCCATGAAGGCCAGCGGCGCCGAGGTGGTGAAGCCCTCGTTCCAGCCGGGAAAAGGAAAGCGCAGCGCGCTCTCGACGATGGCTGGCCGGACGATGGCGTACTTGCAGCCGCTCCTGGCGATGGCCTGCTCGCCGAGCGCTTTCGTATACGTATAGGTATTCGGCCAGCCCCAGTGCAGCGCGCGGTCCATGCCGGCCTGGACCAGCCGCGCCGAGACCCACAGCTTGCGCTCGCGGCCGATGGCGAGGCGCAGCGCCTTGGCGTCCTGCGGGTCGCGCCCCTCCGACTCGAGGCGGGCGATGGCGTCGTGGCGGAACTGCGCGGCCAGGGCGCTGTCGTCGGCCGAGGCGCGGAGCCGCTCGACCAATTTTTCGCAGTCGCGCAGCTCGTTCTCGAGTGAGAAATCCTCGCCGGGCAGCTCCCCTTCCGCCAGCTTGGGAAAGCTGCCGACCACTGGCTCGTCCTCGAACACGGGCCCGCGCCGCGTGCCGGCCACGAAGGCGGTCGAGACGTGCACCAGCGTGGCGCCGGTGCGCTTGCACAGGTCGGCGCCGTTCATCGCGCCGCGGGTGTTCACGTCGAGCGCGATCTCGAGCGACGGGTTGAAGGTCACAAGGCCCGCTGAGTTGATGATGCAGGCGAGCTTGCCGGTGAGCGCCGCCACCTGGGCCTCGCTCAAGCCGAAGAGCGCATCGGTCACATCTCCCGCCAGCGGCGAGCACTTTTCACGCAGGAAGGCTTCAAAGCGATCGCCGTGCTGCTCGCGGAGCGGGTTGAACGGAGGCGCGGTGATCACCTTGTCGAAGAAGCGCTGGTCGGCCGTCCCGCCCGCGCGGGGCCGCACCAGGACGTGCACGCGGCCCACCTCGGGGTAGCGGTGCAGGAGCATCGCGAGCGCAACTTTTCCGAGGAAGCCGGTGACGCCTGTGACCATCAGCTCGCGGCCGCGGAAGGCTTCTCGCAAATCGAGGCTGCCCATCTGCATGGCGCCCCTTCTACCCGAGCAGGCCGCGCCTGTCTTGACCTCGGGTAGAATATCCGTCCCCCATCCGCTATCAACGGGGTCTACCCTCCGTGCGTCGTTTCGAGGTCCCGATGAGACAGACTTTGACGAAAGCGGCCAGCCTCGCTCCGTTGCTCCTCGCCGCGCTCTTTGCCTGTGGGGGCAGCAGCGGCGGCGGCGGCGGCAACGATGCCATCAAGAACTGCACGGCGCTCTGTACGGTCGAGGGCAAGGGCGCCGGCTGCAACGCCGGCAACGTCGCCGCCTGCAACCAGTTCTGCGCCAGCGCGCAGGCCTCGCTCTCGGGAAACTGCGGCAGCACGGCCAACGCCTATTGGATCTGCGGGCAGAACCTGACGTGGACCTGCCCCACCGCCAACGAGTCCGGCACCACCAGCGACCACACCTGCGACTCGCAGCTGGCGGCGTTCAACTCATCGTGTGGCGGGCACTAAAGCAAGGCCTGGCGCTACCGGCCGCCGGCAGGCAGAGACCTCCGTCGCGGCGCGGGCGCCACCCGACTGAGGTGGCTCGCTGCGCTCGCGGCGATCGGAGTTGTGTCGGGAGCCCTAGAGCCGCGACGGAGGTCTCTGCCTGCCGGCGGCCTATGAAGTGCCAGACCCTGCATCTTGAATTTGAGAATGAGCGTTGAGCGATCTTCTTGACCCTATTCGGTTACGTCGGTCATCACCATTGGCGGGTGGTGCATGAGCGAGATGTTGGCCGTTCTTCCCTGGCGGCCCCGGGCCATGTCGATGGCCTCGGCGAGAGTGTCGGCGCGCTCCCAACCCAGCAACTCAGGCACGTGGGTATTGTCGGTGCCGACGGCGATCACCTGGCCCATGTGCTGCCGGCCATTTTCGCCCCAGTACCACATATAGAAGGGATGGGCGCCGTGATAGGCGTTTCCCTTGCGATATAGGTGCACGTAGCTAGGGTTGCGGGCGAACTCTTCCTCATACTTCTTGTGCAAGACGAGCGCGTCGCGGGTCTCAGGTAACAGGCGGTGGAAGAACTCGATGTAGCTCGGGTGCTGCACCGGATCGAACTCATCGCTGCAGGGATGGGTGACGATGAGCGTGCCGCCCTCTTTGATGAGCGGCGTGCCCCGGTTCATGTTGAAGAAGTATCCATTGGCCATCACTTGGACGAGCAATGGGTTCAGGATTGAGTTGACGTTATAAGGGCTGATGAAGGGGATGCCGGCGATGAGGATATCGGCCTGTCCCTTCACCTTGACGAAGCACTGCCGCTGGCACGCCTCCAGGATCTTGGCGTGGGTCGGCTCGGTCTTGCCGGCGGCCACGGCGATGACTCCATAGGCCGCCGGGACGCTGTGGAAGATCTTGCGGCGCAGCTCGCGTGGGGCGCGGTCGAGCATGAAGCGCATCGCGCCCAGGGCGGCGCGATCCATCTCGCCGAAGTCTTCCTCGCGCTTGCCGAGGAACCCCATCGGGCCGTCGAACATGCGGTTGTTGAGCGCGGTCTCGATGTGAAAGACGTCCACGTGCTCGTCGATGATCTTGCCGATGCGATCGACCGAGCTGTGCAACGCCGAGTGCTTGGGCTCCATATACGACTTGGAGGCGCGGATGGCGTGCGGCGTGTGGTGCGCGCGCAGGCCGAGGTAATCGGTCAAGCCCGTGCCGACCGATTTGTGGCCGCCGTCCATGGGGACGAAGTTGACGTTCAGATAGATGACCAGATCGGCGTCGGTGGCGCGCTTGCTGATGCGCACGCGCTCGCCCACCTCGGTCACGCCCAGCTCGACGATGCCGCCCGGCTCCTCGGCGTCGTGGTTCGTGTAATGGTCGGGATGATAGGCGGCGAAGATCTTGCTGCCGACCATGCGCTCCATCTCGGCGTCGGTCATCCGCCGGTGGAGCGCGTTGGCCACCATCAAGTGGACGTCGTCCACGCCGCTGTCGGCGCAGAGCTGCAGGACGATCTCGAGGATCAGCTGGCGGACGTCGGGCGTGCGCATCGGCGGCAGCGGCAGCGAGATGTCGTCGATGGCGATCAGCACCTTCATGCCCGGCGTCAGCTTCGCGTGCAGCGGCTCGGACTCTTCCGGGTGGTTGAGCGCGAAGCGGATGGCGGCGCGCACGTTGGCGAGCGGCTCGACCGGCGGGTTGGGAAAGATGATGCGGGTGCCGACCGGCACCTCCTCGAGCAGGATCTGCTCGCCGGAGAAGAGCATCCGCGGCGGCGAATCCTTGTCCTGGAGGACGACCTGCGAGTCTTCGTCGTAGCTCTTGCGGAGGTGGTCCAGAGGGCGCATGCCCGCGTTCTACCGCAAATCGAGCAGCGGCCACTCGTAGGCGCGCGCGGTGCGGCGGAGGGCGGCGTCGGCGTTGACCGCGGTGGGCCGGCCGACCACCGCCAGCATCGGGTAGTCGCTCATCGAGTCCGAATAGGCGTGGGAGAGGTCGAGCTTGAGTCCATGCTCGATGCAGTAGTCGCGGATGCGGCGCGCCTTGTGGGCGCCCTCGACGATGGGCGGGATGACCTTGCCGGTCGCGAACCCCTCGACGAACTGGAGTGAGTTGGCGATCAAGTCATCGGCGCCAAGCAGCTTCGCGAGCGGCTTCATGGTGATGTCGATGGCGCCGGTGCAGAAGATGATCTTGCAGCCGGCGCGGCGGCACTCGTCGATGATGTCGCGCGCGCCCGGATAGATGGCGGGGGCGAGCACCTTGTCGTTGAGATCGTCGGCCAGCTCGATGAGCCGATCTTCAGAGAGCCCCTCATAGGCGCGATAGAACAATTCGTTGAAGACCTTGCGATTGTAGGTATCGGCGATGGCGTAGATGGGCGCCATCGCGAGGCCCTCGAGCACGCGCCTCGCGATGCCGAAGAAGGTGCCGCGATTGAAGACGTAGTGCGCGTAGGCGTGCACCACGTTGGTCGACACCAAGGTGCCGTCCACGTCGAAGAACGCCCCGCGCTCAAATTTCTCGCCGTGCATTGCGCCGCTGCTTAGCGACGGCGGCCGAAGAGGCGCAAGAGCGAGAGGAAGAGATTGATGAAGTCGAGGTACAGGATCAGCGCGCCGGTGATGGCCATCCGGTCGTCGCGCATGGCCGCGAGCGAGCGCAGCTTCTGGGTGTGCCAGGCGGCGAGGCCGGCGAAGACCAGCACGCCCGCGCAGCCGATGATGAAGCTGAGCGCGTCCGAGCGGACGAACATGTTGACGACGCCGGCGATGAGGATGCCGAAGAAGCCCATCATCAAAAAGCCGCCCCAGGCGCTGAGGTCCTTCTTGGTGATGGTGCCGTACGCGCTCATGGCGCCAAAGCCGCCGGCGGTGACGAAGAAGGTCGAGGCGATCGACTCGTGCGTGTAGACGAGGAAGAGGGGCGCGAGCATCAGCCCGAGGAGCGCCGCGTAGGCGACGAACATCGAGGCCACCACGCCGAAGCTGGAGCGGCGCGCGACCGAGGGCAGCGTCCACGACATGACGGCGGCGCCGATCCAGAGCGCGAAGAGCAGGAACGGCGTGCGGACGAGGCCGAGGACGATCGCCGGCTGCGTCGAAACATAGAGGGAGACGAGGCCGGTGATGCCGAGGCCCAGCGCCATCCAGCGGTAGATCTTCGCCATGAAGGCGGCGGTCTCGGACTGCGCGCCGATGGGTCCGTGCTCGAGGACGTCGGCGCGGGCCGACGGCGTGTTCCAGGGGTCTTGGACTGCCATGGTGAATCCTCCGTCTGAGGGGGCACTGTAACCAGAGCGCGGGGGGGGCGCCAGCGCGCAGCGTCAACCTGCCGCGGACAGCTCTTCCCACAGCGCGAGCGCAGATGCACACCGGGCCGTCAGCGCCGAGGCCAGCGCGGTGAAGGCCGTGAGCGAGAGGCCGCGCGCTTCCCAGAGCCGGCCGATGAGGTCGAGCGCGAGCGAGCACTCGCGCGAGAGGCGCTGCAGCGGATCCTCAGCGCCGGGCGCGGGCGGGAACAGCTCGGACCAGAAGTGCGCCGGAGCGCCCGAGCGCAGCCGCGCCCAGCGCACGGGCTGCCAGCCGGCGGCGGCGCCGAGCAGCGCCTCGGGATCGAACGCGAGCGAGCCGCTCCGGGCCGCATCGCGCAGCTCGCGCAGGCTGAGCGCGGTCCGGAGCGCCTGGGCCAGGCCCGCGAAGTAGGTGCGGAACGAGGGCGTGGCCGCCGCGGCGGGGTTGTCGTGCAGGAGCCGGCCCAGCCACTCCTCCTGGGCGTCGGCAAAGTCGCTCCCCGCCTGCTTGCGCGCGTCCAGCTCGGCGACCAGGCGCTTCTCGGCCGGGCCCGGCAGCTCGCCGGCGGCTGTGTCGAGCGGCAGCTCCAGCGGCGCGGCAGCGGCGGCGGCGGCCAGGAGGCGCAGCATTGATGCGTGCAGGGCGACCAGCGTGGCGGCGTCGGCGCCCTGTGCGGCCCGCTTGCCGAGCGCAAGGAAGCGGCCCGCCTCGGCCCGAGCGCGTGCGTGCAAGAGGAGCAGCTGGCCCGCGCGGTCCTTTGCGTCGCCGATGCCATCGAGGACCGAGGGGGCAGGCTCGGCCCGGGCGCGCGGTGATAGGCCGCGGGCCAGCGCCACGTCCCAGCCCGGCGGGCCCTCCCACGAGAACAAGTCCAGGCCCGTGGCGAGCAGCTCGAGCGCCTCCAGCGCGGGCCGGGCGGCGTCGCCCCGCGCGAGCGGGAGCGCCGACTCGGTGGCGTCGAGGACCAGCTCGGCCAGCGCCAGCGAGGTCGCCGCGCGATCGGCGAAGCCGGGCAAGAAGCCCTTCTCGAGCGCGGCGGCGAGGGACTTCACGGGGTCAGTGGAGGGCTCAGCGGGCGTCACGGCGGCGCAATCTACTCCCGGGCCCAGGAGATGGCATCGTCGAGCCGATCCTGGCCGAAAAAGAGCTCGTCGCCGGTGACGAAGCTCGGGGCCCCGAAGAGGCCGAGACGGGTCGCCTCCTCGCCTCGGGCGCGCAGCGCGGCCTTCACTTCAGGCTGACCAGCGCGGTCGATCAGATCGCGCGCGGGCGCGCCCACGGCGGTCAAGATCGATTCGATGACCCGGGTGTCGCCGATGTCCCGGTCCTCGGCGAAGTTGGCCGTAAAGGTCTGCTGGACGAACTCGGGGACCCAGGGCTGCCCCTCGCCGGCCAGCGCGACCCGCGCCGCCAGGAGCGAGCTGCGCGGAAAGCCCGAGGGCCGTTTCCATGGGATCCCATGCTTTGCGCAGAGCCGCTCCAGATCCCTCCACATGTAGCGGCCGCGCACGGGCCATTGGTTGAAGGGCGAGTCCTTGATGCCGAGCTGGGCGGTAAAGATGGGCCCGAGCAGGAACGGCTTGTAGACCAGCGGCACCGAGGCGCGCGCGCAGGCGGCGTCGATGCGCTGCGCGGCCAGGTAGGAATAGGTGCTGGCGAAGTCGAACCAGAACGCGAGCGGCGCAGGCACTCAGGACCCTCCCGCGATCAGCCGGCCGGCGGCGAAGGTCGCGGCGGCGGCGAGCGCGCCGATGGCCGCCGACTCGAGCCCCGAGCGCAGCCACGGGCGGCCGGTCATGGTGGTCTTGAGCGAGCCGGCGCCAAAGAGCGAGACCAGCGTCAGCGCCGCCGAGGTGGCGAAAGCGGTGTGCACCGGCAGCGGCAGCGCATAGGGAAGGACTGGCATGGCGGCGCCCAGGCAGTAGGCGAGGCCGGTGGTGACCCCCGAGCGCAGGGGCGAGCCGCCCGGCACGGTGGTGAGGCCGAGCTCTTCGTTCATCATCGTGTCCACCCAGAACTTGGGGTCCGAGGTGATGTGCTCGACGATGGTCTCGAGCGCCTGGCCCTTGTAGCCCTTGGACGCGAAGATGCCCTTCACCTCGGCGCGCTCCACCTCGGGGAAGTCCCTCACCTCGCGCTCTTCGCGGGCGCGCTCGCTGGCGACGAACTCGCGCTCGCTCTTGACCGCCAGGAAGGCGCCGAGGCCCATGGCGATCGTCCCGCCGAGCAGCTCGGCCAATCCGGCGAGGAGGATGATGCGCGTCGAGACCGAGGCGCCGTGCACGCCGCTGACCACGGCGAAGGCGGCCACGAGGCCATCGTTGGCGCCAAAGACCAGGTCGCGCACCCAGCGGCCGCTCGGCACGTGGCCAGCCTCGGTGTGCTGGTGCACGGGCTCGTCGCTGCGGCGGAGGGGCGAGGGCAGGCGCACGGCGCGCATCCTCTGCCCAAAGGGCCTTGGCGCAAATAGAGAAGAGCGGCGACAGGTCCGGGTGACAAGCGGCCAGGCTCCGACTATCCTGCATCTTGATGTTGAGAATGATTCTCGCTCTCACTGTTGCGGCCACGGGCACCGGCGCGGTCGTCTCGACGGCTGCGCCTTCCCTGGCCATCTCCGCCCGCGAGAGCGCGCTGCGGCGGGTGGTGGCGCTGCTCGACTACGTGGCCGGCGACTACGCGCGGGCCGTGGGGGAGCAGGGCAAGGTGCTCTCTGCCGACGAGCACAAGGAGCAGGTCGGCTTTGTCGCCGAGGCGGCCCGTGAGCTGCGGGCCGAGGGCAGCGGCACTGCCCTGGCGCTGGCGGGCAAGTGCGACGCGCTCTTGCGCCGCGTGCAGCGCGTCGAGTCGCCCGGCCTGGTTTCGCCCGATGCGCGGGCCCTCCGCGACGAGGTGGCGCAGCGCTTTGGCGTCGTCCTTTTGCCCACCGCGCCGCCGCAGCTGGCCCGCGGTGCCGAGCTCTACAGGCTCGCCTGCATCAACTGCCACGGCGAGGGAGGCAAGCTGCCCGCGAATCTGGCGGAGCTGCAGCTGAGCACGCGGCCGCCCGAGCTGGCCTCGGCCGAGGAGACCAAGGCGCTGACGCCGCAGCGGGCCTTCAGCGCGTCCACGTATGGCGTGCCGAACACCGCCATGCCGGCCTTCGAGCAGGCCCTCGACGACCGCGCGCGCTGGGACCTGGCGTTCTACCTGCTCTCGCTCTCGCGGCCCGCTCTGGACCCCGCGCGCGGCAAGCGGCTGGCGCGGACGGCGCTCTTGCCCACGGGCTATCGCGAGCTGGCGGTGCTGAGCGACGAGGCGCTCGAGCCGCGCCTGTCCCACGCCGGGCTCTCCGCCGAAGATCGGGCGCTGGTGCTGGCGGCGCTGCGCGCGGGGCCGTTCGACGACGACGAGGGCGGCAGCGGTCCGGGTGGCCTTGGCGGCGCGCGCAAGGGCCTCGCCAAAGCCGTCGAGACCGCCCGCGGCGGCGATCGGCCAGGCGCGCGCCGCGCGATCCTTTCCTTGTATTTCGACGAGTTCGAGACGCACGAGCCCTCGCTGCGCGCCCGCGACTCGGCGCTGGTCTCCGAGCTGGAGAGCACCTTCCTCGACCTGCGCGCCGCGCTCGACGAGGGGTCGACGCGGGATCCCTTGCCCGTCGCCGCGCACCTCGACGAGCTGCTCGCGCGCGCCGACGCGCTCGGCACCGGCGGAGGGGCGCTGATCGCCTTCGTGGCCGCGCTCGCCATCGCCCTGCGCGAAGGCGTGGAGGCCGCGCTCCTGGTGGCCGCGCTGCTCGCGCTGCTCCGCAAATCGGGCCGCTCGAGCGAGGCCAAGGCCGTCCACCTCGGCTGGGCGGCGGCGCTCCTGGCCGGCGGCGTCACCTGGTGGCTGTCGGGCGCGCTGCTCGGCATCTCGGGCCTCTCGCGAGAGCTGCTCGAAGGCGCGCTCCAGCTGGTGACCGCGGCCTTGCTCCTCTACGCGAGCCACTGGCTGCTCGCGTCGGCGAGCGCGCGGAGGCTGATCGGCTTTCTCTCGGCGCGGGCCTCGCGCGGAGGCGCCGCCGTGGTCTTTGGCCTCGCCTTCGCGGCCATCTACCGCGAGATGTTCGAGACGGTGATCTTCTTCCGCGGCCTGCTCCTCGAGTCGGGCGGCGCCGGCCACGCGGTGCTGGGCGGCGCGCTGCTCGGCCTCGCTTGCCTCGCGGTGCTCGTCGTCCTCTTCCAGAAGCTCGGCCGCCGCTTGAAGCCGCGCCCGCTGCTCTTGACGTGCGGCGTGCTCCTCTGCGGGCTCGCCGTGGTCCTGGTCGGCAACGGCGCCCATTCTCTTCAAGTGACCGGCGTCCTGCCGCTCACCGTCTGGAGCGGCCTGCAGCTTCCCGCGCTCGGCGTCTACGGCACCCGCGAGGGGCTGCTCGCCCAGGCGCTGGTCCTCGGCGGCCTCGTGCTCTCGGCGCTCTGGTCGGTGTGGAAGAAGTCCAAGGACGGCGGCGAGCCCAACAAGCCGGGCAACTCCGCCCCAGCCGCCGCGTAGGGCCAATGCAGTCCGATAAGCACCGGTAGGTACCGGCCGCCGGCAGGCAGAGGCCCGCCGCTCGGAACGGGCGCCCACCCGCGCAAGGTGGCTCGCTGCGCTCGCATCGATCGGATTTTCTGCCGCGGGAGCCCTTGATCCTCGCGACGGGCCTCT
>JBBRMA010000006.1:0-146706 GCA_038231075.1 Myxococcales bacterium | reverse complement strand
CTCCCGTCGCCCGGCGAACGATCGCCGGCGCGCTGCCGCGTCGCTCCTCCTCAGAGACGACCGGTCTTCTTCGTCGTCGCTCCTTGCATCGCTTGGCGCTCCTTCGCCGGGCTCGGTCCGGGTTCTTCAGCAACCTGTTAAGGGCTCGCGCGGCAAGAAATCCGATCGATGCGAGCGCAGCGAGCCACCAGACGCGCGTGGGCGCCCGTGCCGCGCGGCGGGCCTCTGCCTGCCGGCGGCCGGGTGCCGATCTGACTGGCGCTAACCCTACCTATAGATGATGCGGCCGGCGGCCCTCTTCCTTGCGCGGTGTCGCGCTGCTGTCCCTCCTCGGCGGCTTGAGCGTGGTGCCGCTGATGTGGTCGCTCGGGATGGTAGGCGCAAACGTCGGCAGGTTGTGCGCGCGGATCTGCGTGGCGGCCTCGTAGCCGGAGGCCAGCTTGATCAGCGCCGGCTCGCTGAAGGCGGTGCCGAAGAAGCTGATGCCGAGCGGCACGCCAAAGACGATGCCCGCCGGCACCTGCACGATCGGGTAGCCCGCGCCGGCCGCCAGGTTCGAGGTGCCGTAGATGAAGTGATCGCCATAGAGCAGATCGGTGGCCCAGGCCGGGTTGTCGGTGGCCGAGACGATGGCGTCGAGGCCGAACTGGCTGAGCGCGGCGTCGATGCCGTTGACGCCGCCGAGCCGATCGTTCTCGAGCGCCTGGTTGTAGGTGAGGCCGCCGAACGCGGGCTGGGGGTCGTCCGGGCCGGGCGCGAGCGAGTCGCAGAGCTCGAAGATGTCCTGGTTGAAGAAGGGCATCTCGACGTCGGCGTGGGCGCTGTTGAAGGCGATGGCCTCGGTCAGGCTCTTGCCCGCCACGGGCACGCCGACCCGGGTGGCGAAGTAGGCCTTCAGGTCATTTCGGAAGTCGAAGCAGAGGATGAGGAACTCGGCATTTCCGTCCAACGGAAAGGTGAAGCCTGCGGCGTCCAGATCGACCAGCGTCGCGCCAGCGGCGGTGAGCGCTGCGAACGCGGCCTCGATGGCGTCGGTGACCACCACCGGAGTGGTCACGTTGGTGAAGCCGGCGAGCCCGGCGCGGGTGATGCCCAGGCGCGCGCCCTGCAGCCCCTTCGGGTCGAGGAACTGCGTGTAGCTCGCCGGGATCTTCGGCCGCGCGCGGCCCTTCCAGCCGAGCGGCACCGAGCCGGTCGCGGCGTCGCGCCCGTCGAAGGTGCGGCTCTGCAGGACGCCAAGCGCGGCGGCGGCGTCGGCGACAGTGCGGCCGTGGGGGCCGACCGTGTCCTGCACGTGGGAGATGGGCACGACGCCGGCGCGGCTGGTGAGCCCGACGGTCGGCTTGATGCCGACGACGCCGCTCGCGTTGGCGGGGCAGACGATGCTGCCGTCGGTCTCGGTGCCGAACGACACGGCGGCGAAGTTTGCCGACGCCGCGGCCGCCGAGCCCGAGCTGGAGCCGCACGGGTTGCGATCGATGCCGTAGGGATTGTGCGTCTGTCCGCCGCGGCCCGACCAGCCGCTGATCGATCCGAAGGAGCGGAAGTTGGCCCACTCGGAGAGGTTGGTCTTGCCGAGGATGACCGCGCCGCCCGCGCGCAGGTTCGCCGCGACCGTCGAGTCGCGCACCGCCGGCTGGCCCGCCAGCGCGAACGAGCCCGCGGTGGTCTGCATGCGATCGCCTGTGTCCACGTTGTCCTTGAAGAGCACCGGGATGCCGTGCATCGGCCCCAGCACCTGCCCGCGCCGGCGCAGCTCGTCCGCGCGCCGGGCCATGGCCAGCGCGTCGGGGTTCAACTCGATGACGGCGTTCACGCCCGGCCCGTTCTGGTCGAGCGCCAGGATCCGCTCGAGGTATTCGCCGGTCAGCTGCTCCGAGGTCAGGCGGCCCGAGGCCATCTCGGCCTGCAGCTGCGCGACGGTGGCCTCGTTGTGGCGGCTCGGCGGCCGATCGTCGCCGTCGGGTCTGGCCGCGGCGGCAAAGAGAAGAGCGAACAGCAAACTGGTCCTGGGTGCACGCGTCATGCGGTCCTCCTGCGAGCCGCGGTGCCTTCGCTGCCGGCGAGATCGAGAGGGACCAGGTCGAGGTGCGCTCGCCGTCGGCGCGGACTGCCGGACGGCTTGCTGATGAGTTGCGGCAGTGGCCTAGTCCCGCCTCGGCATGCTGTCAATCACGCGCCGCGGCGTCAGTCGCGCGCGGGTATCGAGTGTGGTACCGCAGCGCATGACCAGCCCGACGCTCACCTATTTCGATATCCCGACCAGCCGCGGCGAAGAGTGCCGGCTGGCCCTTTTCATCGCCTCGGTCCCCTTCAACGACGAGCGGCTCAACCAGGAGCAGTGGGCGGCGCGCAAGGCCTCCGCTCCCTACGGAGCGCTGCCCGTCTTCACGAGCGATGGGCGCCCGCCGCTGGCGCAGTCGAACGCGATCCTCCGGATGATCGGCAGCCAGCACGGCCTGCTTCCGGCCGACGCCTGGGAGTCCGCGCGCCACGAAGCCGTGATGTGCTCGGTGGAGGAGATGCGCGCGCGCCTTGGTCCCACCGGCCGCATCAAGGATCCGGCGGAGAAGAAGCAGGCCAGGGAGGCGCTCGCGACCGGGTTCTTCCCCGAGTGGGGAGGCCAGATCGAGCGGCAGATCCAAGGGCCCTTCGTCGGCGGCGCGGCGCTGAGCGTCGCCGATCTCAAGCTCTTCGTGGCGCTGACGCCGCTCAGCAGGGGCAGCATCGATCACATCCCGCCCGAGACGTTTGGGCCCTTCCCCAAGCTCTTGGCGCTGGTCGCCGCCGTGAAGGCGCACCCCAAGGTCGCCGAGTGGTACGCGAGGTAGCGGTCGGCGGTGCGGACCGCGAGCAGCGCGCAGAGCCGGTCGAGGTCCACCGGCTTGAACATCGCCTGCGTGTTTGTACGGCGTGTCGGCGCTCGGTTGATTGGCCGCTGATCCGAGCCGACGCCGCCGTCTGAAATGAAGCGCGACAGGCGCAGAGGTCCGTTGACATTGTGCCCCAGGCAGATGACTGCTTGTGAGTACGCGCGCTTACTGAGCCGACGATCACTTCAAGCAGCGCCCCAGGTTCGAAAGAGAAGACAAGATGACAGCCTCGAAGACCCGAATTCCCGAAGTGCTCGAGCGGTACGAAGCCGAGATCCTGGCCGAGTGGATCAAGGAGCAGCTCGCGGCCACCACGCAGCGGCCCGATCTGATGAAAGAGTCCGAGCTGAACGCGCAGTCCACCAAGTTCCTCAAGCTGCTGCGCGACGCCATCGCCGGGAACAACTTCGTCGACATCCAGCTTCCCAACTGGAGCCCGGTGCGCGAGTTCGTCGGCGAGGTGAGCCGGTCGCGCGTCATCCAGGGGTTCACCCCCAGTGAAACCGCCACCTTCGTGTTCTCGCTCAAGCAGCCGCTCTTCGTGCGCTTGCGCAAGATCCACGAAGGGCAGCCCGACTACCTGTTCGAGGACCTGTGGAACGCCACGGTGCTGCTCGACAAGCTCGGCCTCTACACCACCGAGGTCTTCCAGAAGTCGCGCGAGGAGGTCATCGGGCGGCAGCAGAACGAGATGTTCCAGCTCTCGAGCCCGGTGGTCGAGCTGTGGCAAGGCATCCTCGGGCTGCCCATCATCGGCAACTTCGACTCCAAGCGGACGCAGCTGGTGATGGAGACGCTGCTCAAGCGGCTGGCGGAGACGCAGTCCGAGGTGGCGATCATCGACATCACCGGCGTGCCCACCGTGGACACGCTGACCGCCCAACACCTATTGAAGACGGTCAGCGCGACGCGCCTGATGGGGGCCGAGTGCATCATCTCGGGCATCCGGCCGCAGATCGCGCAGACCATCGTCCACCTCGGCGTGAGCCTCGGCGACGTGCCCACCAAGGCCACCATGGCCGGCGCGCTCGCGCTCGCCTTCAAGCGCATGGGGCTCGCGGTGGGCGCGGCCCGGCGGTCCGGTGTCGAGGCTTCCTAGTCCGGGCGTCGTTTTCGCCAAAGTGGTCTTCGTTCGCCAGAGGTCTTCGTGCAGCGCATTCCGATCCTCAGCATGGGCGAGTTCCTCCTGGTGACCGTCCAGGTGGACATGCACGACCGGCTCGCCACCGTGCTCAAGGACGACCTCGCCAACCGCATCTCCGAGAGCCGCGCGCGCGGCGTGCTCATCGACATCTCGGCGCTCGACATGGTGGACTCATTCATCGCCCGGATGTTCGGCGCCATCGCGCAGGTGGCGCGGGTGATGGACGCAGAGACCGCGCTGGTCGGCATGCAGCCGTCGGTGGCCATCACGCTGGTCGAGATGGGCGTCCCGATGACGGGCGTGCGCACCGCACTCGACGTGGAAAAAGGCATGGCGCTCCTGCGCGCCCGGATGGCTGAAGAGCAGGCAGATGGCGACGCTCCGGCCGAGTGACCTCGCCGGCGGCGAGCTCGTGCGGCTGCACGAGGAGGACGATCTGATGCTGCTGCGGTCCTTGGTGCGGGAGCGCGCCGTCGAGGGCGGCTTCGGCCTGCTCGACGTGGCCAAGATCGTCACCGCGGCCAGCGAGCTCGGGCGCAACACGCTGATCCACGGCGGCGGCGGGACCATGCTCCTCGAAGTGATCGTGGAAGAGAAGCGCCACGGGCTGCGCCTCACCTTCGAGGACAAGGGGCCGGGCATCGCCGACCTGGCGCAGGCGATGACCGACGGCTTCACCAGCAAGCGTGGCATGGGCCTCGGGCTCGGAGGCTCCAAGCGCCTGATGAGCGACTTCGAGATCGCCTCCCGCGTGGGGGAAGGCACGCGCGTCACGGTGACGCGATGGAAGTGACCCAGGCTGCCCTCCACGTCTCGGTCTCCATCCCCTTCACTGACGCCGGCGGCGTGAGCGAGGCGCGCCGGTTCGCGCAAGCGCTGGCCGAGGCGGCGCTGCTCGGCGAGCCGGCGATCGGCCGCGCGCTCGAGGTGTTGACGGAGGCCGCGGGCAACGCGCTCGAGCACGCCGCGGGAGGCGAGGTCCTCTTGCGCCGCTCGGCCCCGGGGGCGCCGGCGATGCTCGAGATCCTCGTCCTCGACAGAGGGCCTGGCATGGCCAACGTCGCCCACGCGATGCGCGATGGGTTCTCCACCAAGGGGTCGCCGGGCCTTGGGCTCTCGGCCATCGCCCGCCTCTCCGATTGCCTGGAGATCAGCTCGGCGCCGGGCAAGGGCACCGCGCTCCTGGCCCGCATCGGCGAGCGCGGCGCCGCCTCGCGCGGACCGCCCGAACCCCTCGAGTGGGGCGTGGTCTGCGTTCCCAAGCAAGGCGAGACGATGTGCGGCGACGCCTGGGCGGTCGAGAGCGGCAGGGACCGCACCACCGTGCTGATGGTCGATGGGCTGGGACACGGCCCGCCCGCCTTCGAGGCCGCGCAGCAGGCGCTGGCCACGTTCAAGAAGCACAGCGGCGAGCGTCCGGAGGCGCACCTCAGGGCCCTGCACGCCTCGATCCGCGAGACCCGCGGCGCGGTCGCGGCCGTCGTCGAGATCGACTGGCAGGAGCGCCAGGTGCGCTACGCGGGCGCGGGCAACATCTCGGGAACGCTCGTGCCGCTGTCAGGCCCGGCGTCGAACATGGTCTCGCAGAACGGCACCGTCGGCGAGAAGATCGTCCGCATCCAGGAGTTCCGCTACCCGTGGCCAGACCGCGGGCTGATCCTCCTTCACTCCGACGGCCTCTCGCCTTTTTGGGAGCTGGAGCCCTATCCTGGCCTCTCGCAAAAGGACCCGAGCTTGATCGCGGGGGTGCTCTACAGGGACTTTGGAAACCGGCGCGATGATTGCGTCGTCTTCGTCGGGCGGGAGCGCCCGCGAGACGCGCTCGGGCCCACCGGAGGAGCCAGATGAACACGGTCCTGCTCACCACGGAGATCCGCACCGAGCTCGACGTCGTCGCCGTGCGCCAGCGCGCCAAGCAGATCTCCGCGCTGCTCGGGTTCGACTCCCAGGAGCAGACGCGCATCTCCACCGCCGTCTCCGAGATCGCGCGCAACGCCTTCCTCTACGCGCTGGGCGGGCGTGCCCAGTTCTCCGTCGAGGGCGGCGCGATCGAGCAGCTGGTCATCCGCATCAGCGATCGCGGCCAGGGCATCCGCGACCTGCCGGCCATCCTCGGCGGCCATTACAAGTCCGCCACCGGGCTCGGGCTTGGGCTCATGGGCGCGAAGAAGCTGGTGGACAACTTCCGCGCCGACACGGTCGCCGGGCATGGAACGACGATCGAGCTGGGCAAGGTGCTGCCGGCGCTCACGCCCAGGGTCAGCCCCGAGCTGGTGGCGCGCATCAGCGCCGATCTGATCAAGCTGTCGCCCTCGACCATCCTCGAGGAGATCCGCCAGCAGAACGCCGAGCTGCTCGGGGTCTTCGACGATCTGCGGGCGCGCCAGCTCGAGCTGGACCGGATGTATCGCGAGGTGGCCGACGCCAACCGCAAGATGACCGACGTCAACGGGCTGCTCGAGGACAAGGCCCGCGCCCTCGAGCGCGCCTCGGTGTCCGAGCGTGCCGCCCGCGCCGAGGCCGAGGCCGCCGTCGCCAGCCGCGAGGGGCTGCTCGCCATCGTCTCGCACGACCTGCGCAATCCGCTCAGCGTCATCGTCACCAGCGCCACGCTGATCCAGCAGGCGAACGCCGAGGGCTCGCCCGGGTTGCGCGTGCAGAAGTGGGCGCAGACGATCCTGCGCTCCGCCGACAGCATGAACCGGCTGATCGCCGATCTGCTCGACCTGGCGCAGATCCAGTCGGGCACGCTCGCGGTCGAGCAGAAGCTCGAGGACGTCGAGGGGATCGTTCGCGAGGGCCTGGACATGCTGCGCCCGCTCGCTGCCAAGAAGGAGCTGACGCTCGATGGCGTCGCCAGCGCCGGGCTGACCGTGAGCTGCGACCGCGGGCGGGTGCTGCAGGTGGTCTCGAACCTGGTCGGCAACGCGCTCAAGTTCACGCCCAAGGGCGGGTCCATCTCCATCGAGGCCCACGCCGCGGGCGAAGACGCGCTCTTCTT
The DNA here is from genome assembly GCA_038231075.1 of Myxococcales bacterium. Classification (GTDB taxonomy): domain Bacteria; phylum Myxococcota; class Myxococcia; order Myxococcales; family 40CM-4-68-19; genus JBBRMA01. The sequence goes on along the minus strand of JBBRMA010000006.1, from coordinate 139,688 downwards.
CGTCCGCGACACCGGGCAGGGCATCTCGCAAGAGGAGCTGCCGCGCGTCTTCGACCGCTTCTGGCACGCGCAGACGGACAACCGCACCGGCATCGGCCTTGGCCTCAGCATCGTCAAGGGGCTGGTCGAGACCCACGGCGGACGCATCTGGGTCGAGAGCACGCTCGGCAAGGGCTCGACGTTCTTCTTCACGCTGCCGCTGGCGAAGGCGGCGTGACAAGGGGGCGAGCGCCGCGCCCGCGCGCTGCGGTTCAGCGCAACAGCAGGCCGGCAAGGGCAGCCACCAGGATCAGCACGGGCTCTGGCACCTCCTTCGTCAGGACCAGCACCGCCAGCGCGAGCAGCCCGATGAGCGCGGTCGGGAGGTCGATGATGGCGCGCCGCCCGAGCACGAAGGCCGCTCCGCCGATCGCTCCCGCGGCAGCAGCGGTCACGCCGCCGACGAAGGCCTTGACCCGCGCGTCGGAGGCCCAGCGCCGCACCGAGGGCGCGAGCGCGATGACGACGAGGTAGGGCGGCAAGAAGACGCCGGCCGCCGCGATCAGCCCGCCCGCCGCGCCGGCCACGAGAAAGCCGATGAACGCGACCGTGATCACCACGGGTCCAGGGGTGATCATCGCCACCGCGACCGCGTCGAGGAACTGCCGCTCGGTCAGCCAGTGGAAGCGATCGACGACGCCGCCGTGCAGGAAGGGAACGATGGCGAGGCCGCTGCCGAAGACGAAGGCGCCCGCCTCGGTGAAGTACCAGCAGAGGCGCCACAGCTCGCTCTGACCTGGCCCGTGCAGGCCGGAGACGAACCAGGCGAGCGGCGCCGCGACGGACGCCAGGGTGCTCGCCGCGCGCAGCCTTTGCAGGCCCAGCGCCAGGACGCCGGCGCCGAGGAAGACGAGGAGGAACTCGGTCTCCGTCCAGGCCGTCAGGAGCGCGCTGGCAGCGCACAGGGCAATGAGCAGCGGGTCCTTGCCGACCGTGCTGCGCGCGAGCTTCCAGGCGCTTCGGGCGACGATGGCGATGACGGCCGCGCCGACACCATAGAAGGCAGCCTGCATCCAGGGCAGGCCGCCAAAGCGCAGGTAGAGCGCCGAGAGGACCACCACCATCACCAACGACGGCAGGATGAACGCCGCTGCGACCAGCGAGGCGCCGAGCCGGCCTGCGCGCACCCAGCCAAGGTACATCGCGAGCTGCGCGGCCAGCGGACCGGGCGAGAGCTGGGCGAGCGCGAGTCCTTCCCGATAGTCCTGCGCCGAGATCCAGCGGCGCGACTCCACCAGGTCGTGCTGCATGTGGCCCGCGAGCGCGATGGGGCCGCCGAAGCCGAACGTTCCCAGGCGGAGGAAATAGAGGAGCAGGTCGCGGAGCGTGCAGGGGACGATCGCGGGCTCTTCCTTTGCCTGCTCCATGGCGGTGCGAACCTAGGATGCAGGTGTATCCAGGTCAAGTTGACGCAGATACACCTGCTCTATAAGACAACGGCGAGAGAGGAGAGCCCTTGGCCGCGAGGCGCAGAGCGAAGTCGGAGGCGCGCTGGCTGCTGCTCATCCACCAGCTCCCGGTGAAGCCGGCCTACTTTCGCGTCAAGATCTGGCGGCGCATGCAGGCGCTCGGCGCGGTGCCCATCCGCAACTCGGTCTATGCGCTCCCCTCGAGCGCCGAGGCGCACGAGGACCTCAATTGGCTGGTCGCGGAGATCGGCGCAGGCGGCGGCGAGGCGTCGCTCGTCGAAGCGCGGCTCGTCGAGGGGCTCGGCGACGAGCAGGTCAAAGAGCTCTTCCGGGCCGCTCGCGATGCCGACTACCAGGTCGTCGCCGGGGAGCTTCGCGCCTTGATCGCGAGGCTCCCCAAGCGCTCTTTGCCCTCGTCGGAGCTGCGGGCGGAGCTGACCCCGTCGCTCGCCAGGCTGAAGCAGCGGATCTTGGAGATCGCCGAGCTCGATTTTTTCCACGCCCGCGGCCGCGAGACCGTCGGAGGCCTGGTCAGCGCCTTGGAGGAGCGGCTGCAGAAGCCTGCGCCGGTGGCCAGGAGCAGCGCGCCCCCGAGCTACCGCCGCCGCACCTGGGTCACGCGCGCCGGCATCCACGTGGACCGCATGGCCAGCGCCTGGCTCATCAAGCGCTTCATCGACCCGCAGGCGCGCTTCAAGTTCGTCGCCGCCAAGGAGCACCGGCACGAGGACGGCGAACTGCGCTTCGATATGTTCGACGGTGAGTTCACCCACCAGGGAGAGCTCTGCTCCTTCGAGGTGCTCCTCCAAAGGTTTGAGTTGACCGACGCAGCGCTGCGGCCCCTCGCTGAGTTGATTCACGACATCGACTTGAAAGACGGTCGCTATCAGAGGCCCGAGAAGGCCGGGGTCGAGGCCGTCATCAACTCAATCGCCACGGCGCACCGGCGAGACGAGCAGCGCCTGCTGCGGGCCAGCGCCGTCCTCGATGACTTGTACGAGCTCTATCAACGAAGCCGAAGAGAGAGGTGAAACCATGACGACACTCATCGCCGTTGCGCTGCTCGCGGCCGGACTCAACACCGCCCGGATCGAAGAATTGACCGGGGCCAAGGGAAAGCTCGACGAAAAAGAGGGCGTCTTCAAAGTAACCCTCCCGCGCGGTGATATCGCGCCCATGGCGGCCGGAGTGAGGCTGACCCCGCCGCTCGGCCTGACCGCCTGGGCCGCGTTTCAGAGAGCCGGCGACAAGGTGATGGTGATGGGCGACATGGTCTGCACCGAGGACCAGGTGAACCCGGCGATGAGCGCCGCGCTCGACAACGGGCTGGAAGTGACCGCGGTGCACAATCACTTCTTCTGGGACAATCCCAAGGTGATGTTCATGCACATCGGCGGCACCGGCGACGAGGAGCAGCTCGCCGCAGCGGTGGGTAAGGTATTGGCCGTACTCAAGCAAAAGGGCGAGATACCGACCGCTGATATCGACCCTGCCAAGACGACTCTAGACCCGAAGAAGATTGAGTCCGCGCTCGGGCACAAAGGCGAACTCAAGGACGGCGTCTATAAGGTCACGATAGGACGGCGGACGAAGATGCACGGCCACTCCGTCGGCAACTCAATGGGAGTCAATACCTGGGCGGCCTTCGCCGGCGCCGACGAGCTGGCCGTGGTGGACGGCGACTTCGCCATGCTCGAGAGCGAGCTGCAAGACGTACTCAAGGCGCTGCGGGGCGCGGGGATCTTGATCGTCGCCATCCACCAGCACATGACGCACGAGACGCCGCGGGTGATGTTCTTGCATTACTGGGGCATCGGACCGACGGAGAAGCTGGCCAAGGGGCTGGCGGCTGCGCTGGAGAAGACCCACGACCACAAGGCGGCGGGAACGAAGTAGAGTCCGCGCCGATGATTCCGACGTCTGCCATACGCCTCGCTGCCCTCTGTTCCTGGGCGGCCCTCCTTGCCGGCTGTCACGGTGACTCCGCCGTCGTTGGGACGTCGGTGCACGAGCCGCCGGCGCCGCTGCTCGGCCAGGTGTGCGGCCTGGACGGCTTCTGCTGGAACAACCCGCTGCCCGGGACGACGACCATCGGCGCGCTCTGGGGCTCTCAGTGGAACGACGTCTGGGCCGGCAGCCGCGATGGCCTGTTGCACTTCGACGGCGGCGTCTGGAAGGTGTCGCCGCTCCCGGGCGGCGCCGCGCGCATCCGGTCGATCTGGGGCAGCGGCGCAGCCGACGTCTGGGCCGCCGGCGACTCGGTCTTCCACTGGGACGGCAGGAGCTGGACCGCGACGGCAGGACTTCCCGCGGGCGACCAGTCGTACGTGTCGATCACCGGCAGCGGCAAGAGCGACGTCTGGGTCCTGGTCGACACGGGCAACGGCAAGGACGAGCGGCACAGCATCCTCCATTGGAACGGCTCGGCCTGGTCCACCCAATATGGCCCGGTGGCGCCGACGCTCGAGGCCCTCTTCGCCGCTGGTCCCGGCTCGGCCTTCGCGGTGGGCGTGAAGGTCCCCGGGCTGACGAGCGAGGTGGTGCACCTGACGGGCGGCGCCTGGCTGCTCGCGAGCGTGCCGGCGGGCGATCCGCTGAGGGCCGTCTGGGGCAGCGGTCCATCCGATGTCTGGGCCGTCGGCGGCAGCACCGCGCTCCACTTCGACGGCAACACCTGGACGCAGGTCGCGGTCGCCAAGTCGGCGGCGGGCGAGCTGGCCAGCGTCTATGGAACCGGCCCGACCGACGTCTGGGCCGGCGCCAACGGCACCATCTTGCACTGGGACGGCCACACCTTTACCCAAACCTACGGCGGCAGCGGCGCCGATGACCGCCCCATCGCCGCCATCTACTCCAGCGGCGCGCGCGACAGCTGGGCCGCTGCCGGCGCGGGCCAGATGCTCCACCACGACGGCACCGGCTGGTCCACCTTCACGCAGGGCTCCACTGAATATCTCGACGCCGCCTTCGCCTCCTCGGCCAACGATGTCTGGGCCGTCGGCGGCCATGGCGTCGCCCTCCACTTCGACGGGGCCTCCTGGCAGCAGATCTCGACCCCCTCTGTCGAGCCGCTCTACGCAGTCTGGTCGCGCGCCGCCAACGACGCGTGGATCGCGGGTGCCTCCGGCGACTGCCTGGGCTTCGTCCTGCACTGGAACGGCACGGCCTGGAGCAGCTCGTTCGGACCCACGGCCTCCACCTGCATGAGCGGCATCTGGGGCACGGGCGCTGCCGACGTCTGGGCGCTGGCCTACCGGCAGCTCTTGCACTGGGACGGCGCCAGCTGGTCGACCACCGGCCCGAACGACGTCGCCCGCGCGGTCTGGGCCAGCGCGCAGAACGACGTCTGGGTGCTGCAAGACTCGATTCAAGGCGGAGCCAACGCGCCCGGCGGCGTCTACCATTATGACGGCGCGCACTGGACGCTGCAGGCCACGGGCTCGACCGCGCAGCTGCACACCCTCTGGGGGACGGGCGCCAACGATGTCTGGATCACGAGCGACGATGCCGCCAACGTGCTGCACTGGAACGGCGCGAAGTGGTCGGCCGTTCCCACCGGGATTGCCAGCGACGGCGCCATCGTCAACTCGGTCTGGGGGACGGGCCCGAGCGACCTGTGGCTCGGCGGCAGCGGCATTCCTGTCTTGCGCTTCAACGGGCAATCGTTCGCCTCGCCCCCCGGCGCCGAGACGCGCTCGATCAGCGCCCTGGCCGGCGCCGGCGGCAAGGTTTTTGGAGTGGGCGCGGACGGCGCCATCCTCGGCAAGAGCTATTGAGTCGAGCTGAGTTGGTTGAGTTGGCTACTTGAGTATCGCCAGCAGCTCGATGTCGAAGACCACCGTGCCACCGCCCGGCACCTGGGGCGGCCGCCCCTGATCTCCGTACGCCAGCGTGGACGGGCAGACGAGGCGCGCCTTGCCGCCCACCTTCATCTTCGGCAGGCCGAGCGTCCAGCAGCGCACCACCTTGTCGATGGGCACCTCGGCGCCCGCGGACGAGTCGAACACCTTGCCGTCGGAGGTGCGCCCCTCGTACTTCACGCGGACGCGATCGGTGGCCTTCGGGCTCTCACCCTCGCCGGGGCTGAGCGATCGGAACACGAGGCCGCCCTCGAGCGTCTCGGCGCCGCCCTCCTTCGCTTCCGCCTCGGCGATCTTGAGGCCGCGCGCCTTCTCTCCGGCCAGGCGCGGATTTCCCCGCCGCTGCAGCATGGCGTCCACGCGCGGTCCCCACTCTTCGAGCTCGGTCTCCTTCAACTTCAGCTTGCGGCCGGCCGAGGCGTCGGCGAACCCGCGCTGCACCCGGGCCAGCTCCTTGGCGGAGAAGCCGTAGCTGCCGGCCCGCGCCCCCAGGATGGCGCCCATCGCATAGAGGATCTCGTCGTCGCCGGGCTTCGCCTCGCCGTGCTCCCGTTGCGCGCCGGGGCGCTCGCGCTCCTGCTCTTCCTTCTTCTCGCGCTCGCGCTCGCCCGGCGATTCGGCGCGCGCGGCGGCAGCGGCGAAGGCGACCGCGAGCACCACTCCAAGGGCAGGGCGCAGCTGGTTCGTCACTTGCTCTCCTGATCGGATTTGCCCGCGTCGGGCGGAGGATGGTGCCTCGGCACCGGCAGCACTGGATGGACGCGCGGCGGCCCCGGCGGACGTGGCGGAAGCGGTATCTGGGTGAGCGGCGGCGAGGTGTCGTGACGCGACTCGCCGACGTCCGGATTTCTCTGCACCGGCGGCTCGGTCGAGCCGCCATCCTGGCAGAGCACGGCGATGGCCAGCGCTTCCGCGGCGAGCAGGATCATGGGGGCACCGTCGGCGCGAAGGGGCCAGCGAGTCAAGTCGTCGAATTCCGTGCTTGCTCTCATCCGATCAAGAGAGGATGCGACATTGGCGGTCAATCGCCCACCCCATGCGCAAGTAACTGATACCAATGGCTTGGCGACGATATGCGCATAAAACCTACTGCAGACCCGTAATCACACCTCCTTGTCCTTCTCGACCGGCAAGGCATTCTGTTTGCGTCGCAGTCAACGAATTGCGTTGGGAGCCAAGCCAAATGGGCGTCTCTGGACCGAACAGCCAGCTCAGATTTGTTTCCGCAGCCCTCTTCCCGCTGGCGACCGCCGCCGTCATCGTCCTGGCCGGATGTGCAGGCCCCGCGGGCAACGAGAGTGAGAGCCAGGCCGACATCCAGCGCGGCGCCGTCAGCTCGCCGGCGCAAGCCCACAGCCTCTCGGCCCCGCTGACGCTGATCCCGCTGCCCACCCGCGGCGACACCAACGTCGAGCACCCCGTCAAGCCCATCCCGCGCCACTACGGCCGCGCCTCTTCGATCGACCCGGTCCACCAGAGCTCCGCGCCCGCGCTGCTGGCGCCGGCCACGCTGCTGAACTTTGCCGGCGTCGGCAACGGCTTCAGCGGACCCCAGGGCTCCTTCACGGTGGCCTCGGCTCCGCCGGACACCAACGGCGACGTCGGCCCGAACCACTACGTACAGACGGTCAACAGTGACTTCGCCATCTTCAACAAGAGCGGCACCGTGCTGTTCGGGCCGGCGCCCATCAACACGCTCTTTACCGGCCTTGGCGGAGGCTGCCAGGCCAACAACGATGGCGACCCCGTCGTCGTCTACGACCCGATCGCCGACCGCTGGGTGATCTCGCAGTTCTCGGTCAGCACCACTCCTTACCTGCAGTGCGTCGCCGTCTCGCAGACGCCGGACCCCACGGGCGCCTGGCACCAGTACTCGTTCACCTATACCGACTTCCCCGACTATCCGAAGATGGGCGTCTGGCCCGACGCCTATTACATCACCTTCAACAGCTTCGCCGGCGGCTCGACCTTCAACGGCGCGCGCGTCTGCGCCTATGACCGCGCCAAGATGATCACCGGCGCCGCCGCCACCCAGCAGTGCTTCCAGACCAGCACCAGCTTCGGCGGTATCTTGCCGGCCGACCTCGACGGCGCCCGCCAGCCCCCGGCCGGCTCGCCTGGCTACGTCGTCGGTCTCGGCGCCACCGCGGGCCTCGCCTACTGGAAGTTCCACGTCGACTGGACCACGCCCGCGAACACGACTTTCACCGGCCCCACCACGCTCACCACCGCGGCCTACTCGGAAGCCTGCAGCGGCGGCACCTGCATCCCGCAGTCGGGCACCACCCAGCAGCTCGACTCGCTCGCCGACCGCCTGATGTTCCGCCTCGCCTACCGCAACTTCGGCGACCACGAGGCCATGGTCGTCAACCACAGCGTCACCGCCGGGTCCTCGACGGGCGTGCGCTGGTACGAACTGCGCCCCGACGCCAGCCACAACCTCAGCGTCTTCCAGCAGGGCACCTACGCGCCGGACTCGAACTTCCGCTGGCTCGGCTCCATCGCCTTTGACCAGAGCGGCAACATGGCGCTCGGCTTCAGCGTCTCGTCGAGCTCGCTGCACCCGGAGATCCACTACACCGGCCGCCTCGCGGGCGACGCCGCGGGCACCATGACCCAGGGCGAGGGCACCATCATCAACGGCGCTGGCTCGCAGACCGGCTCGAGCCTGTCGCGCTGGGGCGACTACAGCAACATGGTCGTGGACCCGGTCGATGACTGCACCTTCTGGTACACGACCGAGTACATCCCCGCGAACGGCGCCTTCAACTGGAGCACGCGCATCGGGTCCTTCAAGTTCCCGGGCTGCGGCGGCACCGTTACCAACGACTTCTCCATCAGCGCCAGCCCCGCGACCGTCACGGTCAGCGCCGGCGGCAGCGGCACCAGCACCATCTCGACCGCCACCAGCGCGGGCGCGGCGCAGTCGGTCGCCCTCACTGCTTCCGGCGTGCCCTCGGGCGCCACCGCGACCTTCAGCCCCGCCTCGGTCACCTCGGGCGCCAGCTCGACGCTGACGCTCAACTCGGGCAGCGCCGCGGCCGGCACCTACTCGATCACCGTCACGGGCACCGGCGCCTCGGCCACGCACACCACCACGGTCTCCTTCGTGGTCAACGCGGTGGTCGGCAACAACTTCTCCATCAGCGCCAGCCCGGCGACGGTCACCGTCACTGCAGGCGGCAGCGGCACCAGCACCATCACGACGGCCATCACCTCGGGCGTTGCGCAGTCGGTGGCGCTGTCCGCCTCGGGCGTTCCCTCGGGAGCGACCGCGACCTTCAGCCCGACCTCGATCAGCGGCAACGGCAGCTCGACGCTGACCTTGAGCTCGGGCACCGCCGCGGCGGGCACGTACACCGTCACAGTGACGGGCACCGGCACCTCGGCGACGCACACTGCGACGGTGAGCCTGGTCATCAACGCCGTGGTCACCAATGACTTCTCGGTCGGCGCCACGCCAAACAGCATCAGCGTCGTCCAGGGCGCGTCGGCCACCAGCACCATCGGCACCACCACCACCTCGGGCAGCGCGCAGAGCGTGGCCTTCAGCGCCACGGGCCTGCCGAGCGGAGCCAGCGCGTCGTTCAGCCCCGCCTCGGTCACCAGCGGCGGCGCGAGCACGCTGACGCTCAACACGGGCACTGCGGCGGCCGGCTCGTACAGCGTCACCATCACGGGCACCGGCGCCAGCGCGACGCACTCGACCACCATCGCCCTGACCATCACCTCCAGCACCGGAGGCTCGGGCATCACCAACGGCGGCTTCGAGACCGGAACGCTCGCGGGCTGGACCTCGTCAGGCGCGGCCAGCAGCGCCGTCTCGGGCGGGCACTCGGGCAGCTTCGCCGCCCGCGTCGGCGGCACCACGCCGACCAACGGCGACTCGAGCATCGCGCAGACCTTCACCGCTCCCGCCGGCACCACCGGCTTGAGCTTCTTCTACAAGGTCACCTGCCCCGACACGCTCACCTACGACTGGGCGACCGCGACGCTGCTCGACAACACCTCGGCCACGACCACGACCGTCCTGGCCAAGACCTGCACGAACAGCGGCGCCTGGGTGCAGGCCACCGCCGCCGTCACCGCCGGCCACAGCTACACGCTGACCCTGACCAGCCACGACGACAACTACGCGAGCGACCCGACCTTCACGCTGTTCGACGATGTGACGCTGACCACGACCACGCCGCCTCCGGCCGGCATCACCAACGGCGGCTTCGAGACCGGCAGCCTCTCGGGCTGGACCTCGACGGGCAGCACCAGCGTGGTCGGCGGCGGACACTCGGGCACCTATGCCGCCCGCGTCGGTTCGTCGTCGCCCACCAACGGTGACTCGAGCATCGTGCAGACCTTCACCGCGGCCACCGGCACGACGAGCCTGCACTTCTTCTACAAGGTCGTCTGCCCGGACACGCTGACCTACGACTGGGCGACTGCCACGCTCAAGGACAACACCGCGGGCACCACCGCGACGGTGCTGGCCAAGACGTGCACCAACAGCGGCGCCTGGGTGCAGGCCACCTCGGCCGTCACGGCGGGCCACAGCTACACGCTGACCCTGACCAGCCACGACGACAACTTCTCGGGCGACCCGACGTACACGCTCTTCGACGACGCCACCCTGCAGTAGTCGCGGTGCGGTAGGAACTTACTTGCGGCGGAGCGTTCTCACTGAGCGCTCCGCCGCTTTGTTTGGAGGTTCGATGCGTCTCGCACTGATCTGCGCAGTCCTGTTGCCGCTCTCCGCGCTCGCCGACGGGCTCGACCGGGACGGCCTGCTCACCGAGGCTCCCGCGACACCCAAGGCCGGCACCGTGCGCGTCGGCGCGGGGTCGCTCGGGCAGGCGAGCAGCGACTCGACGGCGGGCAGCTCGCAGAGCCTCGCCAACACCTCGAGCGTGTCGGGTTCGGTGCTGTGGGCGCCAATCGATCGCCTCGCAGGCGACGTCGGCGTCTATTGGCAGCCCGGCCCGAATATCTCCGGCCCGAGCGTGCGCGTGCGCTACCAGATCCTCGACCAGCAGCACTTCGGCGTCGATGTGTCTGCAGGCGCCCGGTACAAGTTCGTTCCTTTCGTGCACCCGAACACGCCGGGCGCAGGCGAGCTGGAGTTCCTCGTCGCCGCCGGCAAGCGCATGGGACGCTTTGAGTTGGTACTCAATGGCGTCTTTGGTATCGAATCAGGTGGCGGGGGCGGCAAGGACGTCGAGGCCAAGGCGTGGGCCGGCTACTCGCTGAGCGACTCCTTCCGCCTCGGCATCGACAGCCGCCTGCAAGCCGAGGTCGGAGACTCCGAGAACACCGGCGCGGTCAAGATCGGCCGCGACTTCGACCTGACCGCTGGACCCGCCATCTCCTGGCTGGCCACGAGCAAGCTGCAGATCCAAGCGCTGGTCGGCGTGATCATGCCCAAGCACTACACCGTCACCTCGCCGGTCGGCATGTTGGCTGCGTCCTTCGACTTCTAGCAGTCTGTTAGGGCGTGCCCGCCTTGCTCAGTGCTCTGAGAGCGTGACGTCGCCTGAGAAGGTCTCGCATTCGACCTCTCCGGACCCGCTGCCGTAGGTGGCCGCGCGCCAGCCGGTCTCGCCGGCGTCCGGCGGAGGCTTGTTGGCCGCGAGCCCGAGGCTGTCCTTCAAGCGGCCCGAGTGGGTCATCAGCCGCAGCTCGAAGGCGCTCTTGCGGTCGAGCGCGAAGTGGACCTGGCCCGAGACGGTGTCCACGTCCGCATGGCAGCCCTGGCCGCAGGCGCCACGCCAGTTGATGTTGCCGTCGGCGGTCTCGATCTCGAGGGTGGCCCCGGGCGCGGTGGTCACGACGCTGACGTTGCCCGAGATGGTGCGGATGGCCACCGGACCGGCGGTGTCGACGACGGAGATCTCGCCGTCGATGGTCTCGATGTCGGCGCGCGCGGCCGAGGCCACGTCCACTTCGCCGGACATGCCGCGCACGCGCACCTCGGCGAAGGCGCCGCGCACCACGATGGCGCCGTCGAGCGATCCCAGGTCGAGGCGGCTCCCTTTGGGCACGCGGACCACGAGCGCGCCTTGCGACAGGCGGCGCCGGCCGTCGAACTCGACCTCGACGCGGTCGCCGCCCGCGGCAAAGAGCGCGATGCGCAGCGCCGGACGGTTGGCGACCGTGACGCTGATCGACGAGCCGTCGCTCGGAGCCACCTGCACGCTCGCGCTGCCGACGTGCAGCCGCAGCGAGATTGGGCCGCCGACGGGAGCCTGCGCGGTGCCGACGCCCTGGGCCAGGGGCTTGCGCGGGCTCTCGGCCAGGACCGACAGCGAAGCGAGCGCGACGGCGAGCAACGCGGCGATGCGCAGGTCAGCGGCCCTCTGGCGACCGGAGGAGTTTGCGGACACGCCCTAGTCCCTCGACTCGTCGAGCGCGCGGCGCAGCGACTTCAGATAGGCGGCGTAGCCTTCGAGCACGCGGACGCGCGCGCGGGCGGGAGAGGCTGCAGAGCCCGGCGAGAGCGCGCGCCGCGATCGGGCCAGCGCCGCGCTGGTCCGCGCCGCGCCCTTGGCGGCTCCGGTGTGGCGCGCGACCTGCTGCTCGAGCACGTCGGCCGCGCGGCGATACTGCTGCTCGGCGCGCGCCAGGGCCGCGAGGGCTGAGGGCGTCGGCTTGCCGTCGGGCTCATCGGCCGCGGCTTGCACAAGCTCGGGCCGCGCCGGGGCCGAAGCAGCCGAATCGGGCGGGCCCGCGCGGGGCAGGGTCCGGAGCGCTCCGGCGAGCAGCGCGCCCGCCGCGGCGGCGGCCAGCGCGGCAGCGATCGGGCGGGCCCAAGAGCGGCGAGGAGCATCCTGCGCGGAGGCCTCTGCCACCAGCCGGACCGGCGCGGCCTCGCGCGCGAGCCGGGCGGCGATCCGCGGCCACAGGCGCCCCACCTCGGCGGGCGAGGCGTCGCGCGCGTCCACCCAGGCGGACAGCGCCTCCCTCTGGCCCCGGAGCGCGAAGAGCCCCGACGCGCACTGCGAGCAGCCGGCGAGGTGCGCGCGCAGCTTCAGCTCGTCGGGGCGCGGCTCGCCCAGCGCCAGATCTTCGAGCTGTTCGTCGTCGAGGTGGCGCGCGCTCACGGCGTGCCTCTCAGGTAGGCGAGCAGCTCGTCGCGGATCTGCAGGCGGGCGCGGTGGATGGCGTTCTTGACGCCGTGCAGCCGCCAGCCCAGGGCATCGGCGATCTCGCCATAAGAGAGCCCTTGGTCGAGCCGCAGGAGCAGCGCGGTGCGCCGCCGGGGCGAGAGCCGGGCGAGCGCCGTGGCCAGCACGCTCTCGGCCTCGGCGTCGAGCAGGCCGCCTTCAGGGCTCGCCCCGTCGCGCGCCTCGCCCGCCTCCAGCAAGGCCGGCACGCGCGCGCACCGCCGCAGCCGCTCCTGCTCGTCGAGCCAGACGATGCGGGCGATGCCGAGCAGCCAGCCGCGCAGCCGCCGGGGCTCGCGCAGCGCTGGCAGCGCGGTGTGGGCGCGCACGAAGGTCTCCTGGGTCGCCTCGTCGGCCGAGCCTTCATCGCGGCAGAGCGCGCCGAGAAGACGCCGCACCGCCGGTCCGTGCCGCAGGAAGAGCGCGCGAAAGGCGGTGGCCTCGCCCGCGACGGCGCGCCGGACCAGCTCCTCGTCGTCGAGCTCCGGCTGCAGATCCTGGCGGACGGCGTGCAGGTGTGCCACGGCGCGACTGTAGCCCATCGGCGCGCCGGCGGGGGTGCCGCGCAGGAGCGCCTAGTGCGCTCCGGCGCCATTCCAGAACATGCGGTGGAAGAGGTCGTCCATCTCCGCCGACGGCTCCTTCATTCCCCGCCGCAGCCACTCTTGCAGCAGCGAGATCATCGCCCCCGCCTGCGCCAGCGCGAAGAGGTTGCGCTCCTGGGCGGGCACGCCGCGCGCCCGCGGGATCTGGCCAAGACGCTCTTCGATGCCCCGCGCGAAGTGGCCCTGCGCCAGCGCCAGGTTGTCGTGCGCCTTCCCCGAGGCGACGATGGCGTCGTAGAGGCTCCGCATCTCGCGCAGGTGCTCGAAGAGCTCGCGCACCGGGAACACCCGCTCGGACGGGTCGTGGCGCCGCGGCAGCGCCATCGCGATCAGCTCGAAGAAATCCTCCGCGTCGCTGTCAAACAGGTCGTCCTTGTCCTTGAAGTGCTCATAAAACGTCGAACGACCAACGCCGGCGCGGTCGAGCACGTCCTGCACCCGGATGCTGTCGAACGGCTTCTCCTGCATCAGCACGACCAGCGCGTCGCCCAGCGCATCGCGGGTCCGCTTCACGCGCAGGTCGGTCTTTCCGGACACGCCGCGTCTCGCTGTGCGCTTTCGCGGTGATTTCGCTGCGGCCATGTTGAACGCCTCGCGCGGCTCAGTAGGGTGCCCGGATGATTTCTCTACAGCGGGTCAACAAAGACTACGCCACTCCGGCCGGGACCTTCCCGGCGCTCCGCGACATCGACCTCGAGATCGCCGCCGGGCAGCTCTTGGCCATCGTCGGCAAGTCGGGCAGCGGCAAGTCCACGCTCCTGAACCTGATCGGCGGCCTCGACTCTGCCACCAGCGGCTCGATCACGGTGGGCGGCGCCGCGGTGCAGGGCATGAGCGAGGCGATGCTGTCGTCGTGGCGCGGCCGCAAGGTGGGCTTCGTCTTCCAGTTCTTCCAGCTCCTGCCCACGCTCACCGCGGCCGAGAACGTGATGCTGCCGATGGACTTCGTGCGCGCGCTGCCGGCCCGCGAGCGCCGCCCGCGCGCGCTGCAGCTCCTCTCGCGCACCGGCATCGCCGATCAGGCCGACAAGCTGCCCTCGGCGCTCTCGGGAGGCCAGCAGCAGCGCGTGGCCATCGCGCGGGCGCTGGCCAACGACCCCGAGGTGCTGCTGGCCGACGAGCCCACCGGCAACCTCGACTCCGAGACGGCGCGCGCGGTGATGGAGCTGCTCTCCGGCCTGGGAAAGACGGTGGTCATCGCCACCCACGAGCGCGACCTGCGCGCCGACCGCGTCGTCGAGATGGCCGACGGCCGGCTGATCCGATGACGGCGTCCTGGCAAAAAACGATCCGCGACGTCTCGCGGGAGAAGGGCCGCGCGCTCCTGGTGGTGCTGGCCGTCGCGCTCGGGCTCGCCGGCTTGACCGCGGGTCTGTCGAGCCAGGCCATCCTCGTGCGCGAGCTGAATCAGGGATATCTCGAGACCGAGCCGGCCTCCGCGATCGTGCGCAGCGAGCGGATCGACGACGCGCTCTTGCGGGCCTTGCGGGCGCGCCCGGACCTCGCCGCCGTCGAGCCTCGCCGGACGCTCAACGGCCGCATCAAGGCTGGCCCCGCGCAGTGGCGCAACCTGGTCCTGTTCGCGGTCCAGGACTTCGCCGACATCCGCGTCAGCAAGCTCGTGCCGCAGCAGGGCGCGTGGCCGCCGGCGGCAGGCGACATCCTCCTCGAGCGCGACGCCATGCAGGTCGCGCGCGCGCAGGTCGGCCAGCAGGTCACCGTCCGCACCGCGCATGGCCAGGACCGCGCGCTGCGCCTCGCCGGCACGGTCAAGGACGTCGGCCAGGCGCAGGCGCGGATGGAGAACCTCGTCTACGGCTACGTCACCGTGCAGACGCTCGCGCAGCTCGGAGAAGAGCCCGTGCTCGACCAGCTGCACCTCCTGGTCAACGGCGACCGGTTCGATCGGGCGCACGTCCGCGCCGTCGCCGACTCGGTCAGGGCCCAGCTCGAGGCGAGCGGCCGCGCCGTGCGCCGCCTCGAGATACCAGAGCCCGGCAAGCACCCGCACGCGCAGCTGATGGGCCTGCTCCTCTTGGCGCTGGCGAGCTTCGCCTTCTTGGTGCTGGTGCTGAGCGGCGCGCTGGTCTTGAACCTCGTCACCGCGCTGATGGCCTCGCAGGTGCGGCAGATCGGCGTGATGAAGGCGGTGGGCGGGTCGCGCGGGCAGATCGCGCGCATCTACCTCGCGCAGGCCATGGTGCTCGGGGCCTCTGCCATCGCGCTGGCCCTCTTGCCCGGGCTCTGGGGAGGCCGCGCCATCTGCCGCGCCATGGCGGTCTTCCTCAACTTCGATCTCGCGAGCTTCGCAGTGCCGCCCTGGGTCTTCGCCTGCGTCGCCGCCACCGGCGTGGTCGTGCCCCTCCTCTCCGCCGCCTTCCCCGTCTGGCGAGCGACCGCCATCCCGGTGCGCGAGGCGCTGAGCCACACCGGCGTCTCGGGAAGCACCTTTGGGACCGACGCGCTCGAGCGCCGCCTGGCCGCCGTGGGCGGGCTCGCGCGACCGGTGCTGCTCTCGCTGCGCAACGCCCTTCGCCGCCGCACGCGCGTGGTCCTGACCCTCGGCACGCTCGCGCTCGGAGGGCTGTTCTTCATGACCGCGCTCAACGTCCGCGCCTCGATGATCCACACGCTCGACAACCTCTTCGCGACCAAGAAGTTCGACCTCTCGGTGACCCTCGCCTCGATGGCGACCAGGGAGCAGTGGGAGCCCGCCATCCAGAAGACGCCGCAGATCGCGCGCGCGGAGGCCTGGATCGCGACCGAGGCCAGCTTTCCCGGCAAGTCCGAAGAGGCCGCCCCGCCGCACGCCGGCCTGCACGGCGGCGGCGCGGCACCGGCGGGCGCCGAGCGCTTCACCGTGCTCGCCATCCCGCCCGACTCGAAGATGGTCGAGCTGCCGATCGTCCGCGGGCGCGGCTTGTCGCCCGGCGACACCAATGCCTTGCTAGTCAATACGGCGCTGGCGGCGAGATATCCCGAACTCAAGCCCGGCAACTCAATCACTCTACGGATGGGCCCGGTGGTGCAGGAGTGGCAGGTCATCGGCGTCCTGCGCGAGCCCTTCTCGCCGCCGCTCGGATATATCTCGCGCCGATATCTCGACGACGAGGGCGGCCATGGCGGGATGACCAACAGCCTGCGCCTGTCGATCCAGGGCGACCTCGACGTGGCCCGCGCGGCGCTCGACAAAGCCCTGGAAGGGCAGGGCCTGCGCGCCTTGAGCAGCACCAGCAAGGCCGATGCGCGCACGGGGTTCGATCAGCACATGGTGATGATCTACGTGGCGCTCTTGATCCTCTCCGCGATCCTGGGGGGCGTGGGCGGCCTCGGCCTGATGACGACGATGAGCCTCAACGTGCTCGAGCGGCGGCGCGAGATGGGGGTCTTGCGCGCGCTCGGCGCCACGCCGCGCATGATCTGGATGCTCGTCGTGGTCGAGGGCCTCGCCCTCGGGCTGGCCAGCTTCACGGTCGCGGCGCTGCTCTGTTGGCCGGTGTCCAGGTGGCTCGGCGAAGGCCTCGTCCAGCACGCCTTTCACAGCGGAATGGACTTCTCGTTCGAGGCGCGCGGCCTCGCGCTCTGGCTCTTCTTTTCGCTGCTCCTGGCCGTGCTCGGCAGCTTCGCGCCCGCGTGGCATGCCTCGCAGAGCTCGGTGCGCGAGGCGCTCGCCTACGAGTGACTTCGAGCGCAGCCAGGACCTTCTCGGGCGTGAACGGCACCGACCTGAGCCGGGCGCAGCCGCTCAAGCAGCCGCAAGCAGTCGGCCGGCGTGCCGCGCGATCACGCGCTCTTCGTCGGCCGCGACGACGCGGACCTCGAAGGGGCCGAGGTGGGCGAGGCCTTGGCAGATGCGCGAGCGGATCGCCTCCGAGCGCTCTCCGATGCCGCCGGTGAACACCAGCAGATCCAGGCCGCCGAGCGCCGCGACCAGCGCCGCCGCTGCCTTGCGCGCCTGGTAGCAAAAGAGCTCCACCGCAAAGGCGGCGCGCGGGTCCGCCGAGGCGAGCAGCGCTTGCATGTCTGCAGTGGATCCAGAGACGCCGAGCAGGCCCGACTCGCGCTCGACCAGCTTCTTCAACTCAACCAGGGACATCTTCTCTAATAGGAAAAAGATCACGCCGGGGTCCAGGTCGCCCGTGCGCGTGCCCATCATGAAGCCGCCCGCAGGCGTCAGGCCCATGGTGGTGTCGATGGAGACGCCGCCCTTCACGGCGCACATCGAGGCCCCGCTGCCGAGGTGGGCGATGACCATGCGACCTTTTGCGCCGACCTGGGAGACGACCCATTCATAGGAGAGCCCGTGGAAACCATAGCGATGGACGCCCAGTGCCTCGATGGAAGCGGGCAGCGCGAACCGGCGCGCGACCTCGGGCAGCGCGCGGTGGAAGGCGGTGTCGAAGCAGGCGATCTGGGGCAGCCTTGGGTTGCGCGCGGAGACCGCCTCGATTCCGCTGATGGCGGACGGCAGGTGGAGCGGGGCGAAGGGCAGGGCGGCGCGCAGCTGCTCGAGCACGCCTCCGTCGATCAGGGTGGGCGCGAAGAGCCTCGGGCCGCCGTGGACCAGCCGGTGTCCGACGGCGTCGATGGCCGGCAGCGCGTCGAGCGTGGCGTTTACCGCCTCGGCATGAGTTGAATGAGCTCCAGGAGCGCCGAGATTGGCCACCGCGCCGCCCTGCACCCGGGTCTCACCGTCGAAGAGCGCGAACTTGAGCGAGGACGAGCCGCAGTTCAGCGCCAGGACCTTCACGCCCAGGTCCAGTTGGCGATCGCGGGCATATCCTCGAGGTGCTCCTTGATATAGGCCGTGTGCGCCCGCAGCGAGAGCTCACACTCGTCGATCAGCTGGTCTCCGTTGGCGGGCCGCCGGCGCGCGCGGCGCAGCGCTTCAATGGCCAGGTGATAGCGGCTCATTGAGTTGAGGACGACCATATCAAAGGGCGTGGTGGTGGTTCCCTCTTCGCGATAGCCGCGGACGTGGAAGCGGTGCGCATTGGGGCGGCCGTGCAACAGGCCGTGCACTGCATTCGCATATCCGTGAAAGGCAAAGACCACGTCGGTCTCGCGGGTGAAGATCTGGGCGAACTGATCGGCGGGCATGCCGTGCGGGTGCTCGTGCTGTCCCGCGATGGCGAAGAGATCGACCACGTTCACCACTCGCACTCTCAAGTCCGGGGCCTTGCCTCTCAGCCAGTGCGCCGCGGCCACCACCTCGAGCGTGGGCACGTCGCCGGCGCAGGCCAGCACCACGTCCGGGTCCTCGCCGCCATTGGAGGCCCACTCCCAGATGCCGGCGCCGCGCGCGCAGTGGGCCCGCGCCGCGTCGATGGACAGCCACTGCAGCTGCGGCTGTTTGTCGATGACGATCAAATTGACGTAGTCGCGGCTGCGCAGGCAATGGTCGGCCACCGAGAGCAGGCTATTGCCGTCGGGCGGCAGATAGACGCGCGCCACCGAGCCCTGCTTGGAGATGATGGTGTCGATGAAGCCCGGGCCTTGGTGCGAAAAGCCGTTGTTGTCATTGCGCCAGCAGGTGGAGGTGAGCAGCAGGTTGAGCGAGGCCACCGGCGCGCGCCAGGGCAGCTCGCGGCACATCTCCAGCCACTTGGCGTGTTGAGTTGCCATCGAGGCGACGATCATCGCAAAGGCTTCATAGGTGGCGAAGAGCCCGTGGCGGCCCGAGAGGACATATCCCTCGAGCCAGCCCTCGCAGTTGTGCTCGCTCAGCACCTCCAGCACGCGGCCGTCGGGCGAGAGCTTGTCGTCGCCGGTGACGATGCGCTCCATCCAGCAGCGGGAGGTGGCCTCGAGCACCGCGCCCAGGCGATTGGAGTTGAGCTCGTCGGGGCAGAAGAGCCTGAAGTTGCGCTGCTGCTCATTGCGCACGAAGACGTCGCGCAAGAAGGCGCCGAGCTGCCGCACCGATTCGTGGCGCTGCGTCGCGGGAGCTTTTACTTCGATTGAGTATCGCGCGTACTCAGGCAGGTCGAGCGGCACCAGCAGGCGGCCGCCGTTGGCGTGCGGGCTCGCGCTCATCCGCCGCGGGCCCTCTGGCGCGAGCCGCTTCAAGAACGCCTTGGGCGCGCCGGAGGGCTCGAACAGCTCCTCCGGCCGATAGGATCTCATCCAAGCTTCCAATTGCGCGAGGTGCGCTGGATTCTCGCGCACGCCCGCGAGCGGAACCTGGTGCGCGCGATAGGTTCCCTCGATTTGAACGCCGTCCACCTTGTCCGGGCCGGTGAAGCCTTTGGGCGTGCGCAAGATGATCAGCGGCCAGCGCGGACGCGACGAGTGGCTCCGTCGTTGAATGGCGAGGATCTGGTCGTAGCTCTCCTCGAGCGCCGCGGCGAGCTCCGCGTGCACGAGCGCGGGCTGGTCCGCGGCGACCAGGCGTGGCTCATAGCCGTGGCCGCGAAAGAGGGAGAAGATCTCTTCGTCGCCCTTGCGCGCGAGCACGGTCGGGTTCGCGATCTTATATCCATTCAAATGCAGGATGGGCAGCACCGCCCCGTCGCGGGCGGGGTTGAGAAAGCTGATTCCCTTCCAGGATCCCTCGAGCGGGCCGGTCTCGGCCTCGCCGTCGCCCACCACCGCGATCACGAGCAGGTTTGGATTGTCGAAGGCGGCTCCAAAGGCATGAGTGAGTACATACCCAAGCTCGCCTCCTTCGTGGATCGACCCCGGCACGGGCGGGCTGACGTGGCTGGGGACGCCGTGCGGAGTCGAGAACTGGCGGAAGAGCTGCCGCAGGCCGGCCTGATCCTGCGGCACCAACGGATAGATTTCGCTCCAGGTCCCTTCCAGCCAGGCATTGGCGATGAGCGCCGGGCCGCCGTGGCCGGGGCCGGCCATGAAGAGCGCCTGGACGCCGCGGCGCACGATCAAGCGATTGAGATGTGCATAGAGCAATGACAAGCCGGGCGAGGTGCCCCAGTGACCGAGCAGCCTCGGCTTGATGTGCTCGCGCCGCAGCGGCTCGCTGAGCAGCGCGTTTTCTTGGAGATAGATCTGGCCGACGGTGAGGTAGTTCGCGGCTCGCCACCAGGCGTCGACGAGCGCGAGCTCGGCATCGGCCAGCTGAGGCATATTGAAGCTCCCTGGTTTATTTCGACACGGTCAATCCGCCGCTCACGCCCGAACCCTGTATCTCAAAGGTGGTCGCGATATCGCCCACCAGGAAAGGCGGCCCTTCATTCGTGACGCCCGCGGCAAAGACGCCGCTGATGCCGGGGTCGCCTGCTTTTTCGAGGTGGGCCAGGAAGGAGGCGGGCACCGTTCCCATTCCGTCCGCGGCATTGAACGAGCAACTGACGATAGCGACGTAGGCCGCGCTCAACGTTTCGTAGGTGATGAAGACCTTGCCGGCGCCGCCGCCGGTCCAGGCCACTTGCAGGTCGGCCGTGCGATCGAGCGCCGGGCACCCGCTCGCGCAGGACGGGGAGGTGAGCGTGATGTCGCTTGGCGCCACCAGGGTTTGCGCGGCGAACGCCGGCAGGTCCGCGCCGCCGGCGCCTGAGACCGTGAGCTGGTCGCCGCCGGCGAAGATCTGGGTCATGCCGCGGGCGGGCGTATATCCCATCCGGGGCGGGCGCGAGCCGACGACGGGCCCGAAGGTGAGCGTCGTTGGGGCCGCGCCAAGCGAGCCTCCCGCGAACGTAATCGCCCCCGCGTTGAGCTCGGTGAAGACCGGCAACGTCGGGGTGCCAGCGTCGCTTGGAGAGTTGTCGCAGATGACGGCGGCCAGGCATCCGCCGGAGGCTACGTTCACCTGGCCCGGGCAGTTCACCGGCGGCGCCGGGGAGGGGGTTCCCGTCACGAAGGCCGCGGAGAGGTCGTAATCGAACGAGCCCATCAACGAGCCCTGGTTGACCGAGAGCTTGCCGAACTTGAAGGTGCCGCCGGGGAGTCCGCCGTCGCTACCCACGCCGCCGTCGCTCACCGTGCCCGCGTCGCTTGCCGTGCCTGCGTCGCTCACCGTGCCTGCGTCGCTTACTTGGCCTGCGTCGCTCCCCGGGCCTGCGTCGCTCCCCTGGCCTGCGTCGCTGCCCTGTCCGCCAAAGCCGGCGTCAGACCCCGGGGGCGCCTGGCCGCCGCCGCCTCCACAGCCAGCCGCCGCGATCACGAACGCGGCCAGAAACTTCAAACTTGCGGCAGCACGATCTCGCAGGTGAGTGCTCATGCAGGGAGTTACCCACCGGCCGCGCACTCTGCCTGCTTGCTTTCGCGATTTATTCAATCGCGAAGCCGCGCTTCGCGCTCTATCTCATGGGCGGCTTGATCGCCTTGAGCCGATAGATGCCCGCGTGCGTCGTGGGCGTCCTGGCGGTGCTGTCGGCCACCAGGCACTCCTCGCCGAAGACGCGCCACGACAGAGGGCGGGTCATGGCGTGATAGGCGTGCGTCTTTCCATCGGCGGCGACGTGGTGCGCTTGTGATTTGGCGTCGAGGGAGACGAACCCTTTCAGCCGGTCGAAGTCGCTCGGCACATCCAAGGTAGGGGTATCGCTTGACCGGCTGCTCGCGCCGCCGCCCGCGGGATTTTGGATGTCGATCGTTCGCATCATTTGAGAGAGCCTCCTCGTCGCCCTGTGGCCGGCGATTGACACCGAGGCAGGGAGGCGTTGTGCGTAGAGTATACATGCGAGCTCGCAATCGCCCTGAGCGCAGGCGAGGAGAGCCCGCCCATGATCGACTTCGAGCTGTCGCCGGAACTCAAGTCGCTGCGCGCGCGGGTGCGCGCCTTCGTGGACGGCGAGGCCATCCCGCGCGAGCCCGAGGTGACGCGGGATCCCTCGGCGCTCGAGCAGGTCCGGCGCGAGCTGCAAGCGAAGGCAAAGGCCGCCGGACTCTTCCTGCCCACGGGGCCAAAGTCGCTCGGAGGGCTCGGCCTTGGTTGGCGCGAGATTGCCGTGGTGCTCGAGGAGGCGGGCCGCAGCCTGCTCGGCCCTCAGGCGCTGCACGCGTCCGCGCCCGACGAGGGCAACATCCACATGCTCGATCACATCACCAGCGAGGCGCAGCGGGCTCGCTATCTGCGGCCGCTGGCCCTGGGCGAGGTGCGGTCGGCGTTCGCGATGACCGAGCCGATGCCCGGCGCGGGCTCTGACCCGAAGCTCTTGCGCACCAAGGCCGAGCGGCGCGGCAGCGGCTGGGTGCTGGACGGCGAGAAGTGGTTCATCACCGGCTTCCAGGGCGCGGCGTTCACCATCCTCCTCGCCCGCGCGCCCGAGGGGCCGACCCTGTTCCTCGTGGACGCGGGCACGCCCGGGCTCGAGCTGCTCCGCATGATCCCGACGCTCGACCACCAGACGCCCGGCGGCCATTGTCAAATCAGGTTCACGCAGTGTGAAGTGCCGGCGGAGGCCGTGCTCGGCGAGGCGGGCCGCGGGTTCGAGTACGCGCAGCTCCGCCTGGTGCCGGCTCGCTTGACCCACTGCATGCGCTGGCTCGGCGTGGCGGTGCGCTCGCTCGAGATCGCCGCGCGCTACGCCAACGAGCGGACCTCGTTCGGCCACACGCTGGCCGAGCACCAGTCGGTGCAGAACTTCGTCGCCGATTCGGAGATCGAGATCCACGCGGCGCGGCTGATGATCTGGCACGCAGCCTGGCTTCTGGATCGCGGCGAGCCCGCGCGCGACGAGTCGTCGATGGCCAAGGTCTTCGTCGCCGAGATGGTCAACAAGGTCATCGACCGGGCGGTGCAGATCTGCGGCGCGCTCGGCATCTCCGAGGACACGCAGCTCGCGACCTTCTATCGGGAGGCGCGGCCCTTTCGCATCTACGACGGGCCGAGCGAGGTGCACCGCGGCGCCATCGCCCGCCGCTCGCTGCGCAAGCGTGGCTAGCCCGAATGCCAGTCAGATAGGCACGGGTAGGGGTACCGGCCGCCGGCAGGCAGAGGCCCGCCGCTCGGAACGGGCGCCCACCCGCGTTTGGTGGCTCGCTGCGCTCGCATCGATCGGATCTCTTGCCGCGGGAGCCCTTGATCCTCCCGCCGGGCCTCTGCCTGCCGGCGGCCTATTTGCCTCTCTGCCTGACATTGGGAGGGGGGTGGAAAATGACTCAAGCTGGTCGCGCTTGAGTACTCAAGCTGACTCACTGGATTTCCTATTTCAATTCTCCCAATGTCTGGCAGATAGGCCGCGGGCAGGCGGGACCCCGTCGGGAGGATTGAGGGATGGCTAGCCCTGAATCCGCGCGACGGTGCGCGCGGGATCAGGACAGTTCGCGTCGGCGAATACGCTGCCGGCCGCCTGGAGTACCGAACGGGTTGAATCCCGTCGGAGAACCGCGGGTTCTAGGGCAACCCGCTCGGCCGGTTCGCTGCGCATCGCTGCGTCTCTCCTCGTGCCGTACAGAAAGTACGGCGCCTCGTCGTTCCTTGCGCTGCTTGCGATTCGACCGTTCTCCTCGATCCTTCAACCCGATCGGTGCTCTAGCGTCTTATAGTGATCGCTTGGACGTCTTCGTCGCGCGCCAGCCCATCTTCGACGTCAGACGGGACGTGTGGGCCTACGAGCTCCTCTTCCGCTCGGGCCCCGAGAACTTCTTCTCGCACGCCGACGCGGACGACGCGACGCACCGGGTGATCGACACCGCGTTTCACGCTTTCGGGCTGGAGACGCTCTCGGCGGGCAAGCGCCTGTTCATCAACCTGACGCGCCGGGTGCTGCTCGACGACCTGATGGGGCTCTTTCCGCCGGGCATCGCCGTCGCCGAGGTGCTCGAGACGGTCGAGGCCGACCCCGAGGTGCTGGCCGCGCTGCAGTCGCTCAAGTCGCGCGGGTACCTGGTGGCGCTCGACGACTTCGTCTTCGGCCCGCGCTACGCCGCGCTGGTGCCGCTCGCCGACATCATCAAGGTGGACTTCAAGGTCACGCTCGGCGCCGAGCGGGCGGCGGTGGTCGAGCGGCTGGGCCGCCCCGATCTCAAGTTCCTCGCCGAGAAGGTCGAGACGCTCGACGAGTTCGAGGAGGCGCGCGCCGCCGGCTATTCGCTCTTCCAGGGCTACTTCTTCGCCCGGCCGCAGATGGTGGGCTCGCGCAACGTCGCGCCCACGGCCTTCGCGCGGCTGCGGCTGATGCGGGATCTGATGGGCCCCGACATCGACTTCGACGCCTTGGAGCGCACCGTCAAGAGCGACCTCGCGCTGCCCCTCAAGCTGCTGCGCTACCTCAATTCGCCGGCCTTCGGGTGGCGCGCGCGCATCACCTCGATCAAGCACGCGCTGGTGCTGCTCGGCGATCGCCAGTTCCGCCAGTGGGCGGCGCTGACCACGATGACGCTGCTCAAGGACGACCAGTCGCCGGAGCTCGTCACGGCCTCGCTGGTGCGGGCGCGCTTCTGCGAGCAGCTCGCGATCGCGCGCGGCCGGTACGACCAGTCGTACGAGCTCTTCCTGGCGGGCCTGCTGGCGTCGCTCGACGCGCTCTTGAACAAGCCGCTGCCCGAGATCCTCGATCTGGTCGGGGTGCCGCAGTCGGTGCGCGAGGCGCTGCTCTTTGGCAGGGGCCCGCTGTCCGATCTGTACGCCGCCGTCCGCGCCTACGAGCAGGGCGACTGGTCGCACCCGGCGCTGCTCGCGCTCACCGACGACGCGAAGTCGGTGGCCAGGGCCTACGCGGGCGCGCTCCGCTGGGCGCAGTCGCTCGGCTGAAGGCGCGCGCGGCCTCTGTCGCTCACGCAGAGCCCGGTCACTGGCGCGCTTCCGGCAAGGGCCTCGCCTTGGCCAGCGCGTCCTCGACGATGGTGATCTGCGCCGCCGCGCGCAGGCGCCGGACCAGCGCCTCGTAGTCGCGCTGCCGCCGGTCGCGGACCAGCAGCCCGCGCAGCGACTCCTTGGCGTCGGCGAAGCTGCGGTTGAGGGCCGCGAGGCGCGACTGCAGGCGGATCAGCTCCACTCCTTGGGCGGTGTCGATCGGTCCGGACATCTCGCCAGAGGTGCGGAGCGCGAAGGCGGCCGCGGCCAGCTCGGGGCCGAACTGGCGCTCGAGGTCAGCGCGCGCGAGGAAGCGCAGATCGCCGCCCGCCGGCCGCGAGAGCGAATCCTCGGACGAGCGCTTGACCTCGTTCTCGAAAGCGTGCAGCTCGCCCCGCCGCTCGGCCGCGGTGATCGACGCCAGCAGCGCCGCGGCCTTCTTGCGCACCGTCGCCCGGGTGCCCGGCGCGGCGAGCAGCTGCAGGCGCAGCAAGCGGACCCGCTCGGGCCGGACGAACTCGTCGCGGTGCTGCTCGTAGTACTGCAAGAGCTCGGCGTCAGTCAGGGTGGCGCCGCCCAGGTCCTTGTCCAGCTCGACGCGCAGCACTTCCTGCACCATCGCCCGCCGCGTCTGCTCACGCACCGCGGGGCTCGCGCCGAGGCCCAGCCGCTCGGCCTCCTGCGCCAGCAGCTCCTGGCGGATGATGAGCTCGAGCTGCTCGCGGCGCCCCTCGACGCTGCCGGCCCGCGCCCGCGCCTGCGCGGAGCCCTCGCTGACGCGCCGGTCGAGCTCGTCGCTCAAGATGGCCCGCCCGGCGACCACGGCGACCACCGTGCCGCCGGGCGCCACGGGCTTCTTGCAGGCTGCCGCGGCGAGGGGCAAGGCGGCGAGCGCGACCAGGGTCAGGCGCATTCAAGGGACTCCTCGAAAAGGGCGCGAGGATACACGAGCCGCGGCTTCTGCCAGGCGGACATCGTGGTATGCAGCGGCGCGCAAGGACTCTGCGAGGCCGATGGCCAGGCGATCGAACAGCGCACTTCTGGCGTGCCTCGCTGCCCTCCTGGCCGGGTGTGGCGGCCCTGCGCCTCGCGCCGCGGACCAGGCGACCGATGCGACGCCCGCGCGCGCGACGCCGGACTCGATCGTCGCCACCTGGAGCACGGGGACGATGACGCGCGCAGAGGTCGAGCGCGAGGGAGTGCGCCTGCCGCCGATCCTGCGCCGACAGTTCGAGAGTCCCCCCGGACGCAAGGAGCTGGCGCTCTCGCTGGTGGACAAGCGGCTGCTCTTCGCCGAGGCGGTGCGCCGCGGGCTCGACAAGGACGAGGCGGTGCAGCGCCAGGTGCGCGAGCTCAACGAGCGGCTCACGGTGCAGGCGCTCTTGCAGGCCGAAGAGAAGTCCTCAGTCCCCGCCACCGAGGCCGAGGAGCGCGCCTGGTTCGAGGCCCACAAGGCCGAGCTGGCCATTCCCCTGCGCGTTCGCGTGCGCCGCTTCCTGGCTCGCTCTGCCTCGGCCGGCGAGCGCGAGAAGGCGAGGGCGCGGGCGAAGAGGGTCCTCGCGCGGGCCCGGGCGGGCGAGCCGTTCGAGGCGCTCGCCGCGGCGGGCGACGGCAAGGAGAAGTCGCAGGGCGGTGATCTTGGCGTGCAGGCCCGCGGCGACCTGGGCGATGCCGTGCTCGAGGCGGCCGCCTTTGCGCTGGAGAAGCCGGGCGAGCTGTCGCCGCTGGTCGAGGAGAGGGACGGCGTGGCGGTGCTGCAGCTGGTGGAGAAGCTGCCGGCGAGCCTGCCCTCGTTCGCCGACGCGCGGGCCGCCGTGCAGCAGAAGCTCCAGCCGCTGCGCAAGCGGCGCGCCTTCGACGACCTGCGCGATCGGCTGCGCAAGGAGAGCCTGGTGAAGATTGACGAGGGGGCGTTGCGATGAAGAAGGTGGCCCTCGTTTGTTGCGCGCTGGCGCTCGCCGGTTGCCGCGATCGCGACGTGGTGGCCGAGGTCGGCTCGGCGAAGATCAGGCGGGCCGAGCTGGACGCGCTGCTCGAGCGCAAGCCAGCCGCGGAGCGCTCGCGCGAGAAAGCGCTGGCCGAGCTCGTCGAGCGCGCGCTCTTGGCCGAAGGGGCGCGCGCGCGGGGCGTCGCTGAGCAGCCCGCCGTGCGCGCCCGCGTCGCCGCCTCCGAGCGCGAGACGCTGGCGCAGGCGCTGCTCGACCAGGTGCTGCAGAGCGCCACCGACGAGCCCGACCTGCGCAAGCTCTACGAGAAGGACAAGGACAAGCTCGCCCGGCGGCGCGTGCACGTGGCGCAGATCTTCGTCCAGCTCCCGCGGGGCGCCGACATCGCCGGCCGCGACGCTGCCCGGGCGCGCGCCTACAAGCTCTACGGCAAGGCCCAGCAGGGCGAGTCGTGGGAGGCGCTGGTGCGCGCGGGGTCTGACGATCACGCGAGCGCGGCCAAGGGCGGCGACCTCGGCCCAATCTCCGAGGGCGCCGTGGACTCCGCCTTCTTCGCCGCCGCCGCCGCGCTCAAGAAGGGAGAGATCGGCAAGCCGCTCGAGACCCCCTTCGGCTTGCACATCCTCCGCGCGCTCGAAGAGGTGACCACCGTCACGCCGGGCTTCGCCGAGAGCCGCTCGCGGCTGCTTCTCGATCTGCGACGCGTGCGCGAAGCGGCCCTGCTGGAAGAGCTGCGCCGCTCGACACGGGTGCGGATTCGCGAGTGAAAGGAGCTTCACGCGCGGCGGATCCTGACTGGGTGCGACCAGAGATCACGTTGATCAGCGCGATCGTTCTTTGGTAGATTGTTCGCGCCGTTCAACAGGGGGATTTCACCTCACAGCCAGGGAATGTACGCCTCGAGCAGACGCTAGAGGTGTGTCTTCGCGCCGGGCCGCACAGCCGGGCGGAGGTCGTTGAGATCCAGTTCGTGCTCGACGGTCCTGGGAGAAATCGTCTCCTTGGAACAAGCGGGGTTCGCCGGTCGTGAAAGTCAACCACCGGCGAAGATTCTCACACGCGGCAGCGGCGGCGTTGCTCGCCTGCATCTGCGCCCCGGCGGCCGCGCGCGCGACCTCGAGCGTGACGGCGATCTACCCGGTGGCGCCGCTTCACGTGGGTGCGAGCGGGGCCTCGATCGGCGTCGACGTCTCCGGCCCGGCGACGCAGGTCCTGATCGACGTGAGCGGGGCCTCGGCCAGCGCGGGCAGCTTCGCGGCGGTGCGCTCGTTCGTCATCGCCCGCGACCCGGCCGGCGCGCCCGCCTTCCACGCGCCTGTGATCCTCGCCGGCGCCTTCCCGCCCGACGGCGTGCTCACCGTCCACGCGGTCCCGCTCGATCCCGACGGCTCGCGCGGCTCGCCCCTCGACGTCTCCTTCGACGCCGCGGCCGCTCCTCCCTCGGTCGAGGACGGCACCGCGCACATCCGCACTGACGCCTCGGGCTCGATCCTCGTCACGGTGGCAATCTCTGGTCCAATCGCCTCCGCCGAGCTGCGCCTGATGGTGCTGGCGGCCTCCAAGCTGCGCACGCTCGGCGGCAGCTTGCAGAAGGCGCAGTCCGACGCCGCGCTGGCCCTGACCACGGTGGTGGCGCGGCCGGTCGCCTCCGATCCGGGCAACGTGACCTTCTCGGTGCCGACGAGCGGCGCGCAGCTTCCCGGCGACGGGATCGTCATCGGCGACATCTCGGTCACCGACCCGTTTGGCCGCACCGTGCACACCTCGCTCAGCGAGTTCGTCGGCGGCAACCAGGTGGACAGCCTGGTGCGCCTGGACGCCCAGCCCTCGCCCATCCTGCTCTCGGCGGGCTACGGCCAGCGCGTGCCGCTCAAGGTGGTCGGCACCTTCGCGCTCGCGGGCGCGGTCGACCTCTCGGGCCGCGGACGCAACGTCATCTACACCTCGTCGAACCCGCTGGTCGCCGCCGCTGCCGACACCGGCGAGATCATCGCCCGCGCCAACGGCGAGTGCGACGTCACCGTCAGCTACGCGGGCTTCTCGGCGCAGGTCCACGTCTTCGTCGACACCACCGCCACGCTCGACCACCTCGAGATCGCGCCGGCCGCGCCGGTGATCGATCACGTGGGCGGCACCGTCGCGCTCGCGCTCACCGGCGTGCTCTCGAACGGCGCGCGCGTCGATCTCACGCCGGGCGCGGTCGGGACCCTCTGGTCCTCGTCGGACCCCACGCTCCTGGCCGTGGATCCCGATGGCGGCGTGCAGTCGCGGCGCGCGGGCTCTGCCACCGTCTCCGCCTCGAACGGCGGCCAGCTCGTCTCGGTGCGCGTCGAGGCGCAGGACGCGCCGCCCACCGTCCAGCTCTTCGCGCCCACCCAGGTCGAGGCGAGCTCGAGCTTCACCGCGGTGGCCCGCGCCACCGACGACGTCGGCGTCGCCAAGGTGGACTTCCTCGTCGACGGCGTGCCGGTCTTCACCGCCACGCAGCCGCCGTTCCTCCTACAGATCCAGGCGCCGCCCTACGGTGGCCAGAGCATGGTGCTCGCGGCCATCGCCACCGACAGCGCCGGGCACCAGACGCGCACGCCCGACGCGCGGGTCGCGGTCGGCGCGCAGCAGGGCGGCAGCTTCACGCCGGTGGTCTACGAGAACCCCGCGCCGGGCGCGCTCCTGGTCGAGAACATCCCGGTCACGCTCCGCGTCACCAGCGGCGCCTGGCAGTCGGGCAACCTCCGCGGCGACGACTTTCGCGTGGTGCGCTTCTCGGCCAGCGGCGCGCCGGCCGGCCAGACCTCGCAGCCGCGGATCGAGGCGCGCGTCCTCACCGACGCGGACGGCAACCAGACGACCATCCTGGTCCCGCTCTGGGAGGTGACGTACACGCCGCCCATCGGCTCGGCCGGCACCTCGCTGAGCCTGCGCGCCGACGCCGAGGATCGCCTGGGCCTGCCTGCGCACGGCAATGCGCTCCTGGTGCGCGTGGCCGGAGATTCGCCGCCGCTCGTCACCATCCAGTCGCCGACGACGTCGATCGTTGACGCCACGGTGGGGGTGCCGCTGGCCGTCAGCGGGACCATCGGCGATGACACCATGGCCATCGGGCTTGACGCCGCTCTGCTCGTGGACGGCACCGCGGTCGATCGCGCGCGCCTCAAGCAGAGCATCGCGGGCAGCCTCACCGGCTCGTCGTTCTTCCGCTTCACCTGGACGCCGCCCGCCTCGTACCTGAACCGGCTCGCCAGGGTCGAGGTGCAGGCCATCGACACCGGCGGTCACGAAATCCGCGCCGGCTTCCAGGCCTCGGTGCACCCGATCGCGCCCCCGCAGATCGCCATCACCGCGCCTGCCGACCAGAGCCACGTCATCGCCGGCCAGTCGCTCACCTTCACCGCCAACGTGCTGGCCCAGCGGCCCTCGGGGCTGACGGTGACCTGGGTCGTGAACGGCAGCCCGGTCGGCATCTCCGGCGCGCCGCCCTACGCGCTCGGCTACACGGTGCCGGTGTCCGCTGCGGGCCAGGCGCTGACGCTGGAGGCGATGGCCACCGACAGCGCCGGCCAGCTGGGCTTCTCGACCATCACCGTCTTCGCCATCGTCGACAAGGAGCCGCCCTCCGTCTCGATTGTCACTCCGCAGGACGGGCAGGACTTCGCCGACACCGAGGACGTGCTGGTCACGGTCGCGGGCATCGACGACGTGGATGTCGTCAAGGCCGAGGTGCTGCTCGACGGCACCGTGCTGCCCGACGTGGGCAAGCCGAACCGCAACAACGGCGTGCCCGGCTCGTTCCTCACGCACATCGTCATCACCGCGGCGCAGCTCAGAGGCGCCAACGTCCACCGCATCACCGCGCGGGCGTACGACCCCTCGGGCAACGTCGGCTTCTCGCCGCCGGCCACCATCCACACCCACGTGGACACGCCGCCGACCGTGACCTTCACGCGGCCGCACGACGGCGCCACCGTCGTCAACTTCACCAACTTCGACGTCATGCTCGACGCCACCGACGACGTCGCGGTTGCCAGGCTCGAGCTCTTCGCCAACGGCGCGAGCCAGGGCGTGCGCACGCACCGGCCCTATCTCTATTCAGTACCGACGGGTCCGCAAGGCACGCTCACGCTGCGCGCGGTGGCCACCGACAGCGCCGGCCAGACTGGCTCGCAGCAGATCGCGGTCACCGTCTCGAGCGACAGCGCGCCGCCGCTGGTCGGCTTCCGCGCGCCGTCCGCGGGGGCGCACGTCTTCGCCGGCCGCACGCTCGCGGTCGATGCGCTGGCCTCGGACAACGTGGCGGTCGCGTCCGCCGAGCTCTTCGCGGGCGGCGTGAGCCAGGGCGCCCTGCAGGGCGGCGCCGTCGAGGGCCTCTATCGCGTCTTCCACTTCAGCGTGCCCATTCCGCTCGCGGCGGCGGGCTCGAGCCTCCCGCTGCGCATCGTCGCCACCGACACCTCGGGCAACGCGGCCGAGCGGACCATCAGCGTCCTGGTGGTCCCTGACCTTCCGCCCACGGTCTCGCTGGTCTCGCCGGCGCCCAACCAGGCCGCGCGCGAGGGCGACGACGTGGTCATCACCTACCTGGTTGGCGACGACGACGGCGTCACCGGCGTGGCCGGCCTGAGCGAAGGCGACTACTGGACGCCCCTGTTGCCGAACGGCCAGCAGCCAGAAAACAAGGGCGCCATCAAGACCGGCCAGGACCTGACGCTGACGGTGCAGGCGCCGGTCTTCCTCGACGGCAAGCCCCTGACGGTGGGCGTCGCGGCCATGGACACCAGCGGCCAGATCACGCGCGCCGAGGTGCCGCTCAAGATCCTCGCCGACACCGAGGCGCCGGGCGCGCGCCTCTCGGTGCCGCAGCCCCCGCAGTCGGGCGTCATCGAGCTGCGCGAGGGCGCCTCGGTCGGCCTGCGGGTCGAGGTCTCCGACAACGTCCGCGTCCGCCGCGTCACCGTCCTGCTCGACGGCGACGAGCTCGTCCCCGGCCCCGGTCACGCGGGCCCCTGGCTCAAGGCCGAGAACGAGCAGTTCATCACCACCCGCATCCCCAATCCGACGGCGCCGGGGCAGGTGCTGCTCGACCGGCGCTACCTCGGCGACTTCGCCGGCGTGGCCTCGCTCCTCGGCGTCCAGCCCGGGCGCCACACGCTCAGCTGCGTCGCCTACGACCCCGCGGGCAACCACACCGAGACCGACAAGATCGTCCTGCAGATCGACCCCATCCAGGACCTGCTGCCTCCGGTGGCCAGCGTGGCTCTCGCGGGAACGCCCGACGAGCAGACCGTGGCCGCGGGCTCGACCATCAGCGTCACCGCCGGCGCCAGCGACGATGGCCTCGTGGCGCTGCTCGAGCTCTCCGTCGATGGCCAGCCCGTCGACCTCAAGCTCGACAAGTACGTGCCCGCGCCCTCCACCAGCAAGACGGTGGCGGTGCTGATCCCGGCGCTCGACGACAGCGGCCCGCGGCCCATCACCTTCACCGTGACCGCCACTGACGCCACCGGCAAGGTCGGCCGCGCCAGCCTCACGCGCGATCTGGTCAGAGACCAGCCGCCGACGCTGAAGATCCTGGCGCCGCTCGCCAACGCGCAGCTCATCGAAGGGCAGAGGACGCCGCTCAAGCTGCAGTACCGCGACGACACCGGCGTCAGGCAGGCGCTGGTCGTGCTCGCCTCGCAGCCTGCGTCGGCCCTGGGGCAGGGCGTCCATCTCGCCGCGCCAAACCTTGCGCCGGGCGGCGCGGTCCCGTCGGCCACCTTGAGCTTTGGCACCGACGGCGCGTTCCGGGTGGTCACCGATCCGAGCGGCATCACCGCGGTGACCAGCACCGGACAGCGGCCCTCGGGCGGCAGGGGCACGCTCGGCGTCACCATCTCTGCCTCGCCGAGCGGCAAGGGCGCGACCGGCAGCGCCGCGTACCACTATCGCGTCATCGCGGGCCACGAGGACGACGCCTCCGCCCGCGCCTTCCTGGCGCAGAACCCGGGCGGCGTGAAGAGCTTCGCGCTCGACCCGCCGGGCCTCTCCCTTGACCTGTCATTCCCGGCCGACTCGATCGACGTCGACGAGCTCGCCCTCACGCTGCTCGCGACGCCGGGCGGCGAGCTGCCCGCGGTGACGCAGCTTGGTTTGCGCTTCGAGCGCGACGACTCCGTGCAGCTGCGCGCGGCCGCCGGCGGCGAGGTGCTCGCCCTGCAGCAGAGGTCCATCAGCCCGCCGGTGCCGGGAACGCCGGTGACGCTCGACCTGGCCACCCGTGTTCCGCTCGGCTGGGCGCCGCGCAACGTCATCCTCGCGGGCATCGTCCAGGATCTCTCGGGTCAGAGCGGCTCGGCGACGGTGCCCCTCGCCACCAGCAGCGACGTGACCGCCCCCACGGTGTCGATCGGCAAGCCCGCGAGCGGCGCCGCGGTGGTGGCCGGCATTCCCTTCCCCGTCTCGGTGGACGCCTCCGACGACGTGGACGTCGAGTCGATCGAGCTGCAGGTGGACGGCATCACCCGCGCCAGCAGCGTGACGTTCGGTGGCACCAGGGCGAGCTTCACGCTGACCATTCCGCAGCCCACCGGAATCGCCCCGGCCCAGCTGGTGGCGGTCGCGCGCGATCGCGCGGGCAACGCGGCGGCCAGCGCGCCGGTCTTCATCGACGCCCGCCCTGACGCGCCGCCGACCGTCTTCATCACCGGCCTGCAGAGCTCGGTCGAGATCATCTCCCAGCCCGAGATCGACAGCGGCTACGTCCGCATGCTCCAGGGCAACGAGGCCACGCTCAGCTTCTCGGCCGGCGACGACGTCGGCGTCGCCGAGGTGATCGTCGACTACGCAGGCGGGCGCATCCTCGATCAGCCGATCGCGCCGCCGCAGCAGACGTACGGGGGCGTGGTCCGCTTCACGCCGCCCTACGGCGCCGACGGCGCGCCTTCGGTGCTGGTCGTCACCGTGGTGGACACCGCGGGCCAGACGGCCACCGTGCGGCTGATCGTCGAGGCGCACCAGTCCAAGCCGCCCGCGCTCGCCATCTCCGCGCCCATCGTCGGCCAGGAGATTCCGTCGGGCAGCATCCAGCTCTTCTTCCAAGCGGTGGCCGGCGCCGAGACCAAGGTCACTTCCGTCGCCTTCTACGTGAACGAGCAGCTCGCGATCCGGCTCGACGGCTTCGGCGGGGGCTCCGTACCCATCTCCGACACGCTCGACCCCGTCACGGGCCTGCCGGTGGCGCTCGACCCCTCGGTGCGCGGGGCCATCGCCTCCTTGCAGTCGCCGTTCAACGACGCCACCCGGGTCAAGCTCTACACGGCGCTGGTCTCGCTGCCGCCGGGCTTCCTCGCGCTCCGGCCCGATCAGCTGCGCGCGCCGGTCGCGCTGCGGGCCGTGGCCACCGATCTGGTCGGCAACGCCACCGTGATCGACCAGACCGTGACGCTGGTCGAGGACGTCACCCCGCCTGTGATCGTGATGTTCCGCCCGAACCTCAACGAGGGCGTCATCGAGGGCACGCCCGCCGTCGTGCAGGTGCAGGCGCACGACAACGTCTTCGTCGATCAGATCGAGATCGCCGCCGGCCCCACGCCCGACCAGCTCCAGACCATCGCGGTGCGCGGCGGCTTCCCGCCCACCAACGCGGTGCCGGGGTCTGCCTTCGACATCTTCTCGCCGCTGGTGGACTACAACGTACCGGTCCCGCTGCTCGCGAACCTGGCCGCGGTGGATCAAGCGCCGTACTACATCGCGGCGCGCGCGCGGGACATCAACGGCAACTTCAGCCCGTACTTCATCCAGCCGATCGTCGTCACCCGCGACGGCGAGCCCACGGTCGCCATCATCAGCCCGTCGGACGGCGCGCGTGTCGTCGGCGGCGCGCCGGCGCTGGTGACGCTGCTCGCCGATGACGACGTCGGCATCGCCTCGGCCACGCTCTACGTGGACGGCGTTCCCAAGCTGCCGCTCTTGGCGCCGCCTTGGGTCTTCCAGGTCGCCATTCCCACCAGCGCGACTACGGTGCAGCTCCAGGCCGAGGTGGCCGACACCTTCGGCCATCGCGTGCGCAGCCAGCTGGTGCGGCTCATCGTCGGCGAGGACCAGCCGCCGACCGTCGCCATCGCCGCCCCGCGCAACGGGCAGACCCTGGTCGAGGGCCGCGCCTTCGAGCTGCAGATCGCCGCCATCGACGACGTCGCCATCGCCTCGGTGGAGGCCTCGATCGACGGCACGACCACGGGCACGCAGCGCTTCGCCGCCACCGCGCAGCCGTATTCGTTCCGCGTGCCGCTGCCGTTCGGCTCCGCCGGGCGGACGCTCACGATGCACGCCAGCGCCCGCGACTCGGCGGGCCACGTGACCCAGGCCGCGGACATCGCCGTCACCGTGGTCTCCGACACGGTGCCTCCCACGGTGCAGTTCCTCACGCCGGTGCAGGGCTCGCAGGTGGTGGCGGGCTCGTCGGTCGACATCGAGGTGCGCGCCGACGACGACGTGGCGGTCGCGAGCGTCGCCTTCAAGATCGGCGGGACGCTGCTCACGACCATGCCCGCGGCGCCTTATCGCTTCAGCTACCGCGTGCCGCCCGAGGTCGCGAACCAGACCGTGACCATCACGGCCGAGGCGACCGACACCTCGGGCAACCTCGGCAGGGCGACGCTGAGCTTTGGGGCCATCTCCGACCAGCCTCCCTCGTGCACCGTGAGCCCGCCCGCGCAGTTCGTCGCCGGCCTGCCCGCCACCGTGCTCGGCATCGCGCAGGACGACATCGCGGTCACCCACCTCGAGTTCCACATCGGCGTAGGCGACCAGCCCCCCGAGGTGGCCCGCTCGTATCTGCGCCCCTACAGCGGCATCTACACCGCGCCCGCCGAGCTGATCGGCAAGAGCGTCACGGTGCGCGCGCGCGCCATCGACACCTCGGGCCAGGAGGGCTGGTCGCTGCCGGTGCAGGTGCAGGTCGTCGCCGACCAGCCGCCGAGCGTCAGCATCGGCAAGCCCGAGTCGGGAGCGCTGGTCTTCGACGGCTCGCGCGTGCGCATCGAGGCCACCGCCCGCGACGCCGAGGGCCCGGTTGCCTCGGTCGCCTTCCTGGTCGATGGCCGCCGCGTGGACACCGCCTTCCAGACCGCGGGCATCCCCGGCTATCCGGCCATCTTCGTGGGCTACTGGAACGCGCCGGTCGGCAGCGGCAACCGGACCTTTGCCCTCACCGCCGTGGCGACCGACGCGAAGGGGCTGCAGACCACCTCGGCGCCCGTGATCGTCGGCACCGTGCGCGACACCGTGCCGCCCGTCGCGCAGATGGTGGCCCCCGCCGACGGCGAGGTCGTCACCGAGGGCGACATCTATCTCCTGGCGTCGTTCGCCGACGACAACGTCGCGGTGAAGAACGTCGAGCTCTTCGTCGCTGGAACGAGCGTCGGCGTCACCTCCGTGCCGCGCCCAGGGCCCGTGCGCCCGCTCTTCGAGGTCAACTGGCTTCCGCCGGTGGGGATGGCGGGCCAGACGCTCCCCATCCACTCGACGGCCACCGACACCTCGGCGAACCAGGGCGATTCGCAGACCGTCACCGTCGAGCTCGGCATGCGCTCGGCCAACCGGTTCAACTCGTTCGTGCCGCCGATGAACTCGCCGCTCCACATCGGCGCCATGTCGGTGCGGCCCGACGGAATTCTCCTGGCGGGCGCGCCCCTGGCCAACGCGGCGGGCGACGCCAGGGCCCCCTTTCAGGTCACGCTGATGAGCGCGCAGGGCCAGCAGCTCCTGGGCCTCGGGTCGATCTCGCCCCAGGGTCCGCCGGCCTCGAGCGCCATGCAAGGCAACCTGGCCGCGGTCGCGGTCGGCAAGTGGACGCACGTGGACGGCACCCACGACGGGCAGCTCCTGCAGCTCGTCGACATCGCCAACACCTCGGTGCCGGTGGTCCGCGGCAGCATCGACCTGCCGTCCGACCAGATCCACGGCATCGCCATGCAGGGGCGCCTCATCTTCGTGGCCAACGGGCCGGCGGGCGTGGTGGTCGTGGACGCCTCCGACCCGGCCGCCCCCGAGCGGCTCAACACCATTCCCATCAATGGCGACGCGATCGACGTCGCCGTCTCGGGCGACCTGCTCCTGGTGGCGGCCGGCGTCGGCGGCCTGCGGGTGCTGGACCTCACCTCGCCGCGCATGCCCGAGCTCGGGTTCGTCGCGCTGCCGGGCGGAGCGCTGACGGTGGCGGCGCAGGGAGGCCGCGCCTACGTCGGGTGCAAGAGCCACAACGCCGAGCTGGCGGTGGTCGACCTGGGCCGGCCGAACAAGCCGCGCCTGCTCTCGCTCAACTCGAACGCGCCGGCCGAGAAGGACCTGATCGCGACCGGCCTCGTCCACCTCGACATCTCGGGCAACCTGGCGATCTCGACCGTCGATCTGATCGACCAGTTCGGCGTCCCGGCCAAGGGCCTGCTCGCCGCTGCCACGCTGCAGCCCGACGGCACGACGCTGCCGTTCGTGCACGCGAACCTGCCCACCGCGTCCACGGTCGGGCACGCCAACGGAGGGCCGCTCGCCATCCTCGAGAACGAGGCGGTGGTCGCCTTCAGCCTCCCCAAGCTGGTGGTCGCCGCTGTCTCGCCCGCCGATCGCGCCGAGCAGGTGGCGCCGCAGTCGCCGGGCGCGCCGCTGGTGCAGGTCGAGCTCTCGGCGCCCGCGGACCCCGCCACCGTCACTTCCCAGAGCGTGGTGCTGCGCGCGCACGACGCGGCCATCGGCCCCGCAGTGACCGCGACCGTCACTGCCGCGGGCCGCTTCCTCTATCTGCAGCCGAGCGCGCCGCTGGAGTTGGCGGCCGATTACTTCGTGCAGATCTCGACGCAGATCGCGACGACCACCGGCTTGCACTTGCAGGCGCCGTTCGCCGCGCGCTTCCGCACGGCCACCTCGGCCGGCGCGCTGCCCTCGCTTGTCGACGTCCGCCCGGCCGCGGGCCCCGTCGATGGGGGCACGCAGGTCACCGCCTACGGCATCAACTTCGCCCCGGGCTCACGCGTCTTCTTCTCCGGCTTCGAGGCCACCGCGGTGCAAGTGGCCGCCGACGGCCGCAGCATCACCTGCACCACGCCGCCCAACCTCGAAGGCCCCGCCACCGTCACGGTGCAGGGTCCCGACGGCCTCACTGCCAGCCTGCGCGGCGGCTTCATCTATCTGCAGTTCCTCACCGTCAGCTTCGTCGTGCCGCCCACGGGCTCCTTGCGCGGCGGCCAGACGGTCGAGCTCTCGGGCACCGGTTTCCAGCGCGGCGCGACGGTCCAGTTCGGCCTCTCGCCGGCCACCGAGGTGCGCGTCCTCTCGCCGGGCCGCCTGCAAGCGACCACGCCGCCCGGACCCTTCGGCCCCGCCGACGTGCTGGTGCTGAACCCCGACGGCCGCCGCGCCATCGCCCCCGGCGCCTACTTCTATTCCGATCTGGTCGTCTCCTCGGTCATCGGCCGCTACGACCCCGACAGCGACGGTCCCATCCGGCCGGCCCACAAGGTGGCGCAGGGCACGCCGGGCCGCCTCGCCATGTCCGGCGACCGCGTCTATCTGTTGCAAGCGGCCAACATCAAGACCAGAGCGCTGACGGCGCAGGAGTTGATCGACGGCAGCGTCTTCGGCGCCCTCGCGCTGCTCGATGTCAGCGTGCCCACCGCGGCCTCGGTGGTCTCGGGCATCTCGCTGCAGCCGCCCTACCAGCCGCGCGATGTCGCGGTGCGGCCGCCCTATGCCTTCGTGGTGGCCGACGGCGCGGTGCTCCCCTTCATCGACATCGTTGGCGCGGGCGGGCCCTCGCTCCTGGTGGTGAAGTTCGCCGAGACCGACGCCCCGTCGCTCTTGACCACGGTGCCGTTCCAAGGCGTGGCCAACGCGGTCGCGCTCGCCGGCGATCTGCTGCTCGTGGCCGCGGGCGACGCGGGCCTCGTGCTCTTCTCGGTCGCAAACCCTGAGCAGCCGCTGCTGCTCGGCGCGATCAGCTCGTTCCTGCTCGACGGCCGCGTGCAGCCGGTGAGCGTGCGCAACGTGCGCGTGCTCGGACGGTACGCGCTGCTCGACGTCGGCGACAACTCGCTGGTCGTCGATGTCGCCGCGCCGGGGCTTCCTGCCGTGGGCCAGATCTCGGGCAGGCAGCGCAACGTGGCCGGCGACGCCCTGCGCGGGCTCACGATCAACGACAAGGGCGAGGCCTCGACGCTCTCGCTCGACCCGCCGGCGCGCGCGCGCCTGGTGACGCCGCTGCCGCCTCTGGTGCCTGGCACCGGCTTTGGCGCCGCGGCCTTCGGCCGGCACATCTCGGCCACGGTGGGCAACGGCTCGGTCAACGACTTGCCCGGCCCGGGCCTCTTGCAGCTCTTCGCCCTGCGCGACCCCGCGCTCCCGCGCACCGTGGACGCGGTCAGCCTCTTCCCGGCGGGACCTGTGGCCGACGTGGCGGTGAACGCGCGCGTGGCCGCCATCAGCGTCGCCCACGGCTACAAGAAGACCAAAGATTCGCCCGAGCCGCTCGACGCGCTGGCCGTGGTCGCGCTCGCCTTCCCCGTGGTCGAGAGCACCGTGCCCTCCGACGGCGACGACGGAGTGCTGCCCTCGTTGCCGGCGCTGGTGCGCATGACCAGGCCCGCGGGCAACGCGACGACCGACACGGTCAAGCTGCTCCGCCAGGACGGCTCGGCCAGCGGCGTCCCCGAGGTCGCCACGGTCGCCGTCAATCCCAACAACGCCCTCGAGATCCAGGTCTCGCCGGCGGCGCCGCTGCAAGCGTCCACCCGCTACCGCCTCGTCGTCGACGGCGTCACCGATTCGGGCACCGGCTCGCCCATGCCCGCCCCCTACGTGGCCGAGTTCACCACCGCGTCCGCGAGCGCGCTCACGGCGCTGGTGCTCGACGGCTGGACGCCGCGCCAGGGCCCCTCGTCGGGCGGCACCGCGGTGACGCTGAGCGGCCGCGGCTTCGAGCCCGGCCTCGAGGTGCGCTTTGGCGGCACCCCCGGCACGGTCACCGCGGTGGCCACCGACGGCACCTCGGCCACAGTGGCCGCGCCGCCCGGAGCCGCCGGGGCTGTTTCACTGGCCGTGAAAAACCCCTCGGGCGGGTCGCAGCTGCGGCTCGGCGCCTTCCTCTACTCCGACCCGATCTCCATCACCTCGGTGACGCCGCTGCGCGGACCGGCCACGGGCGGCACCCGCGTCCTCGTCACCGGCCACGGCTTCGGGCCCACCGGCGCGGTCGAGGTGCTCTTCGGCAACCACCTCGGGCTGCGCACGCGGCTGCTCGGCATCAACAGCATCGAGACCTTCACGCCGACCGGCGTCCGCGGCACGGTCGATGTCACCGTCACCAACCCGGACGGCTCGTCGGCCTCGTTGCCGCAGGCGTTCACCTTCGATCAGCCCACGCTCTCCTCGGTGGCCTTCAACGGCCAGATCCACGAGGCGCTGGTCATCGGCACGCTCGCGTACCTGGCGACCGACGGCGGCCTGCAGATCGTCGACCTGGCCCTGCCCATCCAGCCTTCGCGGCGCGGAGGGTTCGTCGACGACAACCACGACGGCATCGACGATCGCATCGTCGCCCAGCTGCCGCTCGGCGCCGCCGCGCTCTCCATCACCTATCCGCCCGAAGGCGGGCACACCGTGTACCTCGGCCTCGCGGGCGGAGGCATC
Organism: Myxococcales bacterium; assembly: GCA_038231075.1. GTDB lineage: Bacteria > Myxococcota > Myxococcia > Myxococcales > 40CM-4-68-19 > JBBRMA01. The sequence continues at coordinate 99,321 of JBBRMA010000006.1, read as the reverse complement.
GCCCGCGTCGATGTCGGCGATCCGGCCAATCCGCGCCTCTGGGAGGTCTCGAGCGCGGGCACCGACGGCGCCTACAGCGTGGACGCGCGCGGTGATCGGCTGCTGGTCGCGGCGGGCACAGGCGGCGTGCGGCGCTTCGACATCTCGGTGACGCCTTTCCCCACCGACGTGACGGCGGCCCCTCCCGGCGCGCAGGCGCTCTCGGTCAGCGGCGGGCTGCTCGCGCTCGGACGCGGCACGCGCGGCGCCGACGGGAAGGTCGGGGCGGGCGAGCTGCGCTTCTATGCGTCGTCGGCCGTGCCGCAGAGCCTCGGCGGCCTGCCCATGGCCGTGCAGCGCGTGCGCCTGCGCGGAACGCTCGCCGTGGTCGCCGCCGGAGACGAAGGGGTCGTGCTGGTGGATGCTTCCAATCCGCTCGCGCCGGTGCGCCTCGCCACGCTGCCGCTGCCCGGATTTGCCTGGGACGTGCAGCTCGCCGGCGAGCTCGCCTACGTCGCCATGGGCAGCGCGGGCGTCGGCGTGGTGGACTTCTCCAGCGCCGGCGCGCCCCGGCTGCTCTACGAGGTCACCGGCGCCAACGGCGGCGACGCGCGCGGCTTGGCCGTGGGCGGGGCGCAGCTGTTGACCTTGCGCGACCACAGGAACGGCGTCTTCTCGCTCGACTTCGGCGAGCCCGGATCGCTGCAGACCCTCTTCGCCTCGGTGCAGGACGGCGACGTGGTGCCGCTCTCGCTGCCCTCGGTGCTGATCGTCTTCTCGGCCGCCATCGACCCGCTGAGCGCGCAGCAGGCCTTCTCCTTCACGGCGGACGGCGCGCCGGTGCCCGGCTCGCTCGAGGCCGGCACCGCCCAGGATCACGCCAGCACCATCCTCTACCGGCTCACCCAGCCGCTGCCGCCGGGCGCGCAGCTCCAGCTGGCGGTCTCGACGGCGCTCACCACCCCCGAGGGCGATCCGCTCACGGTCCCCTTCGCGCTCTCGTTCCGCTCGGCCAATGGCGACGGCGACCAGCCGCACGTCTCGCAGATCGTCCCGCGCATCGGCCCCACCTCGGGCGGCGCCACCAGCGAAGTGCTCGGCTCCTCGTTCGATCTCGGCGCCTCGGTGCTCATCGGAGGCGCGCCCGCCACCGTGATCGCGGCCTCGAACACGCGGCTCACCGTGCTCGTTCCGCCCGGACCCGCCGGCCTCGCCGACGTCGTCGTCACCAACTCGACCGGCCTGACCGATCGCCTGCCCGGCGGCTACTGGTTCACGCCGCCCATCACGGCCGCCTCGGCGTCGCCGCGCTTCCTCGACCCCAAGGGCAACAGCACAGTCACCGTCTCGGGCGCGGGCTTTTTGCCGCCGTTCTCGAGCGCGCTCGGCGGCACGCGCGTGCTCATCCGCGGCCTGCCCGCGCGCTCGGTCAATGTCGAGTCCACGGTCCTGCTCACGGCTGTCGCTGGCCCCGGCTCGTTCGGCGCCGCGGACGTCACCGTCACCACCGCCGACGGCGCCCTCAAGAGCGTCGCGCCCGACGTTCCCGTCTACGGCTTGCCCTTCGCGGGCGAGGAAAAAGCCGTCGCGGTGGTCCCGGTCGCGCTCACGGCCTCGAGCTACCAGGGGCTCCTCATCTACTCCGCGGCCGGCGCGTCGGGCAGCGGCAACGTCTTCGACCAGCCGTACATCGGACCGCTCACGGGCGGCGGCACCATCCCCGAATCGTTCCGCGTCGTCAGCTACGACGTGGGCACGCCGGGCCAGCCGCAGGCCTCGGGCGACCAGATCGTCCAGGCCAGCCCCGCCGACGCCGACGAGCTGATGGCCATCCTCTTCGGCCTCATCCCCTCGGAAGAAGCGGTCATCCCCGACACGCTCGAGATCATGCCCGACTCGCTCGACGTGGCGCTCGGCGGGACGCACCTGTACGTGGCCAACGGCTGGAGCGGCCTCGCGGTCCTCGACGCCTCTGACCCCGTGCGGCTGCCGGTGGTGGGCCGCCTGCCCTCCGACTTCCTCGGCGGCGAGCTCTCGACCCGCGTCATCCCGACCGCCACCGGCGCGCTCGTCCTCACTTCTGGCCTCGCGCCCGACCCCGAGGACCAGAGCGAGTGCAAGGGCCGCAAGACGGCGTTCGGCGAGAGCGGCGGCGCGTACCTCGTGGACGCGCGCTTCCCCACCGACCCCGTGCTCCTCGGCAATCTGCAGATCGCCAGCAGCGACACCGCGCAGCCCTACGCGGCGACCATCTCGGCCGGCAAGGTCTACATGGTCTCGGCGGGACACCAGGGCGTCATCTTCTGCCCGCCCGAAGACCCGCCGCCCAAGCCCCCGCCTCCGCCCGACTCGTCGATGACCGGCGGCGCCAGCGGCGCCCAGCGCACGCAGTACGGGCGCAGCGCGCGGCGCGAAGGCGTCTTCGCCATCTACCCGTCGGCGACCCCCGGCGCCTCGCCCGTCGGCACCGTGCGCGTCCCGTACAACCTGACCGACGTCGCCGTGGTGCGCGACGTGGCCGTGCTGGCCGCGCCCGAGCTGGGCCTGCTCTACTACGACATCAGCGACCCCACCCGGCCGGTTGAGGTCGCGCGCCAGCTCTTCGACCAATCGCTCTCCAACGTCCCGGGCGAGGCTTATCGCCTGCGGCTGATCGGCGATGTCCTCTTCGTCTCGGCCAACCGGGGCGGGGCGGCGCTGGTGGACGTCAGCGACCCGCGCCACCCGCGGATGATCAGCGCCGGCAACCACGAGCGCGCCTTTGACGTGCTGGCCGTGGGCGACCGGCTCGAGCTGGCCGGCCACGACCGGCTCACCGAGCTGACCATGCCGTTCTCGCTGGTCACAGGGACCACGCCCGCGCGCGATGAGCTGGTGCCGCCGAGCATCGCCGAGATCGCCGTCCGCTTCAGCCGGCCGATCGCGCCGCCTTCGGTCACCTCCGACTCGTTCCAGCTCATCGGCCCCTCGGGCCCCCTGGGCCTCGCCATCACGCTCTCGCAAGACCTGGGCGCGCAGGTCTTCACCGCCCGCGCCGTGCCGCAGCAGCCGCTCTTGCCCGGCACCAGCTACGAGATCCGCGTCACCACCGCGGTCACCGACCAGCGGGGCGGCGGGCTGCTCTTGCCGCTCAGCTCGACCTTCCGCACGGGGCCCGCGGGCGCGCGCGCGCCGGCCGTCACCTCTGTCTCGCCGCAGACCGCGGCCCGCGCCGGCGGCACCGTGCTCTCGCTGCAGGGCTCGGGGCTCGGTGGGGTGACCGCGGTCGCCATCGGGGGCGTCTCGGCTGCGTTCACCATCGCCTCTGACGGCGAGCTCGACGTGACCGCGCCGCTGGCGTCGCAGCCCGGCCCGGCCGACATCGTGGTCACCGACGCGAGCGGCATCACCGGCCTGTTGCCGTCGGGCGTCCTCTACCTCGATAACCCGGCGGCCACGCACTACTCGCTGCACCCCGATCACGGGCCCATCGAAGGCGGCACCAAGGTCACGCTGTCCGCGCTCGACGGCGCGCCGCTCGCCCCCGGGACGCAGGTGCTGGTGGCCGGCCACCTCGCCGACAACATCCACGTGCACACGCTCACCAACGCGACCTTCGTCACCCCGCGCGCCGACGGCGCCACGCTCGCGCCGGTGCAGATCCAGCGGCCCGGCGAGGCGCCCGTGCAGGTCGGTGTCTTCTCGTTCGACCTGCCGGTGAGCGACACGCTCAGGCTGCCGGGCTTCCCCCCGCGCCAGCCGTCCGACGTGCGGCTGGTGGGCACGACCCTCTACATCGGCGTCGCCACGCCTGGGTACTTCGGGCTCGAGATCATCGACATCACCATCCCCGAGCGGCCCATCCGGCTCGGTGGCGTGAGCACGCCCGGGCCGGTCCGGGGCCTCGACGTCAGCGGCACGGTGGTCGTGCTGGCCACCGACCTCGGCTTGCAGATCGCCGACGCCAGCGATCCGCAGAGCCCGTTCATCATCGGCAGCGCGCTGACCCTCGGCCGGGCGACCTCGGTGCGGATGGTCGGCCCCACCGCCTACGTCGGCACCGCGGACCCGGGCTCGGCGTTCGGCTTCATCCAGACCTTCGACGTCGGCACGCCGGGAGTGCCGCTGCTCGGCTCGCTCGCGCTCGACGCCGACGTGCTCGCCCTCGAGCTCGGGCCGGCCCGCTACTACACGCTGACGACCAACCTGCGCGGCGAGCTCGGCTCGGGCCTCTTCTTGACCATCTACGCCGCCGACGGCACGCGCGTCGGCAACGTCCAGGTGCCCGCGACCAGCCTCGCCTACGAGGACCTGGTGCGGAGCCGGCTCGCCATCCGCTCGGGCCGCGCCTACGTCACGGTCGGCACGCGGCTCTACGTCTTCGACCTCGCGAACGAGGCGGCGCCCGTCGCGCTGCAGAGCACCGATCTGGCGGCCAGCACCTCGGGCCTGACGTTCGCGGGCGGCGCGCTCTACGTGGCCACCGCGGGCACGCAGGCGCTGCTCAAGGTGCCCGCCGCCGACCTGCTCGCCGTCTCGGTCCTGCCCGCCGATGGGTCGCTCGCCGCCACCGACGCCGCCGTCCAGGTCGAGTTCTCGCTGCCGGTCGCGCCGCCCACGGTCACCGAGACTACGTTTGTCGTCACCGAGGACGCGGGCCTTGGACCCCAGCCCGTGGCAGGGACGCGATCGGTGCAGTTCACGCTCCGGGGCGCCATCCTGCTCTTCCAGCCGGCCGCCGCGCTGACCCCGGGCGCGACCGTCCGCGTGCTGGTCACCGGCATCACCGGATTCGAGCCGAGCCAGCTCTTGAACGTCCCGTTCCGTTCGTCGTTCACCGTCGCGGGCGCGGACGCGATCCAGCCCATGCTCGGCGTGCTCGAGCCCGCCTACGGCCTGCTCGACGTGACGACGCCGGCCATCGTGCACGGCAGCGGCTTCCGCGGCACGACCCGGGTGCTGGTCGGAGGCGCCGAGGCGTCCATCGACCGCGCGCGCTCGACCAGCACGGCCCTCTACGCGCAAGTGCCGCCCTCGCCGAGCTTGAGCGCGGGCGCGGCGCTGGTGCAGGTGATCGACACCAGCGGCCTGTCGGCGCAGCGGCTCGGCGCCTTCGTCTATCGCGACCGGCTGCGCGTCATCTCGGTGAACCCCAACCGCGCGCCGCAGCGGGGCGGGGTGACCGTGGACCTGCGCGGCGCCGGCTTCGCCCCCGGCGTCCAGGTCTCCTTCGGCGGGACCGGCTCGTTCCAGGTGTCCGCGGTCGCCACCGATCACGCCGTCGCCGTCGCCCCGCCGAACGGCCCGGGGCTGGTGGACGTGGTGGCGACGCTCGGCGGCTACAGCGCGACGCTCGCCCACTCCTTCCTCTACGGCGAAGGGGCGGTGGCCCAGCTCGCGACGCCGCCCATCGGCGACCTGATCGTGGACGGCACCGTCGCCTACGCGGCCATCGGCGGCTCGGCCGACATCACTGGCATCGACGGCACCGTCTACGCCATCGATCGCCAGACCGACGCGGGGGGCCTCGTCGTCGCGGACCTGGGCGAGCCGACCAACGTGCGCCAGGTGGCGCGGCTCGACTTCGCGGGAGCGGGCGGAGTTCGCCGGCTGGTGAAGATCGGCAGCACGCTCTACGCCGCGGCGGGATCGTCAGGCGTGCAGATCATCGACGTCTCGCTCCCGGCGCGCCCGCTGGTGACCGGCTCGCTGCCTGCGCCCTACGGCGGCGCCACCTCTGACGTCGAGGCCCTCGACGACCTGCTGCTCACCGCCGACAACCTCGGCGTCACCGGGTATCTGGTCAGCGAGACCGCGAGCCCGCTCCGCGTCGGCAGCCGCGCGCTGGCGGGCGGCGTCACGGCGATGAAGCTGCAAGGCACCCTGCTCCTGGTGGCCACCGCGCCCGCGGCGGCCGGCCAGAGCGCGCAACTGCACGTGCTCGACGCCACCCGCGGCGACTTGAGCGAGCTGGGCCGCATCGACCTCAACGGCTCGGCCCGCCAGATCGCCACCGAGGGGACGCGCGCCTTCCTCGCGCTCGGCAAGGTGGACGCCACGCACGAGGCGGCGCAGGTCGCCATCGTCGAGCTCGCCGACCCGACCACGCCCGCGGTCGGCGGCACCATCGTGCTGGCCGCGCCGCCCACGGGTGGCCCGGTCGCTGCCCGGCAGCTCCGCGTCGCGGGCGGCATCGCCTACGTGGCCTCGGGCGTCGGCAAGATCCAGCGCTGGGCGGTGGCCGTGGGAAGCCAGCCCGTGGCGCTCTCGACCGCGAGCGTCTTCGGCAACGCGCAGAGCGTCGCGCTCTTCGGCCGCTACCTGCTCACGGGAACCCTGTTCGTCGGCCACAACGGCGTCGCCATCGACCTGCCGCTCGCCGACGGGTCGAACGCGGGCGGGCAGCTCGCGGGCGCGCTCGCCTCCGTCGAGCTCGACCACCTCGAGATCCGCCGCACGCTGCCCGCCGAGGCGAGCGTGGCGCCGGTCAACACGGCCTTGCAGGTGGTCACAACTGATCTGCCCGACCCGTCCACCATCGGCGCCGTCACGCTCGAGGCGCAGGTCAACGGCCAGCCGGCGCCGGTCGCGGTCTCGCGGCGCGTGGCCTCGGCGCCCGAGGGCGGCATGGTGTCGCTCTACCCGACCTCGCCGCTCGCGCCCGCCACCCAGCACACGCTGCGCATCGCGCGCACCTTGGCCGATCTGGCCGGCGGTCAGCTCGGCGCCGACCTCGCCGTGCGCTTCACCACCGCCGCGGACGGCACGCCCGACCGGCCGGCCATCACCGCCGTCTCGCCGCCCTACGGCCTCGTGGACGGCGGCGAGACGGTGCGCATCCTCGGCAGCGGCTTCTTGCCGGGCTGCACCGCGACCATCGGAGGCTCGGCGGCGCTGGTGCAGGACGTCGCCGCCAACGGCGCCGCGGTGACGGTGATCGCGCCGCCCGGCGCCGAGGGCGCGGCTGCGGTGGTGGTGACGAACCCGAGCGCCCTGTCCGCGAGCCGGCTCGGCGCCTATCGATACCTGGTGCGCCCGCACATCGCCGACCTGCAGCCGCGCGAGGCGCCGATGAACGGCCGCGGCACGCTCCGCGCGCGAGGCACCGGCTTCTTCCCCGGCTCGCAGGTGCTCTTCGGCGCGGTGCCCGCCCGGGCCGTCACGCTCGACTCCAACGGCGATCTGCTCATCGTCGTGCCCGACGGCGTCATCGGTAAAGTGCGCTTCACCGTCGGCACTCCGGGCGGCGCGGCCACCGCGACCGACGAGCTGGCCGGCGGGTTCTCGTTCACGCTGCCCAGGCTCGCCACCGCGTCCCAGCGGGTCGAGGCGATGGGCCAGCGCGGTCAGGTGCTCCTGGTCGCGGGCGGCGGCCGGTTCGTGGCGTACGATCTCTCGGCCCCCTCGAGCCCGACGCCTGTGGCCGATGTGCCGGGTCTCTCTGGCGTCGGCGGCCTCGCGGTCAGCGGCGGGTTCGCCTTCCTCGCCGGCCAGAGCGAAGTGGCGCGCTACGACCTCGGATCTTGTGGATTGGCGGCCGGCCCGTGCTCGATGACCGCGCTCGAGCGCGTGCCGTTCAATACCTTTGACGCCGGCCCGGTGGCGCTGGCCGCGAGCGAGCGCTCCGCCTACGTCGCGGTTGCCGGCAGCGACGAGGTGGCGCTCCTCGGCGAGATCGGCGGCGCCTTCGCGGTGGTGGCCCGCGCCTCGGCAGCTCCGGGCCAGGTCAAGGCGCTCGCCTTCACCGACAGCGGCCTCGCGGTGCTGGTGCAGGACGGCGCGAGCGCGCGGCTCGAGCTGCGCTCGACCAGCAACGGCAGCCTGACCGTGCTCGGCACGCTCTCGGCGCTCCCGGTCCCGGCTACCGCGCTGGCGGCGCAGGGCACGCGGCTCGCCCTCGGCGTCGGCGACGGCGTGCGCCTGGTGGACGCGATCAACCCGACCCAGCCGACGGAGCTCTCGCGCTTCACCAATGGCCGCGCGCCCGACGCGGTGTCGATCTCGGGACCGTGGATCTTCGCCGGCACCTACGACCGCGCCTCCTGGCTCGACACCACGTCGGGGGCCGCGCTGGTCGAGCGCACCTGGGCGCGGCCCGACTGGAACGGCTGGCCGATGAACCTGGCCGTCCACGCCGGCGTCGGCATCGCGAGCTTCGGGAACCACTTCCAGGTCTTCGACGTGCCGTACCCCACGGTGACAGACGTTGCGCCCGAGCCCGGCGGACAATTGACGCCCGGTGCGGCGCTGCAGGTGTCGATCTCGAGCCGCCTCGACTTCATCGCCGCCGGCTCGACGCTCGCGGTGGAGCAGGGCGGCGCCGCGATCCTCGGCAGCGCGAGCCACACCGCGAGCACCCTGTCGTTCTTGCCCGCGCTGCCGCTGGACGTCGCCGCGATCTACACCGCCGCCGTGCAGCTCGCGCCCGGGCAGGCCGTGGGGGCGGGTCTGCTCGGCACCTGGCGCTATCCATTCTTTGGCGGCGCGGAGGCCCCGGCCCTGCGCATCTCCGCGCTCACTCCCGACTACGGCGACCTCGGCGGCGGCACGCAGGTGATGCTCAGCGGCGCCGGGTTTGACGGCACCACCCAGGTCCTGATCGGAGGCCGAGCGGCCAGCGTCGGCGCGCGCACGGCCACCTCGCTCACGCTCTCGACCCCCGCGGGAGTTGCCGGCGGTCCGGCGCTGGTGCGCGCGCAGAACAGCGACGGCACGCGCGCCGATCTGCCGGCGGGCTTCGTCTACGTCGAGCCGATGGCCGTGACCTCGATCGCGCCGGCCGCGGTCGATCTGAATGGCGGCACCATCCACGTGATCGGGACGGGCCTGACCCGCGGCCTCTCGGTGCAGCTGGGCGGCGTCGCCGTCGCGCCCTTCAACTATCTGGTCACGGGCTTCGACTTGCGGGTCCCCGCGGGCCCGCCGGGCTTCCTCGACCTGGTCCTGACGCAGCCAGGCCAGGCGCCGCTCGTCGTCACGCACGCGGTGCGCCGCAAGGATCTGACGCCCCCTGCGGTCACCGGCTGGGACCCCCTGGATCAGGTGGCTGGCGACGCGGTGCCCCTCGACGCGCTCTTCACGGTGCACTTCTCGAAGGCCATCGACCCGGCCAGCGCCGGCGCGGTGCGGCTCGTGCGCCAGGGCGCCACCGCGGGCGAGGCGGGCACCGCGACCGCCTCGGCCGACCAGCTCTCGATCAGCTTCCGGGCGGCGCAGCTGCTCGCCTCCACCACGCAGTACACGCTGCACGCCGAAGGGGTGGCCGACCTTTCGGGCAACGTCATCACCGCCGCCACGTCGCGCGGGTTCCGCACCGTGGACGTGATCGCGCCCTCGGTCTCGGTCTCGCTGGCCGGCGGCGTGCCGCTCGCCAACGGCGCGCAGCTCTCGGCGGTGGTGGACTGGGCCTTCTCCGTCCAGGCCAGCGACGACAGCGGCGCCATCGCCCTGCGCGCGCTCTTGATCGACGGCATCGCCGCGGCCCCGAGCGGGGACGGCAGCTTCCACCACACCTGGCCGTCGTCTGCCATCGGGTCCACCTCGACCCTGCGGGCGATCGCGCGCGATCCCTCAGGCAACGAGGCCCACGCCGACGTCAGCGTGCTGGTGCAGGGCGACCCGCCGCCGACCGTCGCCTTCACGCTGCCGGCCTCGGCCAACGTCACCGCCGAGGAGGGCAGCGCCGTCGACATCGCGGTCGCCGCCGCCGACAACCACGGCCTGTCGCAGGTCGAGCTGCGCGTCGATGGCGTGCCCGTCGCGCGCGCCGCGACGCCCATCAGCGGCACCAGCGCCACCGCGACCTACCGGCTGCGGCTGGGCCAGATCGCCGGCGCGCAGCAGCAGCGCGTGCTGACCGCACTGGCCGTAGACGACATCGGCCAGCCTGCCACGGCGGTGCCGGTGGTCATCACCGTGGTGCCCGACGCGACGCCGCCCGACGCGCGCATCGTGCTGCCCATCGACGGGACGCACCTGGTCTCCGGGACGCAGGTGGATCTGCGCGCCTCCGTCACCGACGCCAACGCCGTCCAGCAGGTGTTCTTCTCCATCGACGGAGTGGAGCAGCCGGCGCTGCACTCGCCGCCCTGGGTGTTTCGCTGGCAGACGCCGACGGTGACCTCCTCGACTCCGGTGGTCCTCGGCGTGCGCGGCGTCGATCCGCGCGGCAACACGGCCACGCGGACCATCACCGTCACGGTCGATCCCTCAGTCGAGGGGCCGTTCGCGCGCATCCTCAATCCGTACCAGGGGCAGAGCTACGTCGAGGGGCAGTCCATCCAGGTGGACGTCAGCGCCGGCGCGCCCGCGGGGGTGAAGCTCGTCACCATTGCCCTCGAGGGACAGAGCCGGACCCTCACCTCGCAGCCCTGGCGCGCGTTCTTCAGTGCGCCCGGCACGACCGTTGGGCCGCGCACCGTCACGGTGGCCGCGACGGCGACCGACAACCAGGGCGCGACCAGCGTCCCCTCGACGCGCCAGCTCACCATCACCGACGACGGCCAGGCCGCCTTGCCGCTCTCGCTCAGCAGCACGCCGGCCGGGCCGGTGTTCCTCGGCGGCTCGACGCTAACGGCGCGGGCGAGCGACCCGCAGATCGCCTCGGGCAGCATCACCGCCTCCATCGACGGCACCGTGCTCGGCGCCGGGTCCATCGCCGGCACCACTGTGGCGCTGCCGCTCTCGCCCGACGGCGCCGCGGTCTCTTTGGCCGCCTCCGCCAACACCGTGGACCAGGGCGTGTTGCAGGGGCAGGTCAGCGGCCTCTTGCAGCGCTTCGCCGCCGGGCCCGCCCAGGTTGCCGCCGGCTCGGCTGGCGCTCCCGCGGCCATCGCGGTGCAGGGCGCGCAGGTGTTGGTCGCGCGCTCCAACGGAGGTGGCGCCGGCGTCCTCGAGCTCTGGAATCGGAGCGACCTGTCGCTGGTGCGCGCAACGCAGCTCTCCGGCGCGCCCGCGGGCGTGGCGTTCGCCGGTGCCAGCGCGGCCGCGGCCATCGCGCGCGGTGGAGCAGGGACCTTGAGCTTCTTCTCGGCCGCCGATCTCTCAGCGCAGCAGGTCGTCCCGCTCCAGCGCACGCCCACCGCGCTGGTGGCGCTGCCCGGCGGCCTCGCGCTCGGCACCGACGAAGGCGTCGAGCTCTACACGGCCGCCGGGGTTCGCGCGGCGAGGCTTCCGGTCGGAGCAGTGCAAGGCCTGTCGTCCGACGGCGCCCGGCTCGTGGTGCTGACCGGCGGAGCCGCGCTGGAGATCGACGCGACCGTGCTCGGCGCCCCGGCCCTGGGCGCGGCGCTTCCCCTGGCGGGCGCGACGGCGGTGGTCGCGCTGCCTCCGCACGACACCTGCGCGGCCGTCCCGACGGGCCTCGCTTGCGGATCGGTCACAGGCGGCGTCTTCACCGCCGCGGGCGTGGCGCCGATCGGCTCGCCGGTGCTGGGCCTCGCGGCGCTCGGGCGCTGGGTGCTGGCCGGCTCCGCCTCGGGTCTGTTGGTCGTGGACGCCTCGTCGCTTCCTGCGGTGTCGGGCTTCTACCCAGCGCTGCCTGGCCTGCCCGCGAGCACCGGCCTCGAGGTGTTCGCCGCCGGCGCGGGCGCGCTCCGCAAGCTGGCTCTCGCGGGCAAGGACCAGGCGCTCTCGGCGACCCTGGCGCCCGTGGCCAGCGCGGCACCGGGCGCGCGCGTCGCCCTCAACGCGTCCATCGCGAGCGACGATCCGCGCGCTGCCTTCACCGCCACGCTGAGCGTCAACGGCGCCGTCCGCGAAGTGCGCGCAGGCGCCGCCCCCGCCTTCGTCGATCTGCCGGCCAGCGGCGCCACGGCCCACCTCGTCCTGCAAGTGCGCGACGCCTCCGGCGCCGAGGTGAGCGCGGCTGCCGATGTCGCCTTGGTGGCCGGGGCAAGCCCGCCTGCGCTGGTCTCCTTGCTCGCGCCCGCCGACGCCCTCTCCTCCGCGCGCGTCACGCTGGTCGCCGTTCCGCTCGACCCCGCGCGCACCGCCTCGGTGCAGTTCTTCGCCGACGGGGCGCCCATCGGGGCCGCGCTCGCGCCCGGCTTTGCCCTCGAGTGGACCGCGCCCTCGGTCGCCATCGACACCGTGGTCGCGCTCACGGCGATCGCGGTCGATGCCTCCGGCGCGCAGGGGGCGGCGGCGGGCGCGTCCCTCACCGTGCACCCGGACGCGGGCGCCGCGCCCCAGGTCAGCCTCTCGCGCCTGAGCAGCGGCTCGGTCTTCGAGGGCAGCCAGGTCCCCATCGGCGCGACCATCACCTCGGCCGACCCGATCGCCTCGGTGGCCTTCTCGATCGTCGGCGGCGAGAGCCAGCCCGGCGGCGCGCAGACCGTGACCGCGCCGCCGTGGCAGGCCGCGCTGCTGATGCCGCAAGGCGCGGGCGCGCGCTCGGTGACCGTGCAGGCCGTGGCCATCGACGCGAGCGGCCGCGTCTCGCCGGCGGGGATCTTGACGCTGGTGGTGGTGGACGACCTGACCTCGCCCGTCGTCTCGCTCACGATCGATCCCTCGAGCAGCCGCGTGCAGCCGGGCTCCGCGGTCAAGGCCAGCGCCGCCGCGACCGACAACGTCGAGGTCGATCTGCTCTCGATCCGCGCCACGCTCGGCGGCGCGCAGATCGCGGCCGGAGGATCGTCGCTGTCGTTCGTCGTCCCGCGCGGCGCCCAGGCTGGCACCCTCGTCCAGATCGTCGCCACGGCCTCCGACCGCAGCGGCAACGTCAGCACCGCGAGCGCCACGCTCACGGTCGGCGAAGAGGCCGGCACCGGCGACACCGGCACCGCTGGCGGACCCTTCGCGGGCGCGGTCTCGCTCGCGGTGCTGGACCAGGTGCTGGTCGCGGGCACCGCGCAGGGCGTCACCATCGGCACCATCGCGCGGGGCGCCTCGCCCTCGGTGACGCCGGTCGCGAGCTACTCGTTGCCGCGCGCGCCGGTCGGGCTGGCGTTGAACGGCCACACGCTCCTCTTGGCCCGCGGCACCGACGGGCTCGACGTCGTCGATCTGGCCGACCCGTCCCAGCCCGCCTTGCGCGGCCACGTGGCGATGAACGCTCTCACCATCGTCGCCGGCGCGGGCCGCTCGTTCGTCAACGACGGGCAGACCACTTGGGAGCTCGACCTCAGCGACCCGACGCAGCCGCGCACCACGGGCGTCAACACCAACGGCAACCAGGGCCTGTTGGCGTCGCACTTCGATGGCCCCGCCTCGCTCGGCGGACCCTACTTCTATTTCTTCAACGTCTCGGGCCTGACCACGCCCTACCTCTACGGCGTCCCCGGCCTGAGCGCCGAGTTCACCGGCACCTGGACGCTGCTCGGCACCGATCGCTCGCTCGACATCTTCAGCCCGAGCGGCACCCTGCGCGGGCAGGTGGCGCTCCCGGCGGCGGCGCGGGCGCTGGCCTCGGTTGGCACCACCACCTGGATCGCCTGCGCCGACGGAGCGCTGCGCGCGGCCGACCTGCGCGATCCGCTCCAGCCACGCGTCATCGCCACCCAGCCGCTGGACGCGACCGCGCTGGCCGTCTCGGGCGGGCTCCTCTTTGCCGCCACCTCGGCGGGCATCGACGTGCGCGCGCTGCCGGTGCCGGCGGGCGCCTCGGGCGCGGCGGCGCTGGGCACGATCGCGCTGGCCGATGTTCCGCGCGCCCTGGCGGCGGGGCCGTCGGGCGTGGTCGTCGCCAATGCCTCCGCGGGCCTGACGCGCGTCGATCTGTTCGACCCGGCCGCCCCGGTCGCGCTGGCCTCGGTGGCGCAAGGCGGCGACGTGCGCGACCTCGCCCGCTCCGTCGACGGCTACTACTACTTGAAGGGCTCGACGCTCGCGTTCGCCGCGCTCTACGAAGACGATCGCCTCGACCCGCTCTACCCGAGCGAGCAGCACAACGCCGCCGCCGCCGCGCTCGGGCCCGTCGAGCACTTCGCGCTTGCCGCCACGCGCGTCTGGGCCACCGGCGGCGGCGGAATCAGCACCCTGACGGTGCTCAATCTGCAGCACCAAGGCCCCGCCATCCTGCCCGCGGGCGCGGTGGACGTGGCCGGCAGCGACAGCCTCGCGGTGGCCGCGCTCGGCAACTCGGGCTTCGCGCTGGTCGGCCTCGACAGCTTCGGCGCGCCCGCCTTGCTCGGCCAGGTGAGCTCGGTGCAGGCCACCTCGGTCGCGCTCGCCGGCACCAAGGCGCTGGTGGGCAACGGCTCGGCGCTGGAAGTCTGGGACGTCTCGGTCCCCTCCTCGCCGGCGCTGCTCGGCCAGGTGGCGACGGCAGGCCCCGTGCGCCGCTTGCGCCTCGCGGGGCAGCTCGTGCTCGCCAGCGAAGGCGCCGCCGGCGTCGAGCTCTGGGACGTCTCGAGCGGCGTGCCTGTGAAGGTCGGCAACCTTCCCGCGGGCCGCGCCGATGATGCGCAGGTCTTCGGCGATCTGGTCGTCGTCGCCGATGGGTTCAACGGCGTCAGCGCCTTCGCGCTCCCCGCCAACAACGCGCTCCCCTTGGTCCAGATCAGCGCGCCGGCCGATGGCAGCGACCTCACGGCGGGCGGCGCAATCGAGCTCGACATCGCCGCCTCGGGCGCCGGCGTGGACGAGGTCGAGCTGCTCGTCGATGGCCTGCCCGCCGCCCGCCTCGCGCCCGCCGACGGCCGCGTCCTCTGGCAGGCCCCGGGCTGGCTGCAGCCGGGCAGCACGGTGAGCTTGCAGGCCGCGGCCCGCTCCTTCGCCGGCCGCTCGCTCTCCGCGCCGGTGCGCCTGCACGTGGTGGCGGGCTCGACCGACGCGCCCACCGTCTTCTTCAATGCGCCCTATCAATATTACGGCGCCTATTACAGCGGCGGCACGCTGCTCGACGTCGATGTCAGCGTCATCGCCGGCCAGCCGCCCTTCACCGCCACCGTCAGCGCCAACGGCCAGCGGCTCGATTCGCTCCACGCCAACGCGGGCGATCCGCGCCGCCTCGTCGGCACCGTCAGGCTGCCCGTGCCGACGGCCTCCACCTCGGGCACCCTGACGGTCGACCTGGTGGACGCGGCGGGCCGGGCCGTCACGGGCACCCGGCAGCTCTACATCTACGGCACCTCGGGCGCGCTGCAGACGCCCACGGGACTCCCGCAGCAGCTGCACGACAACCCCACCGCCAATCGCATCTTGATCAACAGCAACGCGTGCGTGACGTTGCGCTTGCAGGTCAACGGGGTCGATGTCGCCTCCGCCGACAGCCAGGGAAATCTCCAGAGCCAGTCGCTCGCCTTCGACCTGACGCTGCCGCCGGGGAGCCTCGGCCAGACCGTGGTGCTGGCGGCCATCGCCGCCGACGCCGCGGGCAACACGCTCACGGAGTCGCAGAGCTATGTCGTGCAGACGCCGAGCGACCCGCCGTTCATCACCTATCTGGGCGCGCCTTACTCTCTCTACGAGGGCGACGCCTTCTCGCTCTACTCCTACGCGACCCTTCCCCAGGTCAACGATCTGGTCAGCTTCACGCTGAGCGCCGACGGGGTGCCGCTGACTCCCTATCAGGGATATCCCTCTGGGAATCAGTACTATGATTACTCGCTGCAGTCCTATGCCTTCCAATGGTACGACTACGCGCCCTTCACCGCGCCGCGCGTGAGCCAGCAGTCGCAGGTGACCTTCGCCGCGTCGATCGTGGACGCGCTCGGCCGCACCGCCTCGCGCAGCTACACCACGCTGATCTATCCGGCGCCCTATCCGACGCTGCAGATCAATCCCAACCAGCCGTCGCTGGTGCGCACCGACACGCCGTCCATCTGCGTCATCGCGAGCGGATATCGCGCCCCGGTCTCGCTCGACGTGCAGATCGACGGCGCGCCGGTCCCCGGCCCCGCGGTCTCTTGCGGCTATCGCTGCCTGCAGCTCTGCCTCAACTACCCGGTGCCGGCGGCCGCGACCACGGTGCAGGTCGACGCCACCACCACCGACGACCTCGGCCACACCACCACCCTGAGCCGCAGCTGGGACGCGATCGACAACGACACGCCGGTGGTCGCGCTCAACATCGCCGACGGCGCCACCGTCCAGGGCGGACTGCAGCTCTACACCTACGCCAACGTCACCGACGTCAACCCTGCCACGCTCAGCCTGACCGTCCCCGGGAACACCTACTCCACGACCCAGACCAGCATCGCGACCTACTGGACGCCTTCGCGCGCCGGCGGCGACGTGGTGGTGAGCGCGACCGCGGTGGACACGCTCGGCGCGACGTCGACTCAGACGGCCAACGTCCACGTGCGGCCCGACGCGCCGCCGACGATTGGCCTCAACCGCCTCGACTACCTGGTGGCCGGCCACTCGAGCGTGATCAGCGGCTTGGCCACCGACGACGTGCGGCTGAACCGGGTGACGCTGACCGCCAACGGCGCCACCATCTTTGATTATCCCTATTACTATTATTACTACTATCCCTCCGTCTCCTTCTCGGCCGCGTACACGCCGGCGGCGGCGGGTGTGGTGCAGTTCGCGGCCACCGCTTATGACGATGGCGGCCAGCAGACGACGACACCGGTGAGCGTGCCTGCGCTGCCGGCCGGCGCGGGGTTCACCTGCGACCAGCCGGTGTCGCTGCCCGACCCGCTGCAGCCCGCCTCCTTGCTCGATCTGCAGCCGGTGGTCGGCACTCTGCCGTCGCCGCTGACCTTCTGCACCGGCGGCACCGCCTATAGCGGCACCTGGCTGTCCTTGCCCTTCGACGGGCCGGTGAAGTCAGCCACCTTCCAGATCCAGAACGGCTTCTTGTCGCTCGCGGCCGCGTGCGACGCGCCGCTCACCGGCTGCGATACCTTCTATTACAGCCACACCACGACGCTCGGTCCCATCCCCGCCAGCGGGCGGGTCTTCTTCCAGAGCAACGCAACTGACGGGCGCGTGGCCATCAGCTCGGCGGTGCTCGACACCGGCGCCCGCTGCGACCCCGCCAACGGAAGCTTCGTCTGCGGCCGCGGCCACTGCGGACCGGACGCGGTGGGCGCGAACCGCTGCCTGCCGCCCCAGTGCTCCGACGGCATCGACAACAACGGCGACGGCAAGATCGACTACCCGAACGACCCCGGCTGCAAGTCGCCCGACGATGACCTCGAGTACACGCCCGATCCGCTGCCGCAGTGCTCGGACGGCATCGACAACGACGGCGACGGGCTCATCGACTACCCGAACGATCCGAGCTGCAGGAGCGCCGCGGACGACAGCGAGCTGACGCCCGGCGAGAGCTGCGCCAACGCCATCTCCTGGCTCGACCAGGCGCCCGACGTCCGGGTCCCGATCAGCCGCGCCAACGCCGACCTGCTCTTCGCCACGGGCTGCGGCGCGGGCTCCCTGCCGCCGGTGGGCGCGCCCGACGTGGTCGTGAGCGTGGTGCTGCCGTTCGAGACCGACCTGATCGTCAAGCAGGGCGCGACCGCGGTGACCTCGATCCGCACGGCCTGCGGCGGCGCCGACAAGGTGGCCGACGACGCCTCGGCGCTGGCCTGCTTCGCCGGCACCGGCACGGTGCACCTCGCGGCCGGCACCTACTCGTTCGCGCTGGCGCAGCTCGACGGCTCGCGCGCCGACACCACGCTCTCGCTCCGTCTGCCGACCGACGCCGTCTGCGACCCGAGCGTCCCGCAGCTGCCCTGCGACGATGGCACCGTCTGCGTCCAAGGCGTGGGCGGCGGATTCACCTGCGCCACCAACGGGGCCATCAACCTCGGCAACGACGCCAACGTCCAGGTGAGCGGCACCACAGTCGGCTCGAGCCAGATGAACTGGCCGCACTGCGCCGGCTCGAGCGCAGGCACGGTCACCTACCTGTGGACCGCGCCGGACGCGGGCGCGTACTCGTTCTCGCTGGCGGGGTCGAACTACGACACGGCGATGGAGCTGCGGGTGCCCGCGACCGAGGCGGTGCTCGGCTGCAACGACGACTATTGCGGGCTCCAGTCGCAGATCGACATGGACGTCACCGCCGGCCAGCAGATCGAGATCGTCGTCGGCGGCTTCTCGACCAGCGTCGGCAACTTCCAGCTCACCATCACCCCGGGGGGCCCCTTCTGCGGGCAACTGCAATGAGCGCGCACAAGCCAGAGCACCGCTTGCCCCGAGGACGCCTTGCCGCCGCGCTGTTGCTCGCGTGCGCGTGCGGCGCGCCCGAGGCCAAGGTCGCCTCCGCTCCCGGAGCCGCGCCGCGCTCGCGGGCGAGCGTGCAGGGCGGGACGGTCGCGCCGCTGGTCGAGTGCGTCGTCGATCATCGCAACGGCTCGTTCACCAGCTACTTCGGCTGGACCAACACCGGCGGGGCCGCCCTGCTGCCGATCGGCGCCGGCAACCAGTTCACGCCAAAGCCCGCCGACCGCGGCCAGCCCACCTCGTTCGCGCAGGGCGCCTCGGGCGACTTCCCCGCGTTCGCGGCGCGGGTGGACGCGGCCCTGCCGCTCACCTGGAGCCTGCCCGGCGGCGACGCGGTCGCGACCAGCGGCTCGCCGCGCTGCCCCGACACTGCCGCGCCGAGCTGGCCCTCGGGCAGCCGGGTGACGCTGAGCCTGGACACGGGCTCGTCGATCACGCTCGGCTGGACCGCCGCCCGGGACGACGCGGCCGTCGCGCTCTACCGCATCTACCAAGGCGGCACGTTGGTCCTCGAGGTGGACGGCGCGGTCACCACGGCGCTGGTCTCCGGGCTCAGCGCCGCGCACGACTACGCTTTCAAGGTCGAGGCCGTCGATGCGGCCGGCAACGCCAGCAGCGACGGGCCCTCGGTCTATCGCGACACGCACCCGCCGGTGATCACCGTGTCGGGCGTGGCCAACGGCCAGGTGTCGCGCGCCGACTCGCTTTTGCCGACCTTCTCCGCGCGCGACGATCTGATCGGCGCTGTGTCTGCTTCGCTCGACGGGCTGCCCTTCGCCAGCGGCGATCCGGTCAGCGCCGAGGGCGCCCACGTCCTGGTCGTCACCGCGCGCGATCTGGCGGGGCACAGCGCCACCTCGACCACGCGCTTTGCGCTCGATCGGACGCCGCCGGTCCTGACCCTGCGCGGGCCGGCCGATGGCAGCTATCTCAACCGCGCCGCCACGCTCACCTTCACGGTGCAGGACGCGAGCGCGGTGGTGGTGACCGCGCTGCTCGACGGCAGCCCGTTCGTCAGCGGCGCATCCGTCCGCACCGCCGGACCGCACCTGGCGCAGGTCACCGCGGTGGACGCAGCGGGCAACACCGCCTCGGCGACGCTCTCGTTCACGGTCGATCTCACGGCGCCCTCGCTGTCGTTGATCGGGCCGGCGGCGAACGCGGTGCTGGCCTCTCCCCTGGTGACCGTCGTCGCCGCCGTGGCCGACGCGAGCCCGCTCGCGCTTGTCGCCGTCAATGGCACCGCGCTGGCGCTGCAGCCTGACGGCACCTGGTCGGCGCAGCTCACCTTGCCCGAGGGGCCGACCCTGCTCTCGCTGGTCGCCACCGACGTGGCCGGCAATGCCGCGCACGCCTCTCTGGCGGTGGCCGTGGACACGACCCCGCCGGCCATCACCGTCAGCTCGCCGCTGGCCAACGCGAAGATCGCCGCGCTCGCCACCACCGTGCTCGGCGCGGTGCGCGACGCCACCTCGGTGCAGGTGTCGGTCAATGGCACGGCGGCAACCGTCTTCCGCGACGGCAGCTTCTCGGCCCGGGTCGCGCTCACGCCGGGCGCCAACGATCTGCTCGTGCACGCCGTGGACGCGGCCGGCAACGCCTCCGACCAGCACCTCGCCGTGCGCGCCAACATCGTGCCCCCGACCGTCGCCATCGCCGCGCCGCCGGCGGGCATGGCCACCAACGCGACGCCGCTGCTCGTGCGCGTGAACGCGGCGCCGGCGGACGGCACCGACGCGGTCACCGTCACCATCCAGGGGCAGCCGGCCACGCGCGACACCGACGGCTCGTTCTTCCTCTCGGTGCCGCTGGCCTCTGGCAGCAACACGCTGCGCGCGGTGGCCACCGACGGCTACCACCTCTCGAGCAGCGCGCAGGTCGCCGTCGCCCTCGACACCACCGCGCCCGCCATCAACACCGGCGGCGTCATCGACGGCGAGATCTCGCGCGTCGCCGCCGTGGCCCCGACCTTCTCGGCCACCGATGCGCACCTCGCCTCGGTGAGCGCTACGCTCGACGCTCTGCCCTTCCTGAGCGGCGCCCCGGTCTCGTCCGAGGGGCCGCACACGCTCGTGGTCACGGCGCTCGACACGGCGGGCAACCAGGCGACGCGCACGGTCCAGTTCACCCTCGACCGCACGCCGCCGACCCTCGCCATCACCGGCGTGCGCGACCTGGACGTCTTCGCCGCCGCGCCGGCCATCGCCTTCACCGCCGCCGACGACCACCTCGACCCGCGCTCGCCCACGGCCACGCTCGATGGCCTGGTGTTCCTCGCGGGCGGCGCGGTCTCTGAAGGGCGCCACACGCTGGTCGTCACCGCCCGGGACCTGGCCGGCAACCGCACCGCGGCGACCGTGCACTTCACGCTCGACCTGACGCCGCCCACCGTCGCGGTGAGCGCGCCGCGGGACGGCAGCGTCACGCGGGTCCAGCCGGCGCCGGTGAGCGCGCTGGTGCGCGATCCATTGAGTGGCGTGGCGCGGGTGAGCGCCAATGGCGTTGCCCTGGTCGCCAGTGGCAGCATCTGGACCGGCGCGGTGGCGCTGCAAGAGGGCCCGAACACCGTCGCCGTCGTCGCCACCGACAACGCGGGCAACTCGGCCACCCAGCAGGTCACCGTCACGCTCGACACGCGGCCGCCGGTGCTCGACGTCACCTCGCCGGTCGATGGGACACGTTTCGCCTCGCTCTTCGCGCACGTGATCGGCACGGCCTCCGACAGCAGCCCCGTGACGGTCAAGATCAACACCACCCAGGTCGCGCTCGCGGCGGATGGCTCGTTCGCCGCCGACGTCCCCGTGCCGCAAGGCGCGAGCACCCTGCAGATCGTGGCCACCGACGCGGCGGGAAACGCGACCACCGTCAGGCGGGCCATCCGCGCCAACGCGACGCCGCCGACCATCGCCATCACCGCGCCGGCGCAGGGCACGGTCACCGCGGCCACCAGCATCACCGTGCGCGGCACGGTCGCGGCCGGCGATCGGACCGACCTCCAGCCGCTGGCGGTCGCCGTCTCGGGAGTAGCGGCCGTCGTGAGCAAGGGCGCGTTCAGCGCGGTGGTCCCGCTCGCGCCTGGCGACAACACGCTGCACGCCGTGGTCACCGACGGCTACGCGCTCACCGGCTCTGCCGACGTGCTGGTGGCGCAGGACTCGGCGCCGCCCGCCATCAGCATCAGCGGCGTCAGCGACGGCCAGTATTCCAACCAGCCCGCGGTGGTGCCGGTCTTCTCGGCCAGCGACGACCACCTCGCCGCCGTGACCGCCACGCTCGACGGTGCCCCGTTCGCGAGCGGCACCCCGGTGTCCACCGAGGGCGCGCACACGCTCGTGGTGTCGGCGGCGGACGCCGTGGGCAACCGATCGACGGCGAGCGCGCGCTTCGTGCTCGACCGGACCCCGCCGGCCATCTCCGTGAGCGGCGCCCTCGACGGCCAGCTCTTCACCGGCCCCGTCACGCTGCGCTTCTCGGTCACCGACGCCAATCCGGGCACCTCGTCGGCCACGCTCGATGGGCAGCCCTTCGCCAGCGGCGGCACCGTGTCTGCCGAGGGCGCCCACGCGTTGCTCGTCACCGCGACCGACCTCGCGGGCAATGGCGCGACCAGCAGCGTGGCCTTCCGCATCGACGCCACCCCGCCGACGCTCACCATCCTCGCGCCCTCGCCGGGCAGCTACCAGAACGCGCAGCCCGTCACGGTGATCGCGCGGGTGGACGACGGCGGCAGCGGCGCGGCCTCGGTCGCGGCCAATGGTGTCGCGCTGCTCCCGAGCGGCGCGTCAGGAGTCTATTCGGGCGCGGTCCCGCTCAGCGAAGGCGGCAACACCATCAGCGTCCTCGCCTTCGACAAGGCGGGCAATCGCGCGCAGCAGACCCTCTCGGTCATCCTCGACACGCGGCCGCCCTCGCTGTCGGTGGACGCGCCGGCAGAGGGGGACCGCGTCGCCTCGCTGGCGCTGGAGGTCTCCGGAGCGGCGCACGACCCGAGTCCGCTCCGCGTGCTCGTCAACGGCGCGCCGGTGGCGACGGCCAGCGACGGCACCTTCACCACCACCATCGCCGTTCCCCAGGGCGCGAGCACGGTCACCGTCGCCGCCATCGACGCGGCCGGCAATGTCACCACCGTCCAGCGGACGGTGCGCGCCAACGGAACGCCGCCCGCGCTGGCGGTGTCCGCGCCGGCCGATGGGCTCGTCACCAGCGCGACCAGCGTCAACGTGCAGGGGACCGCCCTGGCCGCCGATGCCGCCGACACCGCGCCGCTCACCGTCACCGTCAACGGCGCGGCCGCCGCGCTGCAGCCCGACGGCAGCTTCAGCGTCCCGGTGGCGCTGGTGGCCGGCGCGAACCTGATCCACGTCGTCGCCACCGACGGCTACCTGCTCAGCACGGCGGTCGATCGCGCCGTGCTCCAGGATTCGCAGCCGCCCGTGGTGACCATCACCGGCGTCAGCGACGGCCAGTTCTCGAACCTCGCGGCGCTCGTGCCGGCCTTCGCCGCCACCGACGCGCACCTGGCCTCGGTCGCCGCGACGCTCGACGGCGCGCCCTTCGCGAGCGGCACGCCGGTGTCCAGCGAAGGCCCGCACACGCTGGTCGTCACCGCGGCCGACACAGCGGGCAACCAGACGACGCGCACGGTGCGATTCGCGCTCGACCGCACTCCGCCTGACTTGCAGGTGACCGGCGCGCACGACGGAGACGTCTTCGCCGCGCCCGTCGCCCTCTCATTCACGGCCACCGACGCGAACCTCGCCTCGTCCGCAGCCACGCTCGACGGGGCGCCGTTCACCAGCGGCGCCACCGTCAGCGCCGAAGGGCCGCACACGCTCGTGGTCACGGCGAGCGATCTGGCGGGCAACGGCGCGAGCGTCACCGTCAAGCTGCGCATCGACGCCACGCCGCCGGCGCTGCTGGTGCTCGCGCCGCTCGACGGCCAGACGCTGGGCGCGCAGCCGGCGGCCATCCTGGTGCAAGCGTCGGACGACGGCAGCGGCCTGCGCTCGGTCACCGCCAACGGCCAGCCGCTCGCCTCGACGCAGCCCGGGCTCTTTGCCGGCCTGGTCCCGCTCCTCGAGGGCGCCAACTCGATCCTGGTGGTGGCCACCGACAACGCCGGCAACAGCGCGAGCCAGGGCATCTCGGTGCTCCTCGACACCACGCCGCCGCAGCTCGTCGTCAATGCCCCGGTCGACGGCGCGCGCAGCTCGCAGCTCTCGTTCCAGGTGACCGGCACGGTGCGCGACGCGAGCCAGCTCGTGCTGCGGGTGAACGGCGCCGTCGTCTCGCCCGCGCAAGACGGGACCTTCTCGGCCCTGGTCGAGGTGCCGCAGGGACAGAGCCAGGTTTTGGTGGAAGCGGTGGACGCCGCTGCAAACCGCTCGGCCGTCTCGCGCACGGTGCGGGCCAACGCGACGCCGCCCTCGCTCACCGTCGTCTCCCCAGTGCCGGGTGCGCCGCTCTACACCTCGGCTGCGAGCCTCACGCTGCAGGGCACCGCCGCCGCGGCCGACGCCACCGACGACGCGCCGCTGGCTGTCGCCGTCAACTCGGTGCAGGCGACGCTGGCCGCCGACGGCACCTGGTCGGCGGAGGTGCCGCTCGCGGCCGGCCACAACGCGCTGCACGTCGTCGCCACCGACGGCTATGGGCTGACGAGCGCCGTCGATCTCGCGGTTGAACAGAGCGCCACTCCGCCCGCCATCGCCATCAGCGGCGTGCAAGACGGACAGGTCTCGGCGGGCGCGCAGCTCGTGCCCTCGTTCACGGCGACTTCCCTCTTGCCGGTCACCGTCACGGCCACGCTCGATGGCGCGCCGTTCTCCAGCGGCACTCCCGTCGCGGCCGAGGGCGATCACGCCCTGGTCGTCACCGCCGTGGACGCGGCGAGCAACACCGCCACCGCAGAGGTCGCCTTCGCGCTCGATCGCACCGCGCCCGCGCTGCAGGTGGCCGGCGTCACCGACGGCGAGCGGCGCAATTCGCCGGCGCTGATCGTCTTCTCGGCCACGGACGCGCACCCGGACACCGTCTCGGCCACCGTCGATGGCGTGCCCTTTTCCAGCGGCGCCACCGTCACCGGCGAGGGCGCGCATCGGCTGATCGTCACCGCCATCGACAAGGCCGGCAACCGCGCCGGCGACTCGCGCGGCTTCACCATCGACAGCACGCCGCCCCTGGTCACGCTGAGCGCGCCGCGCGCGGGTCTGGTCACGCGGCAGGCGAGCCTCGTGGTCGTGGCCTCGGTCGCCGAAGAGGGCCCGCTCGCCCAGGTCACGCTCTCCGGGCAGGCGATGACGCAAGCGCCCGACGGCACCTGGCAAGGTCCGGCCGCGCTGGTCGAGGGCGACAACTTCGTCGAAGTGGTGGCCGTCGACGCCGCCGGCAACACGGGGCGCGGCTCGGTGCACGTGCGGCTCGACACGGCGCCGCCCTCGCTCAACGTCTCCGCGCCGGCCGAAGGCGCGCGCATCGCCGCGCTGGCCACCGCGGTCGGAGGCTCGGTCAGCGACGCGAGCAACGTCACGGTCGCCGTCAACGGCGCGCCGGCCATCGTCGGCACCGGCGGCTCGTTCAGCGCAGAGGCTCCGCTGGTGCAAGGCGCCAACACCCTCATCGCCACGGCCACCGACGAGGCCGGCAACAGCGCCCAGGTCCAGGTCCACGTGCGCGCCAACGCCACCGCGCCCTCGCTCGCGGTGAGCGCGCCCGCGCCAGGCAGCACCACCAGCGAGGCCCAGGTCACCTTCGCTGGCCACGCCGCGCCGGCCGACCCGCTGGATTCGGTCGCGCTCACCGTCGCCGGCCAGCCCGTGTCGGTCGGCTCGGACGGCAGCTTCAGCACCAGCGTCGCGCTGGTCGAGGGCGCCAACTTCATCGCGCTGTCGGCGGTGGACGGCTACCTCCTGCACACCGACGTGAGCGTCTCGGTGACGCGCACCTCGACGGCTCAGGACGCCGGCACTCCAGACGCCGGCGGAGGCGGCCCCCCCGCCGCCCCGACCATCTCGCTCGATGCGCCCGCCGCGGGCGCGGTCCTCTCGGCCGCGTCCATCGCCGTCTCGGGCTCGATCACCGGGGGCACGCCGCCGCTCGCGGTCACCGTGGACGGCTCGGCGGTGGCGCTCGTCGGCAGCGCCTTCTCGACCAGCATCGCGCCCGCTGAAGGCGATCACACCATCACGGCCACGGTCACCGACGGCGACGGCAGGACCGCCACCGCCGAGCGGGTCATCCACGTCGATCGCACGCCGCCGCTCTTGACCATCACCTCGCCCGCCAGCACGCCGACGCTGGCCGACTTCACGCCGTACACCGTCCAAGGCACGGTCTCCGATCAGAACCTCGACGCGGTGCTGGTGCAAGGCTCGCAGGTCACGGTGGCCGGCGGCTCCTTCTCGGCGCAGGTGCCGCTGCAGCTTGGCGACAACGACGTCACCGTTCTGGCGCGCGACCTCGCGGGCAACCAGACCACGAGCGTCGTGCGGCTGACGGTTGGCCGCCTCGCGCCGACGGTCACGGTGGTGACGCCGACCGCGGGCGCCGAGGCCAGCGCCGACAACATCCACGTCCAGGTCTCGGTGCAGTCGGGCTCGCGCCTGGCCTCGGTGCAGATCGGCACCGGCCCCGCGGCCAGCGAAGGCGGCCAGCTCTGGGGCGCGCAGGTCGCGCTCACGCTCGGGCACAACTTCATCCCCATCAGCGCCACCGACGTCTTCGGCCTGACCGGCACCGCCACGGTCGACGTCCACTACAAGGACCCTGCCACCGAGCCGCTGGTGGTGCAGAACATCGACCCCGCGCCGGGCACGCAGAGCGTCGTTCCCGACACCATCGTCAGCCTGACCTTCAACAAGGCCTTCGACCAGACGTCGCTGGCGGGCCACTTCGTCGTCTCCATCAATGGCCAGCCGGTCGACGGGGGATACTCAGTATCGCCCTCGGCGCAGACGGTCAGCTTCGTCCCGCGGCAACCGCTGCCCGAGGGGGCGCGCGTCACGGTGCTGATCTCGGGCATCGCGCCGCAGGCCGGGCCGGGCCTCAGCAGCGACTGGAACAGCGACTTCACCGTGCGGCCGGCGCTGACCATCGTCCGCGGCGCGGTGGTGGACGAGCAGCACCTCGGCATCGCCAACGTCCCGGTCGCGCTCGAGGAGCAGGGCCTCTCGGCGCGCACCGCGCTCGACGGCACCTTCGTCCTCTTCGGCAAGAGCGGCGGGCAGGGCACGCTCGTCATCGGCGGCAGCAACAACGACCAGGGCCAGGCGCTGCCGACCGTGCGCCGCACGCTCTTCATCAACGCCGGGGCCACGACGACGGCGCCGGTGACGGTGCTGGTGCCGACCTCCGCCGCGAGCGCGGTCTTCGTCGATTCCTCGAGCGCCGTCAGCGCTACCTTCAATGGCGTCTACCCGGGCCTGCAGCTCGACCTCGGCGCCTCGGGCATCGTCTTCCCCGACGGCCGCACCTCGGGGTTCCTCACCGCCACGCGGGTGCCGAACTTCGCCGGGCCGCCGACCCAGACCAAGCGGCGTCCCTCGGCGCTCTACCAGCTGACGCCGCAGGGGGCGCGCTTGTCGGCGCCGGTGACCATCTCGCTGCCCAACACCACCGGCCACGCCGCGGGCCGGCGCATGCTGGCCTTCAGCTACGACCCGGGCAAGAACACGCTCATCCCGGCCGGCTACGCGCGGGTCACAGACGACGGCAAGTCCGTGCGCACCGAGGGGGCGCTCAACGCCACCTCGCTCGAGTACTTCGGCTACACCTCGCTGACCGACGGCGAGCAGACGGCGACCAACTCGGCCCCCGCGCGCCGCGTGCCTGCCCACGCCGTGCCGCCCGCGGGCGGGAAGGGCGTCTGGCTCGACGGCGATCGCCTCCTGCGCTCGCCCGAGAAGGCGCTGCAGACGCTGCTCGGCGTGCGCGACGCGCAGGCGTACGACGCGCTCGGCTTCTGGATCCCCGACTTCAACTTCTTGCCCACCTGGGTCTCGGGAAGGCTGCGCACGCCCCACGAGGTGCACGTCACGCTCGAGGTGCCCGCGCCCCAGGCCATGGACGGCACGGTGGTGACGCTTGGACCCGCGGGCCAGCTCTGCCCGGGCGTGGTCGCCGATCCGGACGCGCTCAGCAAGTGCCCCGCCGGTCTTCAAGTCGTGTTCGGCGGCGTCTGGGGCGATCCAGCCCACCCGGCGGCCGTGGTCGCCACCCTCGCCGCCACCGTCAACAACACGCCGGTTCCGCCGCCTTACACCGAGGTCTGGGTCTCCGAGGTCGGCACCAACCAGGCCACCATCCCGAACGCGCACGTGCCGCTGGCGTACGGCGTCACCCAGCTCTCGCTCAACGTCACCGCCCTCGCCGAGGTCTCGAGCAGCAGCGCCAACAAGACCTTCACGGCCGAGCTCAAGCTGCCGCCCGCCGCCGACAACCAGCCGGCCAACGTCTACTACCTCACCGTCAAGGAAGTGCCGAGCAAGGTGGGCGACGACGTGCTCGACACCGCGGGCCTCTTCTCGCTCACCCCCGTCTGGATCGGTGGCGAGGAGAGCGCGGCCATCACCGACGCCAACGGCCACTACTTCTACTTCCCGATCTTCTATTGGACCGCCGAAGAAGACGTCATCAACTTCGCCGAGTTCGACCTGCCGCGGCGGCCCATCCAGGACAGGCCGGGCCACATCGTGATGATCCCGGGCGTCTACTACGCCCGCTCGTTCACCTATGGGCTGACCGACTTCGGCACCAGCGGCATCGACATCATGGTGGACGCGCGCGTGCTCTCGGGCGCGCTGCACTTCAAGGACAAGACCGGCAAGCCGCTCAAGATCTGCAACGACGGCACCGACACCAAATACGCCGCGTCCGACAACGGCGAGGTCGAGACCTTCTCCGCCAGCGACATCGCGCAGTCCGAGGTCTACTTCTTCCGCGAGGACGATCTCTCCGCGCCCATCGCCGACTTCGCCCTGGCGGCGAGCCCCGTCGCGGGCGGCAGCTGCGACTCCGCGGGCCAGGCCGTCTACTCGCGGCTGCGCATCGGGCCCTCCGACTACAACAGCCGGCGGCAGCAGCAGAAGTGCGAGGCCGCCAACGCCGCGGGCGACAAGACCTCCGACTTCTACAAGAGCTGGTGCTCGCCGGGCGCCATCAGAAAGCACTTCCTGCAGCTGCAGGCGCACGACCGGCTGATCATCGCGGCGGTCAACCACGCCACCGGCTACTCGGGCATCGCAAGGGTCGAGGTGCCGCCCATCAACTCGGCCAACGCCGGCTCTTGCGGCTCGGCGCTGCCAAGGCCCGTGTTCTTCAACGGCGGGATCAAGTTCATCCCCGCCTGCGCGGCCGCCAGCCTCGAGATCAACACCCAGATCGACATGTACCCGCCCGAGCTCGACGTGCGGGTGGCGCGCCGCTCGCTCGACGAGGGCGTCGCCGCGGACCCGAAGGACCACCTCATCCGCACCGGCGGCGCGGCCACGACCAACGATCAGATGGTCAAGATCCAGACGCACTGGCGGGTGCGGCGCGCGCCGGTCAGCGGGCCGCCACCCGGGCCGAACACCGACGGCGGCACCTCCGACTGCGGCGACTACGATCCCATGGACGGCGGATCGATCGTCCACGGGGCCAAGGCCGACGGCGGCTATTGCGACGTGGCGCGCATCGCCGATCGCGGCTTCGATGGGGGCACCGGTCCGACCGACGGCGGCCCTGGCATCCCGCTCGAGATCTACTGCTCGCAGGTCCCGCTCGGCGGCGATCTCACCCAGTGCCTGACCGACGACTCCACGCTGACCGACATGCCCAAAGGCGTGCCGCCGCTGGCCGGCCGCATCTGGACGCAGACGGGCTCCGCCGGCGGCGAGCCGCTGCCCGTGTACTTCGACGTCACCCCGGGCAGCGTCACCGCCAACGTCAATCCGGCGGTGCCGATCATGAACGCCAACCACCAGCTGGTGACCTTCGGGAACCTGGCCAAGGCGCACTACTACGTGCAGGTGGTGGGCAAGCCGCTCGCGCCGCAAGCGACGCCGCCGCCTGATTGGACCGACGGCCCCAAGGTCGGCTTGCCCAAGGCGGCGGTCGGCCTCAAGACCGTCTACAAGGGCCTCAACGCGGACGGCAGCTTCCAGCTCCGCTACGACAAGAGCCGCGAGCACCAGTTCTCGGTGCTCAAGATCGACGACCACTCGATCACCGCCCAGGGTGGCAGCGGCGACACCAGGAACCTGCTCGACGGCGGCTACCCGCCCGCGGCCGAGGAGCAGGACCAGTCGTACGCGTTCCTGATGAACCTGGTCGAGCCGACCGACCTGCAGCGCGCGCCGCCCCCCGGCGACTACGAGCTGCGGCTGGGCGGAGACGTGGCCGGCATGACGTGCCAGCTGCAGATCCAGGACAGCGGCGGCGGCAAGAAATCGTTGAGCGGCACCTGCGGCGGCGACTCGCTCATGGACGTCATCTCCGCCGCGGACGTGCTCTATCTCGAGCTGTACCTGAGCGGGAACGCCGAGAACGTCCTCTATCGCTTCAACTTCAACGGCCTCTCGCTCCGCCAGGACCAGCTCGCCGTCGGCAGCCAGGACACCAAGGCCAAGGCGGCGCAGCCCGAGCTCGACGGCACCAAGACCCCGCGGCGCGCCGTCATGCAGCCCTCGCTGGCGCAGTTCTTCGTCCAGCCGAGCGAGCTGAAGAAAGGCATCGTCAAGCTCTGCCTCAACGACGAGACCTGCGGCGACTCCGCCAACATTTTGAAGACGCTGCAGTTCGATTGGAACGGCACGTCCTACGTGCTCACCGATCAGAACACGGGCCGGGCGGACACCAAGAGCATCCCGGTTGCCAAGCGGGGCTTTGGCGTTCAGGACGCGACCTTCTACACGGTGCCGCTGCCCAACGACATCCTGGGCCGGAACTTCCGCGTCTTCGTCCGCTACGAGCCGCAGCTCCCGCAGATCAAGCCGTTCTCGCGCGGCCTCGGCTCGCCGGTGAACATCTGGCAGAACCGCGCCGCCAGCCCGCCGGGCCACGAGATGGTCGCCGACGTGGACGTCGCTGACGGCCACCTCGCGCTCCGCTACGAGGACCTCAAAGTCCCCGAAGGCGGCAGCACCGTGCGCTTCGAGCGCATCTTCAACAACCAGGACAACGACGCCACGCCGCTCGGCATCGGCTGGACGCACAGCTACGACGCCTTCGTGCTCGAGGAGGCGGCGGGCCGCTACACCGCGGTGGTGGCCGGCCAGTCCTACGAGTTCCCGAGCTGCACCGTGAAGCGGCTGGGCGGCAACGACCTGCCCACCGAGGTCAAGGACTGCCTCACCAACAAGGCGCACGGCGGCACGCTGGAAGTCACCATCACCACGCTGCCCGACGGCCGCCAGGGCTACAACTTCAAGTTCACCCACCAGGGCGATCGCTTCGTCTGGTTCTTCTCGCAGCCCGCCCAGCACGACGACCGCGACAAGCGCGAAGAGGGCGGCCGCAAGTGGCTCGCCACCACCATCACCGAGGGCCTGGGCCTCGTCACCATCAAGTACCTGCCCGACTCGGACCTCATCGACACCGTCGAGCGCGACGTCGGAAAAGTCCGGCTCAAGTTCGAGTACCAGGACATCGACAAGATGTTCGATGGCACCACCGACTTCACCGGCAAGGTGGGCGAGCGGCTCAAGCGGCTCGCGGCCACCGAGGGCTTCAAGCTGCTCAAGCAGGTGAGCGTGCAGCTCAAGGGCGGCGCCACCATCGACTCGGTGCAGTTCGAGCACGACGAAGACCTGGTGCAGCACCTCGCCACAGCGCCCGTGCGCGCCGGCAACCTCACCGGCGTGCGCCGCGCCACCGAGACGCCCAACTGGTACTGGCTCTACACGTATCCCGATCTGGCGGGCGCGTCCGACAACGCCTGGCTCCTGCGCAACGAGCTGCAGAAGGCGCAGCTCAAGGTGGGCGCGCCCGGCGCCGAGGTGCTGCAGAAAGAGTGGACCTACGGCCGCAGCACCACGGTCGCGCCCTACGAGCACCTCGACCCGCGCGAGGTGGTGGACTCGGTGATCGCGCCCGGCCACCAAGGCCAGGCCATCACCTTCGACTTCCACGGGCAGAACAGCACCGACCGCGACGTCTCGCTGCCGGGCGAGTCCGGCGCGCGCAAGCTGACGTTCAAGCTGAACCCGTTTGGCAGCGTGCTGTCGATGGCGACGCCGCTCGGCCTCGCGCGCACCGCGCAGTGGGGCAGCACTTCCGACGTGGGCCTCGTGCGGCCGAGCACCATGACCACTCCGGCCGGGCTCTCCTACGGCTTCGAGTTCGACGGCTCGCCCAAGGACGCGCTCGCCGTCACCAAGCGGACCTTGAACAGCGGCCCGTCCGACGCCATCGACACGCCCGGCCTCACCGACGGGACCGAGCTCGAGTCCTTCAAGGCCGACCCCAACTGGATCGAGCCGACCAACATCGCGACGGCGGCGGCGGGCGGCAAGCGCAACTTCACCCGCGAGTTCGACGACACCGGCCAGCTCAAGTCCACCAGCGTGGAGCAGGGCGGCAAGACCTTCCTGCTCTACTCCGAGACCCACGGGCCCGACGGCGCCTGTCTGAGCGGCATCAACACCTCCGGCGCGAGCTATGTCTGCGGCGCGCCCGATGCGCTCGGGCTGCCCACCACGTACACGGTCTCGGCGCCGGGCGGCGCGGGCGGCGGGCTCTCCACCGCCGTGATCGAGACCCACTTCGACTCGCTCGGCCGGGCCATCAGCCGCAGCAACTCGGGCCTCGGCTCCGCCGACACCTGGCAGTACGACGGGCTCGGCCGGATCACCCAGCACACCTCGGTCGGCCAGCCGACGCAGGTGTGGACCACGACCTACGACGACGGCACCCCACTCCAGCTGACCATTCGCGAGTCGCTCAACGGCACGCTGATGAAGACCTCGTCCTACCAGGACGGGCTGATGGTCTCGCGGGCCATGGCCTGGGGCAGCGGCGCCCTCGCCAACGAGACCCGCACCTACTCGGGCGGCGTGCTCACCTCGTCCTCGCAGGAGACGGGCGGCGGCGCCTCGATCAGCAAATCCTTCACCTACGACGCCGACGGCAGGCTGACCGACGTCACCACCGACGGCACGGTCGAGATGCACCTGGTCCTCAACGCCGACGGCTATCCGAAGAGCCGCACGGACATGAACGGGCTGGTCACCGGCATCACCTACGACAAGCTCAACCGGCCGGTGCAGTGGGACTACGGCAACGGCGACGTCGTCAAGGTCGAGCGCGATCCGACCAGCGGCGAGATCATCGCCGAGACCCAGGGCGCGCACCGCATCAACCTCACGCGCGACGCGGTCAATCGGGTCACCAGCAGGGCGAGCGCCGCCAACCCGGGCAGCTACTCGGTGACCTACGGCGGCGACGATGCCGCCGGCAGCGTCACCCTGATGAACGACGATGGCCTCGCCGAGACCTGGGCTTATGGCGACGCGCTCGGCCGCGTCACCCAGCACACGCGCACGCTCTCGTCGGGCGCGACGCTGGTCGAGAGCTGGCAGTACCAGCCGACCGGCAGCGGCAACCAGGTGACGCTGACGCAGACGCGCTCGCCTGGCACGCCCGGCTCGCGCACGGTGGTCAGCACCTTCGATCCGCTGGGCCGCCTGCTCTCGGCCGACGAGACCGTGGACGGCCAGGGCTCGGGCACCGCCTACGTCTACGACGACCGCGGCAACGTCATCCACCTGACCAGGGCCCAGGGCTCCGATCGCGCGCAGAAGACCGACTACGTCTTCGACCTGGCCTCGCACCTGACCCAGGTCACCTTGCCCACCGGCGAGGTCGCCAACATGACGGTGGACGCGCTCGGCCGCACCACCGACATCACCGGCCCGCGCGCCGGCCTGCACTGGACCATTGCCTACGACAGCTTCATGCGCGAGACCTCGCGCACGCTCGCCGCCATCGGCACCCATCCCGGCGGCACCTGGACCACCGACTGGACGGCCCACGACGGCTCGGTCACCACCACCGACGCCGTGGGCGTCCAGACCAAGAAGATCTTCAACCCCCGCGACCTGCTCCTCAGCGAGGTCAAGAGCGGCAGCGGCGGCTCGCGCTCGACCACCTACGAGTACGACGGCAGCTGGGTGAAGCACGAGGTGAAGTCCGAGGGCGCGTGGCGCCGCGAGCTGACCTCGGCCTTCGACGACCGCGGCCGGCGCACCAGCCAGCAAGAGAGCTGGAGCGGCTCGGGCGGCGGCTACAGCTACTCGACCACCACCGACTGGGGCAGCCCGCTCGCCCCCGTGCGCACCGAGACGTGGCCCGGCGGCTCTCGCGTCAGCACCCTCACGCTCGATGGCCTGGGCAGCACGCTCGCCGTCGAGCTCGGCGGCGTGACCAACAGCGCCACCTACGACGCGCTCGGCACCATCGTCTCGCGCACGGCGCCGGGCCTCTCGCCCGTCAACTTCACCTACGAGGAGAGCGGCCGGATCAAGAGCGCGCAGCAGGGCAGCGAGACCACCCAGTACAGCTACTTCGCCGACGGGCTCGTGAAGTCGATCGTCGATCCCTCGGGCCGCACCTCGAGCTCCGAGTACGACTTGAGCGGCCGTGCCACCGCCCGCAGCTTCGGCGCCTCCGGCGAGGTCTGGTCGCAGACCATGGCCTACGGCGACGGCGGCGACCGCCCGACCTCGGTCACCGACTCCGACGGCCGCGCCATGAACTTCACCTATGGGCCGAACGGCGAGCTGCTCACCGCCTCGGTCCCCGACGTCGGCGCCTTCACCTATTCGTACTTCGGCGACGGCCAGCTCAAGCAGGTGGACTCGCCCGACCACGCGAGCTGGCAGACCTTCGACTACGACTTCCTGCGCCGCGAGACCAAGCGGACGCGCGGCAGCCTCACCTGGCAGACGAGCTGGACGGACGGCGCCGCCACGCGCACCGACCCCGCTGCGAATGGCATGACCACGGTGTTCGACGGCCGAGGCCGCCCGGCGAGCGTGACCTACGCGCCGGGCGCGAGCAGCGTGCCCGGCCTCGCCAGCCTCCAGTACAGCTTCACCGATCTCGACCAGCCGGCCCACGTCGTTGAGCAGCGCAGCGACGGCACCGTCGCCGTGGACTACGGCTTCGACTCGCGCGGACGGGTCTCGAGCATCGGCCGCACCGAGCCCTCCGGGAACACCAACGTCACCTACACGTACAAAGACTTCGACGCCGTCGAGAGCGAGACCTCGAACGGCGGCACCACCAGCTACGGCTACGACGCCTTCGGGCGCCCGAGCAGCATCAGCAACGACAGCGGGCGCACCACCCAGGTCACCTGGGAGCCGGGCGGGGGGCGCGTCACGCTGCTCGACGACGGCGCCTTCGCCGAGGCGCGTTGCTACACCGGCCAGGGCTGGACGCGGACCGTGGTCTCAGGCCGCCTCGCGGATTCGAGCTGCAACGCCAGCGGCGCCACCGTCCGCTCGGACTACGCCTACGATCCGCGCGGCAACCCGCTCACCGAGACGCGCAGCGACTTCGGCGCCGCGGGTGAAGTGACCCGCTACGGCTACGACCAGGCCGACCGCATGACCGGCGTTCGCTACGCCGACGGCCGCGCCGTCTTCTACGGGCTGACTCCCACCGGCAGCCGCAGCAGCGAGGTAGAGGTCTCGGGCTACTCGGCCGGCGGCTCGCTCGGGCCGAGCGCCGCGCCGGGCGGCAACGTGGTGCGAAGCCTCACCTACCGGCTCGACGCCGCCGAGCGGATCATCGGCGTCATCGACAACGTGGGCGGCCAGCCGGCCATCACCATCGAGCAGGACGACGCTGGCCGCATCCGTCGCTACGACGCCGACGGAATCCAGCGGCAGCTCGGCTGGGACGCCGCCGGCCGCCTGGTCTCGGCCACCGTCACGCGCCCGGACACCTCGACCAATGCGCCGCCCGGCGCCACCATCAGCACCCACGTCGCCAGCAGCTACGACCACCAGAACTGGCGCACGCGCGTGGACAGCGAGAGCCAGCACAAGACCTTCATCTGGGGCAAGGACGCGCTGGTCGAGGAGACCGACGATCACGCCTCGCCACGCCTCTACGAGCGCGCGGGCGACACCGTCTCGGCCATCGGTGCCGACCGCATCGCGCACGACGCGCGGGACAGCGCCGTGGCCCGCGTGAGCGACGGCTCGGTGGTCGCGACCACTCGCTTCGACTCGTACGGAACGCCGCTGGCCGGCGCGCCCGGTGCTGCCGACCCCACGCTCGGCTACGCGGGGCAGAGCTGGGATCCAGACCTCTCGCTCTCGTACGCGCAGCAGCGCTGGTACGCGCCCAAGCTCGGCCGGTTCCTCAGCGAAGATCCGCTCGGCATGACGCCCGACCGGATGATGGGCCTCACCGACCTCAACGGCTTCGCCTACGCGGGCAACAACCCCAACCGGAACAAGGACCCGAACGGCGAGCTCGCCACCGAGGTCGGGGCCGTCGCCGGCTTCTTCTGGGGCGCGACGCAGATGTTCTATTCGATGGGCAAGGACCTCTACAACGGCACCTACCACAGCACCGGCGACTACCTGTCGATCGGGGCGCAGAACATCATCGCCGGCACCGAGCTTGGCCTCTCGGTAGACGTGGGCCTGCTCAGCGGCGGCTGGGCGGCGGCGGGCTCGGGCGCACTCGGGTTCGCGGGCTTCGACGCGCTGACCTTCAACGGCGAGCCGAAGAAGTGGAAGGACTTCGGCATCGGCCAGCTCAAGGAGGGCGCGAAGGGCGCGATCTTCAGCCTGGCGCTGCTCAAGGTGGGCGCGCCCGCGGTCAAGTTCCTGGCCGAGACCAGCGGTGGCAAGTGGGTGATCCAGAAGGGCGCCGGGTTCGCCACCGGTGCCTTCGCCAAGTTGGCCGGCAACCCGACCATCAAGGCCGCAGCCGAGCTCGCCGGCAAGACGGTCGAGGACTTTGCCGAGCCGATCCTCAAGAGCCAGATTGCGGGCGACGTGGCCAAGCTGGCCGCGCGCGACAACTTCATCGGCAGGGCCGCGGCCCGGCAGGCGGAGGAGCTCGCCGCCAAGACAGCCTGCGCCGGCGGCGTCTGCTCGGGCCTCAACTGCTTCGTCGCGGGAACGCTGGTCGCGACGGCCGGGGGCGAAAAGCCCATCGAGCAGGTGGCGATCGGCGATCAGGTCCTGAGCCGCGACGAGACGACCGGCGAGGTCTCGTACAAGCCGGTCGTCGGCACCATGGTCACGCCCGACCGCGCCCTGGTGGACATCTCGGTCGAGCGGCAGGACGGCAAGCGCGACACGCTCCGCACCACGCTCGGCCATCCGTTCTGGGTGCAAGAGCAGGGCTGGACCTGGGCGCGCGACCTCAAGGCCGGCGACGCCCTCTCGACCCCGCAGGGCGGCTGGCTCCGCGTCACCGCCAACACCTGGGTGCAGGAGACGGCCACCGTCTACAACTTCGAGGTCGAAAGCACGCACACGTACTTCGTTGGCGAGACCCAGACCTGGGTCCACAACGCGTGCCCGAGCTCGCTGCCTCCGGGCGAGGGCCCTGCCGTCGGCGAGCAAGTCGCGGGGAACGGCAGGGAATACCTTGGTCCTCACTACGACGAGGCGGTCAGGTTGCACGGGCTCGACCCCGAGTTCTTCCCCAACCCGGCGACCACGACCTTCAGGAAGGTGACCGGCGAAGAGCTCAGGGCCGCTCGCGCCGAGTTCGACGCGGCTGGCGTCGGTGGACACCATGTCCACCCGCTCAACCACGGCGGGGAGGCTGTGCCGACCGGAAGTGGTCTCGCGTACACTGGCGAGAGCACCATTCGCGCCTCCAAGCTTGCCGGCGAGGACCTCACCTTCTACGGAGAGGAATATGGCAAGCAGAACGCCAAGGTCCTGAAGATCCATCAACCGAACCCCGACGGGCCGATGATCTTCGGACCGAATCCAAGGCACACGCGCGCCTCCACGTTCTGGGAGAAGGTGAAGCGTTGGCAGGGCTCTCCGGAGGGCAATTGAACGAGATCGAGCGCGCGCTGCGGCTGGGCGATTTCACGGTGAAGCCGCAGCTCCGCGAGTTGCTGTTCTCCGAGGCCGAGTCCGTCAACCCGCGCTGGCCGTCGCTCTTTGCGTCGGTGGCGACGCACGACGAGGTCTCCGCGCTGGCCGAGCTGGTGGAGACCTTGACCCGACCGGAGTCGGTCAGGCGGGCGGTGGTCAGCCTGGGCTTGACGCTGTCGCCGGCGGCGATTCCCTTCCTCTGGCAGATTCGCGACGACTTCGACGATTCGGAGCTGGACCCCTTCGTGGCGATGGCGCTTGAGACCATCCTCGGGGCGGGCGAGGAAGAAGCCGACGTGTCGGACCCAGACACCAGACGGTCGCTGGAGACGGCCGCCTCCACGCTCGACAAGGGGCAGTATTACTATCGCGGCACGGCGGTCTTTCCCGGTGAAATGGCCAAGGAGCTGATCAGCAGCGCCGCGGTGTCGAGGACCGAGAAGAGGAAGATCGCCCTCGTCTACCAAGGCGACCTGCTGGCGTCTTTCTCCGGCGTGGAGCCCCCGGTCGCCCGAGGGCAGGTGGTCGACGACCAAGGACTCCAAGCAGTCCTCGCCTATGTCAAAGAGATCGCGGCGATGAGTTGGAAGCGAGGTTGGAAATACTATTTCGGCCACCCCGTCGGCGGCCGCGAGTGAAGCACTGACGGCCGAGGCGCGCTTTCCTGCGCGTCGCGCGAGCCGCTATGCTCGCGGGCCGATGAAGATCCTCGCCGCCGTGCTGCGCGCCGTGACGGACCGGCGTCCCTATCAAGACTCAGCGCCGCTGCAGCTCGAGGAGCTCGAGCTCTCCGGCCCGCGCGCCGGGGAGTTGCTCGTGCGCATCGAGGCGGCGGGCGTCTGCCACTCGGACCTCTCGGTGGTCGATGGGTCGCGCGTCCGCCCGCTGCCGATGGCGCTTGGCCACGAAGCGGCCGGCGTCGTCGAAGAGGTGGGCCCGGGCAGCCGCGGGGTGCAGGTCGGCGACCACGTCGTGCTCACCTTCGTGCCGAGCTGCGGCGTCTGCGCCGAGTGCTCCTCGGGCCGCCCCGCGCTGTGCAGCCCTGCCGCCGCGGTCAACGGCGCGGGGACGCTGCTGCACGGCCCGTCCCTCCTGCGCGACGCCGCGGGAGAGACCGTCCATCACCACCTCGGCGTCTCCGGATTCGCAGAGCGCGCGGTGGTGGCGCGCGAGTCGGCGGTGGTCATCCCGAAGGACGTCCCGCTCGCGACGGCCGCGCTCTTTGGCTGCGCGGTGCTGACGGGCGCCGGCGCCGTGCTCAACACCGCCGGCGTGCGGCCGGGGCAATCGGTCGCCATCTTCGGCCTCGGCGGCGTAGGGCTGGCGTCGGTCCTCGGGGCCAGCGTGGCGAGCGCCTGGCCGATCATCGCGGTCGATCCGGTCGAGGCAAAACGCAAGCTCGCGCTCGAGCTCGGCGCCACGGCGGCCTTCGCGCCGGCCGAGGCGGAGGCCGCCATCAAGGACCTCACGGGCGGCGGCGCCGAGGTGACGTTCGAGGCCGCCGGAGTGCCCGCGGTCCTCGAGGCCGCCTTTCGCGCCGCCCGCCGCGGCGGCACGATGGTGGCCATGGGGCTGCCCCATCCCTCGAAGAGCATCTCGCTGCAGGCGCTCGCGTTCGCCGGGCTTGGTCAGTCGCTGCTTGGCTCGTACATGGGCTCGGCCGCGCCACAGCGCGACATCCCGCGCTACCTCGCGCTCTGGAAGGCGGGCCGCATGCCGGTCCATCGCCTGCAGTCCGCCGCCCTCGGCCTGGAGAAGATCAACGAGGCCTTCGAGGCGCTCGCGTCGGGCGCCGCGGTCCGCCAGGTGCTCCTGCCGCGGCGCTCCTGAGCGGGCCTACCTTTACGGTGCTGGCGGAAAATTTCCGGAGGCGCGATCCGGAAGTTCTCCCGGCCGCAGCGTGGGATCAGGCCAGGGCGCAGAGCGGGCCGTGCGAGAAGCAAGCTGGTACGGAAGCTGCTGGTGCGTCCTGGCAATGACCTCGCGTCTGGTGGGCCTCTTCGCCCTCGCGCTCTGCGGCGCGGCCGCATCCGCACGCGCCGAGGCGACCTCGTCCGCCGGCCCTGGCGCCGCCTCGATGACCCTGCCAGAGGCGCTCGCCTACGCCGCGGAGCACCAGCCCTCGCTCCTGGCCGCGCGCGCGCGCTTTCTCGCCGCGCAGGAGGATGCCCGGGTGCCGCGCGGCCTCTGGTATCCGCGCGTCGGCGCCAGCGCGCAGGTCATCTCCGGCACGACCAACAACACCACCGCCTCGTTCGTCGCCACGCAGCCGCTCGACCTGGTGCGCATCGGCGGCAGCCGGCAAGCGCCGCCGGTCGATTGGCACCCATACGTCTCGACGCTGGCCGCGGTCGGCGTGCGCCAGGAGATCTTCGACTTCGGCCGCATCGGCGCGCTCGAGGCGGCCACCGACGCCACCGCTGCCGCCGAGGGCGCGCGCGCCGACGCCGATCGGCTCGACGTCGCGCTGGTGGTCGAGGAGTCGTTCTTCGCCGTGCACGCCGCGCGCGCGGTGCTGCGGGCCGCCGAGGGCGCACTGCAGCGCGCCGCCGTCCATCGCGACCAGGCGGGCGCCGGAGTGCACAGCGGCTTGCGCAGCCCGATCGAGCTGACGCGCGCCGAAGCCGACCTCTCGCGGCTCGAGGTCTCGCGCGTGCGGGCGCTGGGCGGGCTCGACGTCGCCCAGGTGATCTTCGCCGCCGCGGTGGGAGTGCCCGAGCCGCGCCTCGACGCCGCCGGCGAGCCAGGGGCGCCGACCGCAGCGCCTTCGGCCGCCAGCCTGACCGACGCCGCCGAGCGCGACCCGCTGGTGCGCGAAGCGCTCGCGCGGCAGCAAGCCCAGCGCGCCTTGACCACCGCTGCCGAGGCCGAGCTGCGGCCAGACCTCTTCCTCACCGCCGGCGTCAACGGCCGGGCTGGCGGCGCTCCCGCCGCGGGCGCCGAGGGAGCCTCTTGCAGAGGCTTGATTCCCGATGTGCCCAACTGGGACGCCGCGGTGGTGCTCAGCTGGCCCCTCTACGATCGCAGCTCGACCGCCCGCCGCGACGCCTCGCGCGCCCGCGAGCAGCAGCGCCGCGCCGAGGTGAGCCTGGCCCGCCAGCGTGTCGCCTCGGGACTGCAGCAGGCCTTGGCGTCGTTCGAGCTTTCGGGGCAGGCGCTGCCTTCGCTGCAGCGATCGCTCTCTGCCGCGCGGGCCAACCAGGTCCAGGCCGACGCGCGCTTCAAAGCGGGCCTGGGCTCGAGCGTGGAGCTGGCCGACGCGGAGGCCCTGCTGGTCCAGGCCGAGATCGAGCTGGCCGTGGGAAAATTCGAGCAGGCGAGGGCGCGCGCGCGCCTTGGCCGCGCCGCATCGGAGATGCCGTGAGCATGCCGCACGACGAAGTCGCGTCCGCCCCTCGCTCGCTCGCGGTGCCGCTCGGGCTGGTGGCCGGCGCCGTCCTGGTGCTTGCGCTTGGCGCCTATCTCCTGCAGCGGGCCATGGCCGGGACCAACCAGGTCGCGCTCGTCTCGCAGCCCAAGGGGGTCACCGTCGTCGAGGCGAGGCCCGCGCACTACCGGCCGCTGCGGCGCTACGTCGGCACCATCGAGCCCTGGGTCGAGGCCAGGATCGGACCGCAGCTGGTCTCGGCCTACGTGCAGACGGTGCTGGTGCGGCCAGGCGATCTGGCGCGCCGGGGGCAGGTGCTGGCCACGCTCGACTGCCGCAATTCGTCGGCGCTGGCGCAGGCGGTCGGCATGCAGGCCAAGGCGCTCGAGTCCACCCAGGCCGCGCTGGCCAAGCAGGCGGCGCGGGTCGGCTCGCTGCTCGAGGGCGGCTTCATCTCGCCGAACGAGGTGGACCAGACCAGCGCCGAGAGCGCCAGCAAAGCCGCCCAGCTGCTGGCCATGCGCGCCCAGCTCCTGGGCAGCGACCTGCAAGTCGCCGACTGCATCCTGCGCGCGCCCTTCGACGGCGAGGTGGGCATGCGCCAGCTCGACCCCGGCGCCTTCGCGCGGCCGGGCGCGGCCATCGTCACGCTCGTCGATCGGCGCATGCTGCGCGTCACCGCCGAGGTGCCCGAGAGCGACTTCGACGCGGTCCGCCCCGCCACGCCGGTGCGGCTGCACGTGCTGGCCACCGGCGACGACCTGGTCTCGACCATCACCCGGCGCGCTCCCAGCGCCTCGCTGGGCACGCGCACCGTGCACATCGAGGTGGACGTTCCGAACCGCGACCTGCGCATCCCCGCCGACACCACGGCCGATCTCAGCCTCGACGTCGGAGAGCCGCAGCCCGCGCTGCTCGTGCCCCTCTCCGCCGCGTCGGTGCGCGGACACCAGGCCAGCGTGGTGGTCATCGCCAACGGCGTGGCCCACAAGGCGCAGGCGCGCGTGCTCGGCGAGCGGGAAGGACAGCTCTTCCTCGATCCGGCGCTGGGCCCGGGCTCGTGGGTGGTGAGCGAGGGCCGCGCGGCGCTCCTCGAGGGCGACCGCGTGGTGGTGCGCAAGGTGGGCGAGCCGCCCCCGGTGGAGAAGAGGCACGCCGCGGTGCTCGACGACTCGCATGAGCACGCGGGCATGCGCGAGTCGCACGGCGACACCAGGGCGGTGCGCGAATGACGCGGCTGTCTTTGAAGAACCCGATCGCCATCCTGATGATCTGCATCGGCCTCTGCGTCTTTGCCGCCGTGGTCCTGCCGCGCATGAGCGTCGACACCTTTCCCGAGCTCACGCCTCCGGTCCTGGTGGTGGGCACGCTCGCCCCGGGCCTCGGTCCCAAGGACGTCGAGAAGACAATCACCTGGCGCATCGAGAAGTACGTCAGCGCGACGCCGGGCGTTGACCACGTCGAATCCAACTCAAGGAACAACCTGAGCGTCGTCTTTGTCTGGCTGAAGTGGGGAACCGATCTCAACTCAGCCCAGACTCTAGTGCAGCAGCAGGTCGCGTTCGCGATGAGCGCGGTCCCCAAGTCGCTCGGCGTGCTGCCGCCCTTCGTCTTGCAATATGATCCGTCCAATGCCCCGGTGGTGCAGGTCGCCGTCTACGGCGGCGGGTTGAGTGGACCCCAACTCTATGACTATGCGCTCAACGAGATCGAGCCTCTGCTCGAGGGCATCCCCGGCGTCGCCAGCGCCTCGCTGAACGGCGGCCGCCAGCGACAGATCAACGTCATCGTCGATCCGATCAGGGCCGCCTCGCGCGGCGTCACCTCCACCGACGTGGCCGCGGCCGTCTCGCAATCGAACGCGCTGCTCCCCTCGGGTGAGTTCCTCTCACCCAACTTTGATTCCAACGTCTATACCAACGCCGTCGCGCGCAAGGTCCAGGACATCGGCGACGCGCCGGTGCGCAAGCAGGGCCTGGCGCAGGTCCTCCTGAGAGACGTCGCCCGGATCGAGGACGGCGGCTCGCCCGCCACCCAGACCGTTTCGGTCAATGGGAACGACGCGGTCTATCTCAACGTCCTGCGCGTGCCGGGCGGCAATACCCTGCAGATCGTGGACTCGGTGAAGATGGCCGTCTCTCAACTCAAGAACCTGCCGGCCGGACTCAAGGTGAAGGCCATCTTCGACCAGAGCACCTTCGTCCGCTCGACCTATCTCGGGCTGCGCAAGGAGATCCTGCAGGCGCTGGTGCTGATCGCCATCGTCATCCTGATTTTTCTGCAGAGCTTCCGCGGCACGATGATCGTCTCGGTGGCGATCCCGCTCTCATTTGCGATCACGCTCCTGGTCCTCTTTGCCGCGGGCCAGACGCTCAACTCCTTCACGCTCGGCGGCCTGACGCTGGCGATGGGCCGGCTGGTGGACGACGCGGTGGTGGTGCTCGAGTCCATCCACCGGGCCAGCAAGCGCGGGCTCGATTCGATGGACGCCGCGCTGGAAGGAACCAACGCGGTCGCGTTGCCGGTGCTGGCCTCGACCCTGACGACCATGGCCGTCCTCTTGCCCGTGGTGCTCTTCGCGGGCCTCGCGCAGAAGCTCTTCGTCCCGCTGGCCCTGACCGTCGCGGTGGCCATGGCCGCCTCCTATTTCGTCAGCGTCTGCGTCACGCCCGTCGCCTGCCATTACTTCCTCGGGCACAAAGAGCCTGGCCGCCTCGCCAGGCGGCTCGAGCGGTCCATCGAGCGCATCGCCGAGGGATATGCCAATACCCTGCGCAAGGTGTTGCCTCATCGCGCGGTCGTGCTCGGCCTCTCTGCGCTGCTCGTGCTCGCCAGCGGGCTGGCGGCGCTGCGGCTGCCGAGCACGTTCTTCCCCGAGATCGACGAATCGATGGAGCGCATCTACGTGCGCCTGGCGCCCGGAACCTCGCTCGCCGACTCCTCGCGGCTGATGCAGGAGATGGGCAGCACCATCCAGCGCGAGCTCCCCCAAGGCAGCGTCGAGCTGGTGCTCACCAATGTCGGCTCGCCGAACAATGCCCGCAGCGCCATGACCAGCCCCAACGCGGGGCCGCACATGGGCTTCATCCGCCTCGCGCTCCCCGAGCCGGAAGAGCGCAAGCTCTCGCAGCGCGAGCTCGCCGACAAGACGCG
This sequence comes from Myxococcales bacterium, assembly GCA_038231075.1. Classification (GTDB taxonomy): domain Bacteria; phylum Myxococcota; class Myxococcia; order Myxococcales; family 40CM-4-68-19; genus JBBRMA01. The sequence goes on along the minus strand of JBBRMA010000006.1, from coordinate 55,665 downwards.
GGAGATACTCAACCGCCGGTATCCCGGAGTTGAGTTCCTCCAATGGCCGGGCGGATTGGTCGCGAGCGTCTTCTCCAATGGCTATATCGCGCCCCTGGTGGTCGAGGTGCGCGGCAACAACCTCGAGGAGCTGGAGAGGAACGCCGCCGCTGTGGCCGAGGTGGCCCGCACCGTGCCGGGCATTCGCGACGTCTATCCAACTCTACGGCTCGACTATCCCGAAGTCAGGGTAGAGACCGACCGGCAAGCGGCGGGCCTGGTGGGCGTGACCGCGCGCACGGCGGCCCAGACGACGCTGGAAGCAACCTTGGGCAATATCAATACCCCGAGCGTCTGGGTTGATTCTTCCAATGGCCAATCCTATTACGTCGTCACCCAGCTCGAGGGCGCCGCAGTCAATGACCCGGACGCGCTGGCGCGGGTGCCGGTGCGCGTGGCCGACAACGGCGGGGCGGTCTCGCTCGGCTCCTATGCCCGCGTCATCCGCTCGGTCGGGCCCATCACCATCGAGCGCAACCAGCTGGAGCGGGCCGCCCACGTCTTCATGCAGACGGAAGGGCGCGACATCGGCAGCGCCGCCGCCGAGCTGGAGCAAAAACTCAAGAGCGACCCCCGCACGCGCGAGCTCCGCACCGACTTCGTGGGCCAGATCGCCCTCATGCGCACGACCTTCTCGGGGCTGGGCATCGCCATCGGCCTCGCCGTCATGGTCGTCTTCATGATCATGGCCTCGCAGTTCAAATCAATCCGCCTTCCTTTCGTCATGCTCTTCACCATTCCGGTGACCTTGGTTGGAATCGTGCTGGCGCTGCTCGCGGCGGGACAGGGCTTCAGCGTCACCGCGCTGATGGGCGTCCTGATGGTGGTCGGCATCGCGGTCTCGAATGGAATCCTGCTGGTGGACCACGCGCGCAACCGGTTCGAGGAGGGAATGGACAAGGTAGAGGCCGTCCTCGACGCGGCCCGCACGCGCCTCGTGCCCATCGCCATGACCAGCCTCGCCACGGTCATCGGGCTCATCCCGACGGCCCTGGGCCTGGAGCGCGGCGCCGAGGCCAACCGCCCGCTCGCGCTGGCGGTGGTCGGCGGCTTGACCTCGAGCACCGTGCTCTCGCTCTTCCTGGTGCCGGTGATCTTCCTGCTCATCGCCCGCCGCGAGACCGCAGGGGCGCCCGCGCGGCCCGTGCGCGCAGGGTTGGCCGCAGGTTGAAGGTGTCGCCCGGCGCCGATTGCAACGGGCTCTCGCTCCGGGTGAATAAGCCCCGTCTGGGCCGCGTCCGTCTTTCGGCGTAGTCTGACGTCGTGCTCTCCACCCTTACCGCCGCCGGATTCCGCCAAGGGCCTCCCACCCGCCAACCGCCGAGGAACGCATGTCTGCAAAGATGACTGGAACGTTGCTTTTCGTGCTCGCGATGGCCTGTGCAGGCGCCAAGACGAAGGCGCCGGCCAACCGATTGGTCAGGAGCGAGCTGCAGCCTTCGTCGACCTCGCCGGGTCTCTTCGTCGGCCACTCTGAATCGGGCCACCTGGTGATGGCGGCGAGCCACTACAACGCCATGAACGGGATGGCCATCGAGGACGTCGACCTCGGCCTCCCCAAGCGCAAGAACGGCAGCGGCAAGATGCTGTGCGACCGCGAGGTGCTCACCGGCACGCACCTGCCCAAGTGGGTCTGCCGCTACCGCGACGAGATCGACCAGGAGCGCCAGATGACCCAGCAGGAGCTGATGGTCCCCCGCCTCAGCTTCTCGCGCGGCAGCGGGTCGCCGGCCATCACCGCGGGTCGGGGTGGCGGAGCGCGTCAGAACTGATTCTCGTGTCGTTCGATTCCAAAGCGGCCGGCCCTGCGTTCAAGGGGCCGGCCGCTTTTCATTGCGGGCTTCTAGAGGGAAGGGGACTAGCCAAGGCAGAGAACGCCTGGCTGGACTGTCGTGCCTCTGCTGGAGGCGGTCAAGGCGCAGGGCGCAGAAACGCAGAGAGCCGCAGAGAAAGAATCCTCCAAGCTAGTCAGATGGGCGCCGGAGGTACCGGCCGCGGGCAGGCAGAGACCTGCCGCGCGGCACGGGCGCCCACCCGCATGCGGTGGCTCGCTGCGCTCGCATCGATCGGATTTCTGCTGCAAGCCCTTATTCCTCACGACAGGTCTCTGCCTGCCCGCGGCCTATTTGCCAGATCTTGAGTAAGAGGAAAAATAGAGACCAAATGATTTCAGTTCTGGGCTTGAGTCTCAACCGCCATCAATTGGTTCTCTTTCCCCCAAAGTCCTTGCTGTCAGGCAGATAAGCAAATAGGCCGCCGGCGGGCCTCTGCCTGCCGGCGGCCGGTACCCTACCGGTGCTTATATGACTGGCGCTATACTCTAGAACTGGTGCCCCAGCCGCGCGTAGACGAACCGGCCCGCGAAGTCATAGGTCGGATCCGCGTACGTGAGGAACGAGTTGTAGATCTGCGGCGGCGCTGCGTCTCCCAGGTTTCTCATGCCGACCGAGAGCGTGGTGTTGCCGAGCGGGTTGCGGAGCAGGTAGCTGAGCGACAGGTCGAAGGTCACGTAGGCGGGCACCTCGTGGGTGGGGAAGGGCTGGTTGGTGGCGGGGTTCAGGTTGTTCGAGCTGCAGAGCCCCGCGCTCAGGTTGCCGCCGTCTGCGCCGGCGCATTCGGTAAAGCCGCCGATGAAGCGGCCGCGCAGGCCCGCGCTGAAGCCGCCGATGCTGTAGTTCAGGCCCGCGTTGAACTTCAAGCGCGGGGTCACCCCGCCGACCGGCGCCCCCGAGCCCGAGTCATAGTTGCCGGCAGCCTTCACCACCGAGCCGTCGGCAAAGGTCTGGTCGAACTTGACCAGGTAGGACGCGTCGAAGAGGAAGCCGAAGCGGCCGACGTCGGTGTTCATGAAGTAGCGCGCGGCGACATCGATGCCTTGCGTCGTCAGGGTGCCGACGTTCTGGTTGAGGTCGAAGACATTGAAGAGCTGGCCTGTGGTGGGGCTGCGCTGGATCAGGTCGCAGTAGCCCTGGTTGACGGGCGCATTGGGCGTGGGTCCGGCGGCCGGGTAGCAGCCAGCGAGGATGATGGGCGTGGTGATGACGGCCACGTCCTGCGTGAGCGAGACCGTCCAATAGTCCACCGTGGCCGAGAAGCCCTTCAAGAAGGTGGGCTCGAAGACGATGCCGACCGTGCCGATCTTTGCCGTCTCCGGCTTCAGGGCAGGGTTTCCGCCGACGGTTGAGTTGATCTGGGTGCTGGTGTCCAGGTTGTTGTCAGCGAGACCAGGCGCGGTCCCTTGCTTGCCGGCTTGCGACCGGCACTGGTTCGAGATCGCCGTGCCGGGCACCGTATTGGCGCAGGGATCGACGGCGACCTCTGCAGCCGGGCCCTGTCCGCCGTACAGATCGCTCACGTTCGGCGCGCGGAAGGCGGTCGAGTACGTCCCGCGGATGGTGACGTCGCGGATGGGCCGGTACCGACCGCCGATCTTGTACGTGTTGTCGGTGCCGAAGGTGGAATAGTTGAAGAGCCGCGCGGCGAGCTGGATTTCTAGATCGTCAGCGCCGGCGATGCCGCTGATGACGGGGATATCGAGCTCGGCATAGCCTTCGTTGACGTTGAACGAGCCCTGCGTGACCTTGCCGTTGAAGTCAGTGTCGAGCCCGGCCACCGCCACCGGGTTCGGGAACGCTCCGCCATACTCACGCCGATGCTCATATCCGGCTGCGACGGCCACCGGGCGCACCGAGGCCAGCGAGAAGAGCTCTTTGCTGACGTTGGCGTTCACCATCGCGATCTGGGTGAAGCCATCGTTGATTCCTTTATAGGCGCCGAGCGCGGCGGCCATATCAGGCGTGATGGGCCCCTGGCCCGCAAAGAGGTTGACCGGCGTGCAGCCCGGAATCGCTCCAGTGCCGCCCTTCTTGGGATCGGTGCCACACGAATAGCCGCTGGCCGCGGTGGGATCGACGAACGCCGGACCCAGGCCGTTGGCGATTTGATTGGTATTGAGCGAGCCATTGGTCGTCGTCACGCCCGAAGTGCGGCCGTACATGAAGGCCACGTCCCAGAAGGTGCCGCGGAGCGGTCCGGTCTCGGCGGGCAGGGTGCCGTCCACGCCGGTGACCAGGCGCACCGTGTCGATGTCGGAACCGACGGCGCGGCCCGACAGCTCGACGAGGCGCCGCCGGGCGTCGGTGATGGGGACGCCAAACGGATTGTATGGGTTGGAGGCGTCGATGGTGGCGCCGAAGTTGCCGATGACCAGCGGCTCCGGGGCGGTGAGTACACTCGACTGGCGGTTGGTGAACGAGCCCTGGACGTAGGCGCGCGCGAAGTCATTCAAATGATAGTCGCCGTTGGCGAACAACGAGATGCGCTGCGAAGGCGTGATCAGGTAGTTGACCGTTTGATAGTTATAGAGGTCGTTGGTGGCCCCTGCCGAGATGTACTTGCGCCAGCCGCCGACGACCGGGTCGCCCACGGGATCCTTGGTGTTCGGGTCGTTGATGAACGTCTTCTTCCCTGGGCCGTAGGCGGCCAACAGCTCCTTGCAGAGCTCGGTGGTGCAGGTGGACGGATCGACGCTGGCCCGGCCTTGCGGGACGGTGCCCGACCCGCCGGGCGAGATCTTCCCGGTGCTGTAGTTGTAGGTCAGCGCTTTGCTCGCCCAGTCGCGGTTGGCCGCGAGCATCGACTCCTGCCGGAAGTAGTTGGCGCTGAAGAGGAAGGCGCCTTTGTCGCCGCTGATGCCGGTCGTCAAGGCCAGGTCATATTGCTGCGAGTCGCCGTGCGGGCTGAGCCCGGTATAGGCGTTGAGCTCGGTGCCGGTCGGTCGCCGCCGGGTGATGATGTTGACGACGCCGCCGATGGCGTCCGAGCCGTAGACCGCCGAGGCGCCATCCTTGAGGATCTCGATGCGCTCGATGGCCGAAGTAGGAATGGTATTCAAATCGACCGTGGTGCCCGCGCCGGCGCCGCCGTTGACCCAGCGCTTGCCATCCACCAGCACCAGCGTCCGGTTGGCGCCGAGGTTTCTGAGGCTGATGGTGGTTTCGCCGTTTCCACCGTTATTGACGTTGGTATTGAGCGCGCCTGACTGCTCGGGGATCTGCTGGAGGAAGTCGCCGATGGAGGCGATGCCGCTGGCCGCGATCTGCTCGCGGCTGATGACGGCCACGGGCGCCGCGGTGGTCAGGTCCTTGCGGCGCACGCGCGAGCCGGTGACCACCACCTCTTCCTCGACCTGCTTCTTGGCGGGGATGCCTGCTTCCTCGGGCGCGGCCGGCCCGCCGACGGTCTCGGTCGGTGCATTGGCAGGCGGAGGAGCTGCCGTTTCCTGCGCCGCCGCGGCGCCGGCAACGCAAAGCTGGGACACCAGCACCGCGGTCCACTGCAGGCTCTTGCGTCTCGTTCTCATGATTTTCCTCGGGTAGGGTCTGGGTGATTGCAAAGCCGTGCGGATTGGAGACGCGCGGGAGCGCGCTCCAACAGACCAATCGATAGATGTCCGGAACACGAACAGGCCAGTACTCTTCGAATGCTCCGGTATCGAAGCATTCGCGACGCTGCCGGACGGTCACTGCACGGCAACTGCTCTGACGAGGACAGCCGGAATTTCTTCACGACGATTCGATAGAGCGGGATAGGTCATTTGCTTCGTTGGTCGAGGTGAAGAAAAGCGGCGCGCGATCCGTCGAGCTTCTTCGATGCTAACGTCGGCGCGTGACCCCGACCCCATGGTTAGAAGACGAGCTTGCCTGGCCCACGCTTCCTTCCGCGCTCGCGCGCGCCGGACAATTCGCGTCGGCCCTGCCAGGACGCGTGCCGCGCTCGCATCGCCGCACCGGCGGACGGGCTGTGACTCAACTCAAGCAGCTTGCCTTGTCCGCGCTTTATCCCCTCTTGCCGTCTTTGCTCTCGGCGCAGCACCGCTTCAATCAAGAGGCGCTGGCGCTCGCCCGCGGGCTGGCCGCAGGCATGGCCGCCCGCGCTTCTTGCGAAGAGCTCGCGCAGCGGATCCCCGGCGGCGGCGCTTTGTTTGCGCGCCAGGCGCGGTGGAACCGGCTGGCCCTGCAGGCGCTGCAGGCCGCTGCTTCAACTCAACCCGGCGGCGCGATCCTGGCGGAGCTCGAGCGGCTGGATGCCGGCCCGCCGCCGGGCGCGCTCGCCCTTTTGGGGAAGCTGGCCGCGCCTCTATTAGAGGAAGTGCAGCGGCCCCAGCTTGAGTTCAACCGGTCCTTCCGGCAAGCGCTCCATACCTTGCTCGGCCTGCACCGGACCGATACCTTCGCCTATGGGGGATATCAGATTCCGCGCCACCTGCTCGAGCTGACGGGGTCGCACGCGGAGAGCTGGGAAGCCATCGGGCTGCACCACCTGCGCGACTACCAGCGCCTGACGCCGATCGCTCCCGCGCACCACGTCCTCGAGATCGGCTGCGGGGTGGGCCGTGACGCCATGCAGCTCGCGAGGCTCCTCTCGGCCGAGGGTCGCTATACCGGGATTGATATCACTCCTCCGAGCATCGCCTGGTGCAAGCGGCACATCTCCGCGAGACACCCGCGCTTTGAGTTTATTCATCTAGATATCAAGAGCGAACTCTACAACCCGACCGGCGTGATGGAGAGCGAGGACGCGCGACTTCCCGTGGAGGCGGCCAGCGTCGATCGCATCCTCTTGCAGTCGGTCTTCACGCACCTCTTCCCCAAGGCCGTGAAGCAGTACCTGCGCGAGTTCCGGCGGGTGATGCGCCCCGGCGCGATGGTCTTTGCCTCGCTCTTCGTGCTCGATGCAGAGTCCGACGCGCTCTCGCGCGGGCGAGAGCGCGGCCTGCGGTTCCCGCACCGGCGCCAGGACCGATCCTGGATTGCATCGCTCCTGTCGCCCGAGGAGGCAGTGGCCTATCTGCCGGGCGACTTCGAGCTGCTCCTCGTGGACGCCGGACTCAAGCTGCACAGCCCCGTGATTCACGGGAGCTGGTCTGGCCGCGCCGCCGATGGATACCAGGACATCGCGATCCTGATCGCCGCCTAGGCTCTAGAGGCAATGGCCGTCAAACAGGCGCCGGTGAGGTACCGGCCGCGGGCAGGCGGGAACCCGTCGCTCGGAACGGGCGCCCACCCGACAGAGGTGGCTCGCTGCGCTCGCATTGTTAGAGTTTGCGTCGGGAGCCCTTAATCCTCTCGACGGGTTCCCGCCTGCCCGCTGCCTATTTGCCAGACATTGGGAGAATTGGAAAAGGGAACTCCATGAGTCAGCTTGAGTCCTGAAACGCGACTACCTGACGTCTCTCTTACTCCCCTCCCAATGTCAGGCAGATAAGCAAATAGGCCGCTGGCAGGCAGAGGCCTGTCGCGAGGATTAAGGGCTCCCGCGGCAAGAAATCCGATCGATGCGAGCGCAGCGAGCCACAATACGCGGGTGGGCGCCCGTTCCGAGCGGCGGGCCTCTGCCTGCCGGCGGCCGGTACCTGTGCTGATTTGCCTGGCATTGCGGCTAGCCTGGTTGGCGCCGCTCTTGAGGTGCCGCGCGTCGATGCCGTGCTTCTTGATCTTGTAGTTTCAGCACGCGCTCGGTGGTGCGGAGCAGCCGCCCCGCCTTGGCCGCGTTGCCGCGCGCCGACTTGAGTGCGTCGAGAATCAGGTCCTTCTCTACCCGGCCCACGGCGTCCTCGAGCGGCTCGGCAAGAGCGGTATTGGACGCCTCGGCAGTCTGTAGAGTTGGCGGCAGGTGGTGGGCGTGCACGACCTGGCCGTCGCAGACCAGCACGGCCTGCTCGATGGTGTTCTCCAGCTCGCGCACGTTGCCGGGCCAGTGATAGCTGAAGAGCATATCGATGGCGGGGTGGCGATGCGCTTGGTGCCGCGCCCGTGCCGGCGGGAAAACTTGAGGAGGAAGTGGTCGGCGAGCAGCACGATATCGGGCCGGCGCTCGCGCAGCGGCGGTACGAAGAGCGAAAAGACGTTCAAGCGAGAGTAGAGATCTTTGCGAAACGTCTTCTCGGCCACCGCGGCTTCCAGGTCCTTGTTGGTGGCGTCGATGAGCCGCGCGTCGAGCTTGACCGTCTCGGTGCCGCCGAGCCGCTCCCATCAAGGGCCGGAGCGCCAGGGCGGGGGAGGAGGCAAGAAGCCGAGCCCTTGCCAGTGCGAGAGAGACTCAAGACGAGACCGGCGGCGCCGATTGGTGGGTTGCATGTCTGCCGCCTCCATCCTGGTGATCGACGACGACGAGTTCGTTCGGGGAGCGCTGCGGCGGGCGCTGCACCCCCTCGGGCAGGAGGACGTGATCGAGGCGGGGACCGGCGAGGAGGCGCTCAAGGAGCTGGGCAAAGCGGACGTCTCGTTCGCGCTCGTCGATCTGCGCATGCCGGGGATGGGCGGGCACGAGGCCATCCGGCGCATCGCCGCGCAGAACCCGCTCGTGCCGCTGGTGGGAATGAGCGGCGAAGGCGACATGCACGACGTCATCGAGTGCCTGCGCGACGGCGCGGTGGACTTCCTCGTCAAGCCCTGGACCGCCGGCGAGCTGGCCGAGGTGGTGACGCGGACGCTGGCGAGGCGCAAGGCGCGCCTGGAGCCGGCCCGACTCGGCAGCATCAGTCCGGCGCAGGTCGCCCCGGACGCGCCGGCGGCCCGCGGGAGCCTCCCACCTGCCGATTCACCTGGAGGCCCGGTCGCGCGGGAGGGGCCGATCACGCTCTCGGAGGTCCTGGCCCGGCTCCGGCAAGGCGAGATCGCGCTGCCCGCGCAGCCCACGGTGGCCCTGGTCGTGCGGCGGATGCTGGCCCGGCACGATGTCTCCGCCGGCCAGATCCGCGCCGTCATCGAGCGCGATCCCCACTTCACCGGCCGCATCCTCCGCCTCGCCAACAGCCCCCTGTTCGTCGGCTACGCGCGGGCGCCGGATCTGGGCGCGGCCATCGCCCGCATCGGCAATCGCGAGATCGGCATGGTGGTGGAGACGCTCTTCGCCCGCCGCTTCTTCGAGGTGGCGACCCCCAAGGCGCGGGCCATCGTCGACGCGCAGTGGCGCCGCAGCTGGGCGCGCGCGGTGTGCATGCGCCAGGCCGCGATCGATCTGTTTCCCAGCGTCCCGCCCGAGACGGCCTACCTGACCGGCCTGTTCTGCGACGCGGGCGCGGCGTTCCTGGTGCGCGTCTCCGACGAGATGGGCCTCGCGCTCAACGGCGTCGAGCTGGCCACCATCGCCGAGAGCCACGCGGCGATCTCTGCGACCATCGCCTCGGCCTGGGACCTGCCGGCTGAGGTGATCGAGGCCTGCAGGGACCACCACGGAAAGGGCCAGGCGTCGGACCGGAGCCAGCTCCTGTGCCTGCTTGGGCTGGCGGAGCTGGTGTGCAAGGAGCTCCAGCTGCCCGAGGACCTGGCGCCAATCGAGGTCGCTCCGGACCTGCTCAGCCACCTCGGAATTTCGAGAGCGCAGGTGGAGAGGCTCAAGGGGCAGACGGTCGAGCGCCTGCGCCAGAGCAAAGCCCTGCTCGAGTGACGGCAAGCCCCTGTCTGCCGCAGGGGCAGACGGCGGGGAGTGTGAAGCGCTTCGTCAGTAGAGAAGCGCGCCGCGGATCAGCTCGTGACCTTGGCGGCGAGAAGGTCCACCTGCTCGATCTTGGGCGGCTCCGAGAACAGCTCGGAGGCTCGGCCCATCAGCGCCCTGGCGATCTCGCCGCCGAGGTGGGCCTTCCTGCCGGTGTCGTCGGCAAAGGCGTCGAAGACGCCGTACTCGCTCTCCGAGAACTTGAGCGCGAACCAGAGCGGGGTCGCCTTTTCCCCCTGCGCAAGCGGCAGCGCGCCGGCGAGGAACTTCGCGACTTCAGCTTCCTTGCCGGGCCTGGCCTTCAGGCGGGCGAGCAGGGCGACCTTGACCATTTGAGCGGCTCCTTGTGGAGATCGCCTCTGGTACGGCCGTGCGGCCCGGTTGGATTTGTGCGCGGCCCCGCTACTTGCCGGCCGGGGGGCTTGGGACCTCGACCAGGACGCGCGTTCCTCTGCCCGGGGCGCTCTCGATGCGGCAGGAGCCGCCGAGCCAGATGGCGCGCTCGCGCATGCCGATCAGGCCGATGCCGGCGCTGGCGTTGGCGGACGGGTCGAAGCCCCGGCCGTCGTCGGCGATCTCGAGCCGCAGGGCGCCTGCGCGCTCGGTGAGCGAGATGGTCGCGTGGGTTGCCGCGGCGTGGCGCGAGAGATTTCCCATCGCGGCCTGGGCGATGCGAAAGAAGGCGATGGAGACATCGGGCGGCGTGAGGATCCCAGGCGGATCGGCGTGAAACTCCACGGTCAGGTCGCCCGCGCTGCCGGCCTTGGCCAGCTCGAGCAGCGCCGCCGGCAAGCCGAGCTGATCGAGCGCCGCGGGGCGCAGATCGTGGGTCAGGCCGCGCAGATCCTCGAGCAGCGCCTTGATCAGCTTGCTCATGCCCGCGAGGCGCAGCGCCACGCCCTGCGCATCGGCGGGGTCGAGCGCGTCGAGCTGCAAGAGCACGGCGGTCAGCACCTGGCCCGCGCCGTCGTGGAGGGCGAGCGAGAGGCGGCGCCGCTCTTCTTCCTGACCCCTGATGGCCGACTCGGTGAGGTGGCGCACCTCGCCCTCGGCCACCTCGCGCGCGGCGAGGTGCTCGGCGTTCTCGAGCGCGGCCCCGGCCAGGGCGGCGATGAACCCGGCGAGCCGCTCGTCTTCTTCGCCGAAGAGGCCTTGCACGCGGTTGCTGGAGGTGAACAGGCAGCAGACGGGAGCGCCGTGGGCCAGCACTGGCGCGGCGAGCGCCGAGCGGGCGGTGAAGGAGCGGTCGGGCTGCTGCAGCGCCACCACCGCGCGCCCCGACTTGAGCGCCTGGTCCGCCAGCGCCAGCGCGGCCTCGGTGGGAGCGGACGCCCAGGGCGTGGAGGCCAGCACGCGGTGCGGTGGCGCGGCGTCGAGCACCAGGCACGAGTCGGCGCGGAGCAGCCTCGTGCCCGCGTCCAGCATGGCTGCGTGGACCGCGTTGGCCGAGAGCGCCGAGGCGATGGAGCGGCCCGCGGACAGCACCTGCTCGAAGCGGTCGAGGAGCGAGACCGTCACCTCCTCGCCATCGCCCGGCCGCCGGCGGGTGGAGAGAGGCTCGGCGCCGAGCGCGCGCAGCCCTTCGGTCCCTTCGCGCAGCTCGTCGGCGGCGAAGGGCCAGCCGAGCCAGAGGCCGACCTCGCCGCGCGCCAGCAGGCTGCGGGCGTGCTCGGCCAGCATGCCGCGCTCGCTCGCCACTTTCAGCGATCGGTCGAGGGCCTTGCGGGCGCGGTCCGGGCGGCAGCGCCAGGCCTCCACGTACCCGAGCTCGCGCAGGGCGTGGGGCAGGGACGAGGGGAAGCTCCGGGCGACCTTCAGCCCTTCGCGGCAGGCAGCGGAGGCCTCGCGCATGAGCGTCGCGCGCCTCGCCTGCGCGTGCGGCGGCAGCTCTTCGGCCTCGTGGCGCAGGGCGGTGGCGAGCCAGACCGCGCGGTTGCCCGCGTAGTGCCCGCGCAGCTTTGCCTCTTCCACCAGCCGGTCCGCCTGGCGGAACTCGGAGGCCGCGGCGGCGGGGCGGCACTCGGCGAGCAGGCGGATCCCCTCGGCCATGGCTGCCGAGACCAGCTCTTGCGGCGCCTTGTAGCGCGCGCGCGCTGCGGCCACCGCCCGCGCCGGGATGCGCCCGAGCGTCGCCTTGCTCCAGTACTCGAGCATCTGCGAATGGGCCTGCGTGTCGCTCGCCTCGCCGCCTTGGCGGTGGAAGCTCTCGGCGATGGCGGCGGCCTCGCGGAGCTGGCCCTGGTAGTAGAGGTTGACGCCGATGCGACCCCGCGCGTAGCCGGCGTAGGTGACGTCGCCGAGCTTCTCGAGGATGGGCACGATGCGCCGGTCGATCGCGACCGACTCGGCGTACTGGCCGGCGAAGCTGAGCAGCACCGCGTAGCCGTGGGCGTTGCGCGCGTCCACGTGCGGGTCGCCGAGCTTGCGGGCGATCTCGGCGCCGCGGGCGGCGAAGTAGAGGGCGCGGTCCATCCACGGCAGCATCGAGAGCGTGAGCGCGTAGGCCGCGTAGGCGTGCGCGACGCTGGCGGGCTGGGCCTCGAAGCGCTCGGCCACGGAGAGGGCGCGCATGCCGGCGACCAGCGCTGGAAGCGGGCCGCGCTCGAGCACGGCAGTGATGGCGAGCTGGCTGCAGAGCTCCATCGCCAGCTGCTGCCGCTCGGGCGCGCGAGGGCGCACGCGCTCGCCGAAGAGGCGCCGCGAGACCGCCCGCCAGAGGTGCGCAACGCCGAGGCCGAGGAGCGCGACCACCATGCCCGCGCGGCCCTCGGGCACCCAGATGCCGAGCGCGCGCAGCGCCGAGCCGAGCACCCGGCCCGCCGCTCCTTGCGCGCCGCTGCGGAAGTGGATCTCGCCGAGCAGCCGCTGCAGCCGCACGCGGTCCTCGCGCGACTCGACCAAGGAGAGCGCGCTCTGCAGCTGCAGAGCGGCCTCGTCGAAGCAGCCGCGGATGGCGAGCACGTGGCAGAGCGCCTCGGCCACGCGCAGCCGCGCCGCGGGACCCTCCTGCACGGCGCCCGCCTCGGCGATCCGGTAGTAGCGCAGCGCGGTCTCGAAGGCCGAGCGCGCGCGGGCCTGCTCGGCGGCGGCGAGCGCGTGGGGCAGGGCGCGGCCGGGCTGGCCAGCGGCGTCGAAGTGGTAGGCGAGCGCGAACGACTGGTCGCCGGGACGCTTCTCATAGAGCTCGGCGGCGCGCAGGTGCAGCGCCTGCCGCGCCTCGGGCGAGAGCCGCAGCAGCAGCGCCTCGCGGACCTTGTCGTGCACCAGCGCGCAGAAGCCCTCGTCGGGGCAGGGCCAGAGCAGGTGCCGGCCTCGCCCCGCGTCCAGCGCAGCCAAAGACCTCGCGAGGCCAAGCCCGCTCAGCTCGGCGGCCAGCGACAGGTCGAAGACCTTTCCGAGGAGCGCCCCGGCGCCGAGCAACCCCAGCGCATCGGGCGGCAGCGTGTCGAGCCGGCGCGCCAGCAAGATCCCGGCCTCGTTCGAGGCCTGCGTGTGCCGCAGCGCCTCCTGCTCCACCCGCCAGCCGCCGCTGCCGAACGCCAGCGCTTCGGTCTCGACCAGCCCGCGCAACACCGCCGAGCAGAGGAAGGGATTGCCCGTGCCCAGCCGCTCCACCTCGGCCAGCGCCTCGGCTGGGAGCGGTCCGGCCATCGAGGCGACCAGGTCGCGCACCTCGGCGGTCGAGAGCCGCTGCAAGACCAGCCGATGCGGCGAGGGGATCCGGCGCAGCCAATGGGCGGCCTCCACCTCTTCCGATCGCGCGGCGCCCACCACCAGCAGATGGTGCGATCCCGGGCGCGGCAGGAGGAGCTGATCGAGCACCTGCGCGGACCGCTCGGAGCCCCACTGCAGATCGTCGAGCAGCACCACGGCAGGTCGCGCCTCGGTGCCAAGGCTTCTGAGCAGCGCGGCCACCGCGCGGGGGGCGCGCGCCTGGCGCACCTCCTCTGGCACCGGCGGCACGGGCGCCTGCAGGCCGAGCGCCGCGGAGAGCTCAGGGAAGACGTCGCAGACGGCGTCACGCTCGTGGCCGAGCTGTGCGCTGAGCCGCGCGCCCAGGCCGGGCTCACTCTCGCAGGCCTCGGAGACCGAGCGCGCGATGCCGTCGAAGAGCTGGTAGGGCAGCGGGGCGCCGCGGTCGATGCAGCCGCCGCGCAGGACCCAGGCGGAGCGGAGCAGGGCGCGCTCGGCCAGCTCGTCCAGGAGCCGCGTCTTGCCGCCGCCGGATTCGGCCTCGACCAGCAACAGCGAGCCCTCGCCGCCGGCGGCCCGGTCGAGCGCCTTCTCGAGGGTAGCGAGCTCTCCCTCGCGACCGACGAACGCCGGCTCGGCCAGGTCGCGCCGCACGTCGCGGGCGCCGACGATGACCCGCGACTCGAGCCCGCCGGCCTCCCACGCGGCCGCGATGTCCTCGAGGTCCTGCAGCGCGCCGCTCGCCGACTGGTAGCGCTCGCGCGGATCCTTGCGCAAGAGCCGCTGGAGCAGCTCGTCGAGCGCGCGCGGAACGGCGATGCCGAGCCCCCGCAGCGGCAGCGGCGCGACGCTCAGGTGGCGCCGCAGCACCTCGCCGATGGTGTCGGCGCGGAACGGATTGCGACCCGCGAGGCACTCGTAGAGCACCACGCCCGCCGAGTAGAGGTCGGCGCTCTCGTCCACCCGCCGGCCGATCGCGCCCGACTGCTCGGGAGACTGGTAGAGGACGTCCTGGAGCTGCGGTCTGCGCAGCGCCGACCCGAGCGAGGCGCCGCGCGACAGCCCGAAGCCGATGAGCGTCGCGCGGGCGTCCGGCTCCTCGGCGACGATGACGCAGGAGGTGGAGAGGCCGCGGTGCAGGACGCCGCGCGCGTGCGTCTCTTGCAGCGCCCCCAGGAGGCAGCGCCCGACGGCCAGCGCCGCCGAGGTGCCGAGCGGCCCGCGCAACAGGCGCTGCGCGAGCGGCTCGCCCGGCACGAAGCGGGTGGCGACATAGACGAGCCCGTCGTGCTGGCCGACCGCAAGCGGCGAGGCCAGAAACGGGCACTGCGCCTCGGCGAGCAGGTAGGCGTGGTGCAGGGCCCGCTCGTGCGCGGCGGCCGGCAGCGCGGACGCGCGGGCCGACTTGAGGACCACATGGCCGCCATTCAATAGATCTGAAGCCAACAGCGTCTCGACGCCAAGCTCTTGCTTGAGCAGGGCCAGCCGCTGAAAACGTCCCCCCAACACTTGGGGGCTCTCAGCCATCGGCGCTCGGGTGGTTCGCTCTCATCCGATAATTCTACCGCAGATCTAGACCGGCAAGGCAGCGGCGCGCGCGCTTTGCCTTGCCTTGAGACGCGCCTTGGCGAAACTCTCGGCCCACATGCGCGAGCTTTCGGACGTGAAGTTCCTCAGGGCGATGGAGGCGGCCGAGATCCCTCCCGCGCTCTTCGGCCACCGCGAGCACGTGCGGCTCGCGCTGCTCCTGCTCCGCCGCGACGGGCCCGACCTGGGCGCGGCCAGCATGGTGCGGGCGCTGCGCAAGTACACCGCGGCCCATGGCATCGGCCACATCTTCGACGAGGGGCTGACGCTGCGCTGGATGGCGCGCCTGCTCGCCGCGCTCGCGCTGACCCCCGAAGTCGCCACTGTGGACGAGCTCTTCGCGGCCCACCCGGCGCTGGCAAAGTCCGCCTCGGACCGCGAGACCGCGCTCAGCGGCGCAGGCCCTTGAGCGCCTCTCGACGGTGCGATTCATGGCTCTTCCCCCTGGTTGGCCCTTGCCGTTCCGGTGGACAGGCGCCCAGATTGGCCGATGCAACTCGGCGACTCGGACAGCGACCGCTCGAACGTTGAAGACCGCCGTGGCCTCGGGGGTGCGGGCCTGAAGCTTGGGCTCGGCGGCACCGTCATCGTCTTCATCTTGAGCATGGTGTTTCGCACCGACCTCTTCTCGCTGCTCGGCGGCGCCCAGCCGGCCGACGGCACCGGGGCGCCGGCCGTGTCCTCGGCCCCCGCGACCAACCCGGAGACCACGCAGCGGGGCAGGGCGGAGCAGGGCTTGGAGAAGGTGGCCATCGGCACCTTCAACGACACGCAAAAGACCTGGTCGCAGGCGCTCGCTGGCTCGGCGCACCCGTACCACGACGCCAAGATGGTGCTCTTCTGGGACCAGACCCGCTCGGGCTGCGGGGCCGCCGGCGCCGAGATGGGGCCCTTCTATTGCCCCGTGGACGAGCGCGTGTACATCGACCTTGGCTTCTATCGCGAGCTGGCGCAGCGCTTCGGCGCGCCCGGCGACTTCGCGCAGGCGTACGTCATCGCCCACGAGCTTGGCCACCACGTGCAGAACGTCCTCGGCATCAGCGGCAAGGTCCAGGCGGAGCAGCAGCGCAACCCGTCGCTGCGCAACTCTCTATCGGTGAAGATCGAGCTGCAGGCCGACTGCCTCGCCGGCGTCTGGGGCCACACTGCCGCCGCCCGCAAGCTGCTCGACCCGGGCGACGTCGAGGCCGGCCTGCGCGCCGCCGCCGCCGTGGGCGACGACCACATCCAGAAGATGGCCGGCCGCCGCGTCTCGCCCGAGAGCTTCACCCACGGCTCGGCGGCCGATCGCTCGCGCTGGTTCCGCCGCGGCTTCGACAGCGGCTCGGCCAAGGACTGCGACACGTTTGCCGGGCAGTAGACAGCAAGAGCTTTCACCCTCGGCGCTGGCTCCTTTCTTTTCGCAACAGGTTCCAGACCGGGTGTCTGACAGCTGACCTACTACGCTGGAGGCACCCATGCTTTCGCCGCTTCGTCACGCCTTGATTCCGCTCGCGCTCGCGCTGTCTGCGCCGGCCTTCGCCCAGACGCTGTCCCTGCCACCGAGCGGCGAGAACCAGAAGGCCACGGTCACCCAGCAGATCGGACCCGTGACGGTGAGCGTCGATTACTCAAGCCCGCGCGTGACGCTCAACGGCAATGATCGGCGCGGCAAGATCTTCGGCAAGCTGGTGGCGTACGGGCTCTCGGACCTGGGCTTCAACAACTGCACCAAGTGCCCCTGGCGCGCGGGCGCGAACGAGAACACCATCTTCACCACTTCGCACGAGGTGAAGATCCAGGGCCGCGCGCTGGCCGCCGGCAAGTATGGCGTGCACATGATCCCCGGACCGGAGGAGTGGACCGTGATCTTCTCCAAGGAGACGCACGCCTGGGGCAGCTTCTCGTACGACCCGAAGGAGGACGCGCTCCGGGTCCAGGTCAAGCCCGCCAAGAGCGAGTTCCACGAGTGGCTCGCGTATGAGTTCACCGAGCGCGAGCCCGCCAAGGCGACGCTGGCCCTCAAGTGGGACGAGCTTCAAGTTCCCATCACCATCACGGTCGAGCATGCCCCCGAGCTGTGGCTGGCCGGCGTGCGCAACGAGCTGCGCGGGTTCCCGGGCTTCCTGTGGCAGAACCAGAAGCAAGCCGCCGACTACGCGCTGCAAAACAAGGTGGACCTGCCCGACGCGCAGAAGTGGGCCGAGGCCGCGGCCAATCAGGCCACCGGCGGCGACGAGAACTTCGGCACGCTGATGACGCTCTCGCGGGCGCAGGAGGCGAACGGGCACGCGGAGCTGGCAAAGCAGACCGAGGCCAAGGCCCTCGCGCACCCCACCGCCAAGCCAACCGACCTGCACCTCTTCGGCAGGCAGCTCCTGACCGCGGGCAAGAAGGACGAGGCGCTGCGCATTTTCAAGATCAACGCCGAGCGCCACCCGAACCAGTGGCCGGTGCACGTCGGGCTGATGCGCGGCTATGCGGCAATGGGCGACAACGCCAAGGCCCTCGAAGAGGCGAAGCTCGCGGTGGTGCAGGCGCCGGACCCTGGCAACAAGAAGAACCTCGAGAAGATCATCGGCGACCTGCAGGAAGGGAAGAAGATCGACTGACCGTCTCAGCGCGAGGCGGGCGGACCAATCCGATATCAGCGCGGAAACGGAGTATGAGCAGCAATGGTCCTCGTCAAAGCTGGCACGCTGCTCTTGCTTTTCGGGGTCGCGTGCAGGACGGCGGCGCCGCCCGTGCTCCCGCCGCCGCACGGCGAGGCCGTGGTCTTCGTGCCCGGCTACAAGGGCACCTTCCTGGCCGCGGAAGACGGGCAGCGCGCCTGGCTGACGCCCACGCAGGGGCTCTCCTCGGGGGACCGCTCGCTGGCGTTGCCCTTCGAGGGGCAGCGCGAGGGGCTGCGCTTCGGCCCGCTGCACCCCGACGGGCTGATGACGAAGCTCTCGGTGCTCTTCTTCGGCGCCGAGGTGTACCTGAGCTTCCTCGAGTTCGGCCGCGACTCGCTGCCCGGGTTTGTGACCTTCCCGTACGACTGGCGGCTCGACGTGCGCGACACGGGCCGCGAGCTGTGCGCGTTCATCGACCGGCTGCCCGCGACCAAGGTGGCAGTCATCGGCCACAGCATGGGCGGCCTCGTGGCGCTCCACTGCCTGCGCCGGGGCAACGCCAAGATCGCCCGCGTCGCCTTCGTGGGCACGCCGTTCGCCGGCGCGCCGACCATCTTCAAGGACTTCTTTCGCGGCGACACCGCCGGGCGGAACCATGCCCTGCTCTCGCGCGATGCGCTCTTCAGCTTCCCGGCCGCGTGGCAGCTGGCGCCCAAGGACAAGGACTTTCTCGACGCCGGCGGAGATCCCTACACGGAGGAGTTCTGGATCGCCTCCGGCCGCGGCGTCTTCGAGGATCCGTCAATCCGCGCGGACCCCGCCTATCGCAACGAACTGCGCAGCGTCCTCCGCGCGCGCGAGGGCCACTGGCGCGAGCTGGAAGGTGTCTCGCCGAGCGTGCCTTCCCTGGTCGTCGTGGGCGAGGGGCACCCGACCGAGGCCAGGGTCCACCTCGCAGATCTGGAGCACGCGACCAAGGCGGATGGCGACGGCACCGTCCCGTCCAAAAGCGCGCGCCCCTCGTTCCCGCACGACGAGCTGGTGAGCCGGAGCGGCCACGTCGAGCTCCTGCAAGACGCCGACGTCAAGCGCGCGCTGGCGGCGTTCGTCCGCGCTCATTGAGTGGCGGGTGAACTCAACAACTCAAGTAGGTATTGCTTCCACAGCGCCGGCAGCGTGTGCGTGCCGTGGCCGCGGGTGGCCTCGCTGATGGGCAGCACGACCGCCTTGCCGTGCGGCACGCGGGCCACCTCGCGCTCGAGGATGCCGAGCTCGGGCGGATTGATGAAGTCGTCGGCGGAGTTGACGGCGATGACCCGGGCCTTGATCTGCTCGAGCCCGGGCCGCGGGTCGTAGTCGCTCGAGGCCTCGAAGGCGTAGACGAAGTCATTGGCGTCGGTCTCGGTCAGCCGCTTCTTCATCCACGCTTCGTAGAAGGCATCGGCGGCGTCGCGCGTCGGCGCCCTGCCTTGCAGCACCAGCGGCGCGCTGCCCATGACCAGGAGCGCGTCGAGCGCCGCCCGCAGCCCGCGCCGCGGCGGCTTCTTGTACTCGCCGCCCCGCCAGGCCGGATCGGTGCGGATGGCGTCGATGACCATCTTCCGCATCACCCGATTGCGCCCCGCGATCTGCACCGGCAGGCACGCGAGCGGCAGCGCGGCCTCCACGAAGTCGGGGCTCTTCTCCAGCCACACCCAGGCGTGCATGCAGCCCATCGAGGTGCCGATGATGACCTTGAGGTGGGTGACGCCCAGCTTCTCGAGGAGGAGCCGCTGCGCCTCGACCATGTCGGCGTAGCCGTAGCGCGGGAAGCGGGCGTGCAGGCCGTCGCTCGGCTTGGACGACTGGCCGTGGCCGAGGTTGTCGGGGATGACGATGAAGGTCTTGCCCGCGTCCAGCGGCTGTCCGTCGCCGAAGAGCTCGCCCGCGAACTGGTCGCCGGTGAACTGGGCCGACGAGCCGGTGGTGCCGTGGAGGACGAGGACGGCCTCGGGCCGCGGCTGGCCGAGCGTTCGATAGTGCAGGCGCAGCGCGGGCAGCGTCTGGCCGGAGGCGAACTTGAAGTCGCGGAGGACCACCTCTCCTTCGCGGAAGGCCGGC
This sequence comes from Myxococcales bacterium, assembly GCA_038231075.1. Taxonomy (GTDB): domain Bacteria; phylum Myxococcota; class Myxococcia; order Myxococcales; family 40CM-4-68-19; genus JBBRMA01. Next base: position 36,154 of record JBBRMA010000006.1, on the reverse strand, counting down.
GCGGCGGCGAGCAGCAGGGCGAGGGCGAGCACGGGGACCTCCTGGTCGAGGGGCTGTGATAACCCGGCCGGCTGGCCGTGCGCTTGCTGGTTTCTTGCCAATGGCGCCCTCGCCGGTTAGATTCCCGCGCATTCGAGGGGCCCGGTTTCGCTCAAGCGACCGGGCTCTTCTCTTCTCGGAGGTCCCATGGCGCTCGTACGATCGAACAAGCGGCAGAAGGAGCAGGCGCGGCTCGAACGCCAGAAGGAGAAGGACGAGCGCCGCGACAAGCGCTCGACGGAGAAGGCCAACCGGCCGCCGCGCGCGCCGGGGCAGGAAGATCCAGACATCGCCGGCATCAAGCCCGGGCCGCAGCCCATCCCCGAAGAGTAGCTTGTTGACTTCCTGCGGGCGGGCTGCTACTGCCCACGCGCCCTTTGCAACACGCCTTGGGTTCGGACGAATGACGCCCGATTCAACGAAAGAAGCGAAATGGTCACCGGTACCGTGAAGTGGTTCAATGATTCGAAGGGCTTTGGTTTCATCACGCAGGACAACGGCGGCGAGGACGTGTTCTGCCACCACACGGCCATCCAGGCCGAGGGCTTCCGCACCCTGGCCGAAGGCCAGAAGGTGACGTTCGAGGTCCAGAAGGGCCCGAAGGGCCTGCAGGCGCAGAACGTCCGCCCGGCGTAATCGTCAGGCGTAGACTTGCGAAGGGGCTCGGGCCGCGAGGCTCGGGCCCCTTTGCTTTCAGGGTCGAGAAGCGGGCAAGCGATCGAGCGCGCGAGACCACCTCCGGCAGCGCCAAGCAAAGCAGCCTCCTCAAGCTCCGGAGCGGCGATGTTGAATGACGTGCTCTCCCCCATCCCCTTCGTCTGGCGCGCCTGGCGCTATCGCCTCCGGGTCGAGCCGCGCGAGATCGCCTACGTGCTCGCGTCCTTGCGGCCCGGCGACTGCGCCGTCGATCTCGGCGCGCACCGCGGGGGATACCTCTATTGGATGCAAAAGCTGGTCGGCAAAGGCGGCCGCGTCATCGCCTTCGAGCCCCAGCCAGCCCTCGCCGCCTATCTGCGGCGCATGGCGGCGCGGCTGCAGCTCGCCAACGTGACCGTCGAGGAGCTGGCCGTCTCGGACACGCCCGGCGAAGCAGTGCTGCACATCCCCGAGGGCGGCCCCGCCTGCGGCGCGACGCTCGAGCGCGGGCTCTTGCAGGGCCGCTCCGAGACGCGCGCGGTGGGAGCGGTCACGCTCGATGGCTATCTGGCCGGCAAAGGCCTGCGCCCGCGGCTCGTCAAGTGCGACGCCGAGGGCCACGAGCTGCGCATCTTCCGCGGCGCGGAGAGGCTCTTGCGCGAGGTGCGCCCGCGGCTGGTGTTCGAGTGCGAGGCGCGCCACCACGTGCACGAGTCGATCGACGCCGTCTTCGCCTATTTGAATCAATTGGGATATTGCGGCCATTATTACCAGGGCGCAGCGCTGCGGCCGGTGCGCGAATTTACCCCGGCGCTCCAACTCAACCCGAAGGATAGGAAGCGCTACGTCAATAACTTCATCTTCCATCCGCGCGAGGAGCCGGTGGCGCCCGGCGTCGCTTGCGCTGCTCCTGACTAGGGCGTGTCCGCAGACTCCTCCTGATCAATGGCCTGCGAGCAAGATGGAGAGCAGCTCGGCCTCGGGCCACTCGGGCCGGGAGACCTTGGCGGCGGCGATCTGCAAGTCGGCTGCGGTCAGGCCGAAGGCGGAGCTGCGCTGCGGCAGGCCGAGCGCGGCGATGAGCTCGGCCAAGGCGCCGGCCGCATCGCTCGCGCCGAGTGCTTCCGCGACCTGCGCCAGCGCCGCTGGATTGCGTGACGAATAGAAGCGCAGCGCGTGCGGCAGCACCAGGCAGGAAGTGACGCCGTGGGGGATCCGGTGGGGCGCGCCGATGGCCTTGCCGAGCCTGTGGCTCAGGCCAGCGGCGGCAGCCGGCAGCTCATACGAGAGCCACGCGGCCTCCTGCGCAACAGACCGCGCGCCGGCGGCGGTAGGGTCTTCCTTGGCGGCGCGCAGCGCGGCTGGCAGGCGCCGGAGCGACTGCAGCGCGGAGGCGTCGGCGTGGTCGTGGCGGCCCGGCGCGAAGAGGGTCTCGACGGCGTGGTCGATCGCGCGCATCCCCGTCGAGAGCCAGAGCGGCAGCGGCGTGTGCAGCGCCAGCGCGGCGTCGTAGAAGACGGCGGCTGGGATGAGCTCCGGCGCGGCGACGCCGATCTTGTCGTGCGCGCCTTCTGACGAAAAGCCCGCCGAGCCCGACCGCTCGGCGACCGAGAGCGTCGTGGGCACCGCGAAGTGGGGCAGCACGCGCTTGCCCGCGAGGCGCACAGCGCGCGCAGCCTCGAGAGCGCCGGGAGCGGCCAGGTCGATCCCTGAAGCCAGCGACCAGGCGGCGGCCTTGGCGGCGTCGATGGGCGAGCCTCCGCCGATGGAGACGAAGGCGTCGGCGCCCAGATCGCGCGCGGCCGCCACCAGCGCGGCCACTTCGCGCACCGGCGCGTGCTGGCTGATGGCCGGCAAGCGTCCGGCGAGGCGCGCACCGAGGGACTTCTCGACGGCACCGGCGAGCGCCGGATTGGCCGCCACGCTCGCGGTCGTCACCACCACCGCGCGCCTGGCTCCGGCCCGGTCGAGCGCCGCCGCAAGCAGCGCTGCCGCGCACCCGGCGCCAAAATAGACGGCAGGTGTTCGAGGCGCGTCAGACAAGCCCATGCCAGGGTTGTAATGCCTTTGCGGCTCGTTGGTCATTGAGGCCAGGAGGCATCATGAAGGTCGTGCTGCTGTTGCTCGCCGTCGCAGGCGTTGGAGTCTTGCTGGCCACCTCTGGCTCGAACGGCGCCGCCGCGGGGCAGCCTGGCGAGCAGGGGGCCGCCATCGGCAACCCTTCCTGCGGGAAGCAGCCGGGTGGGGTGGGCCGCGGCACTCCGCTCGCCGCCGCCGGCAAGAATGAGCTGGCCGCGTTCGCGCAGGGCTGCTTCTGGGGCGTCGAGGAGCGCTTTCGCCGCGTGCCGGGCGTTGTGGCCACCGCCGTCGGGTACACGGGCGGAGAGGCGAATGACCCGAGCTACGAAGACGTCTGCACCGGGCGCACCGGCCACGCCGAGTCGGTGCTGGTCGAGTTCGACCCCGCCAAAGTCTCCTACCAGCAGCTCTTGCGCTTCTTCTGGCAGTCGCACGATCCGACCAGCGGCAACGCGCAGGGGCCGGACCACGGTACTCAATACCGCTCGGCCATCTTCACCTTCTCTGCGGCGCAGCAGGCGGCCGCGCTGGCCTCGCGCGAGGAGGCGCAAAGAGCGCTCGCCGAGACCATCACCACCGAGATCGCGCCGGCCGGCCGCTTCTGGAAGGGCGAGGACTATCACCAGCAGTGGGACGAGAAGCACGGCGCGCGCTCCTGCCCGCTGCCGCACCGGCCCCGGCTCAAGGTGAATTAGTTCGTCGATAGGTGACGCCGACGAGCAGCGCGCCGGCGAGGCAGAGCGCGCCGGCGCCGCCGAAGGCAGAGAGGGGCCCGAGCACCGTCCACGCGATCCCGACCAGCGAGCTCGAGAGCAGATCGCCCAGGCCATTGACGGTCGCGAGAACGCCGAACGCCGTCCCGCGCAGCTCCGGCGAGACGAGGCGCGCGGTGACCGTCTCCTCGAGCGTGTCGGCGAAGGCGAGCGTCAGGCCGGCGACCGCGAAGAGCAGCGCCAGGAGCGGCAGCGAAGGCGTCGCCAGCGCGGCCAGCAGGGCGGTGAGGGCGCCGAGCATGTAGCCGACGACGAGCAGCTTGCGCGGCGAGAGGCGGTCGGCGAGATGGCCCACCGGATACGAGGCGAGCGCGTAGAGCGCGTTGTGAAAGGCATAGAGCAGCATGGCGACGGCGGCGGCCGCGGTGGCTCCGCGCTCGGCGGTGAGGAGCTGGGTCGCCCGTAGAATCAGCAGCGTGCGCGCGAAGTCGCCCAGGCCGAAGAGGAAGACCGCTATCAGAAACTGGCGGTACCCGGCCGGCAGGGCGCGCACCGACTCCCAGAAGCGGAGCGTCTGCCGCTGCGGCGCGGGCTGCGGGCGCACGAGGAGGCCGAAGGCCGCGGCGGCCAGCACCCCGGGAACCATCGCCGCCACGAAGACGAGGCGGAGGGGCAAGGCGGCCAGAAGCAGCGTCGCCGCCAGCGGGCCAAGCACTGCGCCCGCGGTGTCCAGCGCGCGGTGGAAGCCGAAGGCGCGACCGACGGCCTCGGGCGGCACGGCCTCGGCCAGCATCGCGCTTCGCGAGGGCCCGCGGATGCCGCGCGCGATCCAGCCGACCGAGCGCGCCGCGAGGAGGCCGCCCGCGCCGCCCGCCAGCGCGTAGGCGCCGTTCGACAAGCCGGTGACGAGATAGCCGAGGACCGCGATCGGCTTTCGCAGCGCTGGCCGATCCGCCGCGAAGCCTCCGGCCAGCTTGGCAACGCTCGCCCCCGCATCGGCCACTCCCTCGATGATGCCGAGCGCCGCCGGGGGCGCCCCGAGCGCGGCAAGGAGCGAGGGGAGCGCGGAGGTGGCCGCTTCATGGCCCGCGTCCGAGAGGAAGCTCGCGACGCCGAACCCGACCACGGCCTTGTTGAGCCACCGCGCCCGGGCCTGCGCAGGGGCTGGGGCAGGCTGATCGGGCGGCGCCATCGCAGCCACCCTGCCACAACTCTAGCCGCCGCCGTCCGACTGGGGGCGGCAGATGTCCCCGTGGCAGACGAGGCCCGTCGCGCAGCCGATCAAGTCCGAGCAGGCGCAGCCGAGCGCGGCGCAGGGCACGCGGCACTCGTCGCTGACGCAGAGCTCGCCGGTGTCGCCGCAGTCGCCGACCTGCTTGCACCGCGCCACCGCCGCGGCCTGGAAGAGGCCGAGCCGCGGAACCTCGAACGACACCAGATGGTGGAGCTCGTCCACCGCGAGCGCGCCATGCTCGATGCGCAGCACGTGGCCGGTCGTGTCCGGTGAGAACACGATCAGGTCGGCGGCCGACTGCGCGGCCGAGAGCGAGTAGGGCAGCGTCATCAGCACGGGCCGCACCAGCAGCGTCGAGGCGGGACCCCAGGCGAGCGCCGGCCCGGCGGCGCGCGGCTCTCCGCTCAGCGAAGTCGCGCCCTCGAGCGTGATGAGGGTGTCGGCGGGAAGATCGCCCGGCAAGAGGCGCAGCGATGCGCCGGCCAGCACCGCCGAGTCGGCGGGCGTGACCGCGACGGTGCCGCCGTGGAGCGCGGTCACCTGCTGCTGGCGCACCCAGCGCGATCCGATCGTCACCGACTGGTCGCAGGCGACGGCCAGGGCGACCACGCAGGCGGCGGCGCGTGCCTTTCTCAAGGCCTTTTGGCTCCGGCAGGCTCGCTGCCGAGTGCGGCGTCCACCTCGGCGCGGTGGCGACCCTGCGGAAAGCGGCGCCGATAGTCGGTCAACTGCGCCCGCGCGTCCTCGAGGGAGCCGGACTTGCGGACGCACGACGCGAGCGCGAACGAGGCGTCATCGGCGTGAGTCGATCCGGTGGAGAGCGCGCGCAGGTCGGGCAGCGCCAGGGCGCAGTCGCCGCCGTCGGCGAGGAGAGAGGCGCGCAGCCAGCGCACGTCGGGGGAGCGCTCGCTCTCGCCGAACCGGGCGAGGAACGAGTCCATCTGGCGCAGGGCGGGCTCGCGCTGGCCGAGCGACAGCCGCGCCTCCACCGAGGTGAGCGCGGCCTCGAGCGCGAGGCCACCGTCGGGATAGCGCTGGTCGTAGTCGGCGAGCGCCGAGAGGGCGGCCTGGGGCTGGCCGAGGAAGCGCTGGCGCACGCGAGCCAGCTCGTACAAGGCGGCCTCGGCGCGCGGGCTCTGGCGGCGCGAGAGCTCTTCATAGGCGGCGGCCGCGCCCGCGTACTCAGCGGACCGCTCGAGTGCGAGGGCGCGCGCGTGCAGCGCCTGGTCGCTCTCGACCGGCGAGGCCACCTCGACCGGCGCGGGAGGGGCGGCCTTGGGCGCTCTCGCGAGCACGATGGGCCTCTTGCGCACCGGCTCCACGACGGCGGCCTGCGCGGGCACCTGCGGAGCCGCCGCAACTGGCGCCGGCGCGAGCAGCGCGAGGGGACGTCCGGCCGCGCGCGCAGCCAGCGCCTGCTCGGGATCGCCCAGCCCCTCGGCGCTTCCCTCGTTCGACCAGGACGCGCCCGGCCCAAGCTCGGCCTCGGCGGCGCCGCCGCGCACGCGCACGCTGCCCTCGCGCACCAGAACTTCGGTCCGGTGCGCCTGCTGGCGGATGACGAACACGGCGGCGTGCGCGTCGATGAAATACGACCCCGCCGCGATGGTGGTGGTCGAAGACGAGAGGGTAAAGAAGGCCGCGGTCCCGCGCTCGAGGGTCAGCGTTCCCGAGCCGTCGCCGGCCCGCGCAGAGGCGCCTTCCGAGAGCGCCGCCCGCGCGAGCCCAAGCTGCAAGAGCGCCTCGCCGCCGGGGGCGACCTCGACGCGCGCCCGCGCCGGCAGGGCCGCTCCGGCCAAGGACGAGAGCACCGCGCCGTCGGCGCCGAGGATGCGGATCGACCCCTGCACCGCCGCGAGCGAGCCGACCGGAGGCGCCTTGAGCGGTGCCGCGGGGCGGAAGAAGAGCAGGGCGAGCGCCACCGAGGCTGCCGCGAGCGAAAGCGCGCCCACCCAGGCCCAGCGCGGCCGGGCGGGAGTTTGCGCGGCGAGCACCGCGCGAAAGACGCGGTCGCGCGCGCCGGGCGGAGGGAGCGCTGCCGTCTCTGCCCGGGCGAGCAAGCCGGACGCAGGGCCAGCGCCGCGGCTCAGCCGTTCCGGTGCTGCTGGCTGTGCCTTGCGCTCGCTCATCGACCCGTCTCCACTTCCGCGATCAAGCCCCGCTTGCCCGCGATGCGCTGGAACTCGCGCCGCGCGTGGTACAGCCGCGTCCACACCGTCTCGACCTTGCAGCCGACCCGCTCGGCGATCTGCTCGCCCGAGAGGCCCTCGAGCTCGAAGAGGGCAAAGACCTCGCGCTTCTTGGGCGCCATGCGCGCGAGCACTTCGCCCACGCCCCGCGCGGCCTCGCGCTGCTCGTACGCCTCGTGGGCCGATTGGACTTCGGGCCTCTCCTCGCGCAGCCAGAGCGAGCGCAGCGCCTCGCGCACGCGCCGCTTGCGGTGCCGCGCGGAGACCAGGTTCGCGGCGATGCGATAGAGCCAGGTGGAGAGCTTGCCGGTGTCGAACTCGGCGAGCTTGCGGCTCGCGACCACGAAGGTCTCCTGGGTGGCGTCCTCGGCGTCGGCCTCGGGCAGGCCCAGCCTCCGGCAGGTGCGGAAGACCAGGTCGAAGTTGCCGTCGTAGAGGGCGCGGAAGGCGCGGGCGTCGCCGTCCCGGGCAGCGCGGACCAGCTCGACGTCGGATGCGGCATCGTCCCTCTCGGCAGCGGGGGTACCCACTGGCGATGGATGTGCTGGCGGTCCGCCCACCTTCAAAGAAAATGTAGGGGGGCTCACAGCGCCTCCCACCCGAGGTGGAGCGCGGCCACGACATCGAAGGTGGGGAGCGCGCGCGAGACGGGGGGCGAGCTCTGGACGACGAAAGACGCCGACCCGAGCGCGGCGGCGGAGAGCAGCTCGAGCCCGAGCTCGAAGTGGCTGGAGAGGCGCACGGCGGCCGAGGCGCGCAGGCCCATCTCGGGCTGGACGATCAGGCCGCTCGTCTGCTGGAAGAGGCGCGCGCCGCTCGCCGAACCGTAGGAGCCGCGCGCGCCCGCGAGGCCCCCCGCGCAGAGCCGCACCGGCGTGGCCTCGGCGCAGGCGGAGGCAAAAAGCGCGATCAGCGCCGGCTGGACGCGCGAGCTGCCCCGGTTGTTGTCTCCGATGAGCACGGGCTGCGACGAGGCCGCGCTCGCCAGCACGAGCAGCCCCGCTTCGAGCGGCTCGGACAGGCGCAGCGTGGCGGTCAGCATCGCCGCGGCGCGCAGGTCGGAGGGGAGGCCAAGCCAGGCAGCCGGCCCGAGCGCCAAGGTGAAGTGGCGCCGCGGCTCGACGACGCTGGCTGGCGCCACTGGCGCTGCGACCCGCTCTGGTGGCGGGCTGGCGACGATCGGAGGGGCCGCCTCTGGAGGTGGCGGAGGAGGGGGGGCGGGCAGCGGCTCGATCGACGCGGGCCGGCCGGGCCAGCGCACCTCGACCAGGAAGCGCTCGACGATCAGCGCGCCCGTCTCCGCGGCCACGCGGCACTCGGTCTCGCCAAAGTGGAGCGTGCGGTGCAGCGCGACCCGCTCGCCGTCGCGCACTTGCAAGAGCCACGCACCTTGGTCGCGGCGCAGCGAGGCGTGCAGATCGCCTGGCTCATCGGGCGCGTCGTGCTCGATGCGCACGCCGGGCAACCGCAGCCGCAGCTGCTCCTCGAGCGCCGCCCCCGCCGCGCACGGCGAAGCCGCGTCGGTCGCCACCTCGAGGTGGACCGCGGGCAGCGCTACCAGGAGCGCGACGATGAATGGCGTTCCGATCACGAGCCCTCCATCATAAGGCGTGGCCGCCCCGGCTTCCTTGGACACAACGCCCCACCCCGGCCCGCGCGGGGGCGGAAAAGTTTTTGAAGGTCGCCGGGGGCTCGCGCAATCCACCTTCCGAATGGCGAGCGCACAGCGCCGCCCGGCCCGCGGCCCGCTGCCGCGCAGAGGTCAAGATGACGGCTCAGCTCAAGTCTCTTTGCGCATCCCTTCTCCTGCTCCTGGCCGCGTGCGCAGGCTCCTCGCAAAGCGCCCCGCCCGCGTCGGGCGCGACCATTGAAGGCACCGTCACCGGCGCAAACGCGCTGACGGTGGCCGTGCCGGGCACCGCGCTTACGACCACCTCTTCCGCGTCGGGATCCTTCGTGCTCATCGGCGTGCCGGCCGGCACCAAGGCGCTGCGCTTCAGCGGCGCCAGCACCGACGCCACGCTGCAGATCACGGCCACCGTGGCCAGCGAAGACCGCGTCCTCGCCGTCACCGTCTCGGGCCACGACGCGCAGGAAGAGCACGAGCAGACCGGCTCGGAGTTCCACGGCAAGGTGGACGCGGTCACGCCGCCCACGCTCTCGGTCGCCGGGCGCGTGGTGACGACCAACGCCTCCACCCGCATCCACCGCGGCGACACCGCCATCGCGCTGGCCGACATCAAGGCGGGCGATCTGGTGGAGGTGCGCGGCGCGCTGCAGACCGACGGCAGCGTGTTGGCCGCCGACGTCGAGGACGGCGTCAGCGACACCGAAGACGGCGTGGTCTTCGCGGCCGCGCTCACCGCCATCACCGACGCCACCCACCTGAGCGTGGGCGGCATCCCCGTGGTGCTCAGCGCCACGACCAAGATCCTCCGCGGCGACGCCACCATCACCGAAGCCGACTTGAAGGTCGGCGACCGGCTGCTGGTGCGGGGCTCGCTGACCTCGGGCGTGACGGTGGCGGCCAGCTCCATCCGCGTCCTCGAGTCCGACCATGACGTCGAGGTGCACGTGGCCGGCCCGCTCGCCGCCCTCTCGCTGACCGGCGGCACGCTGCAGATCGGCTCCACCACCATCGCCTTCGACAACGCCACCAAGGTGGACGGCGACGGCGTCTCCAGCGTCGCCGACCTGAAGCTGGGCGACGCGCTCCTGGTCGAGGCCTCGCGCCTCGCCGACGGGTCGCTGCTCGCCCTCGAGATCCACCGCTTGAAGAACACGCTGCCGGGCGTCGAGGTGCACGGCGCCATCACCGCCCTCTCGCTCGACGCGCAGACGCTCGCGGTCGCTGGCAAGACCTTCTCCGTCAACACCAAGACCGAGTTCGGCGGCACGGGCGACCCGAAGTCGCTGGCCGACCTCAAGGTGGGCGACCCGGTCGGCATCGCGGCCCTGGCCCAGGCCGACGGCACGCTCCTCGCGATCGAGATCCACCGCCTGCAGACCGCGCCGCCGCCGCCCCCTCCGGGCATCGAGCTGCACGGGCTCGTCACGGCCATCTCGCTCGACGCCCAGACCTTCGCCGTCGGCAACACCGCGAGCTCGAAGACGGTGGCGGTCAATGCCAGCACGGTCTTCTCGGGCTCCGGTGGCCCGAAGTCGCTCGCCGACCTGCACCTCGGCGACGCCATCTCGATCAAGGCGACCGCCGCGGCTGATGGGTCGCTCACCGCCACGCTCATCGTCCGCGCCTCGCCGAGCACCGAGCCGGGCAACCCCGAGGCCAAGGGGGCCATCCAAGCCATCGGCACCGACGGCATCACCGTGGCCGGCGTGCGCTTCGCGGTGGACGCGACGACCATGATCCACTTGGGCGACCACGCCGCCACGCTCGCCGATCTGAAAGTCGGCCAGACCGCCGAGGTGCACGGCACCGCCCGCGCCAACCTGCCGCCCCTCGCCACCAGCATCCAAGCGCAATAGTCACCGCGCGCTCTTGATTGTCGAAGGGCGGGGCCGCCAAACGGCTCCGCCCTTCTTTCGCTTTCCGGACCGGATTTGGTTCAGCCCCTCTCGCTCTAGCCCTGCTGCAGCTCGGCGATGCGCGCGCGCAGCCCGTCCCAGAGCGCCACTTTCTGCTGCGTCCGATAGTCCAAAAGGACGATGACGTTCTCGCCTTCGGCCGCCACTGCGCCGCCGCGCGAGCCGCTGATCAGCCGCAGCGCCATGGTGAACGAGGTGTTCCCGAGCCTGGTCACGGTGGCCTGGGCCAGCACCCGGTCGGGATAGGTGAGCGGAATCTTGTAGTCGATGGTGCTGCGCGCGAGGATTGGCCCGATGCGCTCGGACTCCATGCGCGCGAGCACGCCGGCGGCCTCGAAGTAGGCGATGCGCGCCGACTCGAACCAGCGCAGGTAGGTGACGTTGTTGACGTGGGCGAAGGAGTCCATCTCGCCCCACTGGACCGGCAGCTCGACCGAGATGGGCCAGCGCGCGGGGACGAGCTCGCTCATGCGCCGACGCTAGCACGCCCTCTTGCGCCGACGCCGGGGCGCTGGTCGCAGAGAAGGAGGCCCCCTGCTGGTTTACGGAAGCGCCTGTGCCCGCGCCTGGGGCGACGCGGCAGGACGCTGCTGCGCTCGCTCCAGCTCCTTCGGGTCGTGGGCCGAGAAGACGCGAACGCTGCCTGATCTCTCCGCCGCCAGCGCACGCAGCCGATCGCGATTGGTGCGCCGCTCCTTGTCGTCGAAGGCGATGAGCCGCTGGAACAGCGCCAGCCCGGGCGTGCAGTGGGGCCGCTCAGCGTCCATCTCGCCGTGGAAGAAATAGGCGTCGCCCGCGTGCAGGAGCCAGCCCTCGCCGTCGCGCACGGCCACGCCGCAGTGGCCGCGCGTGTGGCCGGCCAGCGGCACGAGCAGCACCTCATCGCCGATGGCGCGGACAGAGTCGAAGCCTTGCCACGTCTCGCCGCCGATCGAGTGCTTTTGCCAGCGCGGCTGGTGCGCGAACTGCACCGGCCGGTAGCGTTTGCGCTCCGCAAATGTGGCTCGGGCCATGGCCGCCGCGTGCTCGGGCTCGAAGACGTGCACCTCGGCATCGGGAAAGTCGGAGAGGCCGCCGACGTGATCCAGATCCAGGTGCGTGGGCACGATGTGCGTGACGTCCTGCCGCTTGAACCCGAGCCGCTCGACGTGCGCAAGCGCGGTCTGCTCGCGAAGGAATCGCGGCGCGGTGAAGCGCAGGAACTCCTTGCCGAGCCTGCCCACCGGATCGGCCAGGTCGGCCGTGCCAAGGCCCGTGTCGACGAGGATGAGGCCACTGCCCGTCTCGATGAGCAGGCAGTGGCAGACCATGGTGCCGCGGGCGAAGAGGCTGCCTTCGCCGTTCACCAGGCGCGCGCTGAGCGGGCACATGCTGCCGAAGTCGAGGTGGTGGATGCGCATGCAGCGCAGCGTACCCCGGCGCCGGGAGCGCGCGATCACTTCCCGGAGATGCAGGCCTTGGCGGCGTTCGACCAGAGCTTCTGCACGGTCCAGGTCGCGCTGCCCATCTTCACGCGCGCGGTCTGGCCCTCGCAGAGGTCGGCGATCTCGCCGCCGGCCTCGTTGTACCAGGCGAGCGGGGCGGCGAGCGCCTTGGCCAGGCCGACCTCGGGATCGGTCGCCACCTCGGCCAGCTCGTGGGACGAGACCATGGTGACGCGGTCGAGCGCGCTGCCCGGCCCGCAGCCGGTGTCGCAGCCGCTGCCCGGGCCCATGTCGGGGAGCACGGAGTACGCGAGCCGCTGTCCGCGAATCTTCACGGCGCTGTGGTAGCCGCAGAACCCGCCCGACTGGCAGGAGCGGGCCCCGTCCGAGCTGATCAGAACGCCCGGTGGAAAGTGGACCATGAAGACGGTGTCGGCGTCGGGCCTGGGCAGCTTGCCCGCCGCGATCTGCGCTGCGAGCTCTTTTTCAACCTGGGCGTCGGTGAGCGTCTTGTGCGCGTTCTTCGGCATCAGGTGCACGACGCCGCCGAAGCTGCCTTTGCTGATGGTCTGGGTCGGCGTGTTGTACTCGGAGAGCCAGGTGAAGTGCGGGCTCGCGAGCAGCGCCGCATAGAAGGCGCCCAGGTGATCCCCGACGGCCGGGTCCACTGCGCCCCAAAGCACGGCGACGACTCTCGGGTGCGAGAGGACCGGCCCGCCGTAGTAGACGAGCTTGCCGGGTTTGGGTCTGGCCTCGCCGTCGGCCAGGAGCGGGTTCAGGTGGGGCGAGACGTGCTCGAGGGTGATGTCGGCCTCGTCGCTCGAGGTGGAATCGGGACCGCCGCAGGCGACGGAGGACAAGAGAAGAACGGCCGCACAGGCGCGGCGAGACGACCAGGGCTGCATGGGAAGTGCTCCGAGAAAGGCGCGGGCGGGGATGCCCGGCCAGCTGCCGGAGCGCCATTGCACGAGACTTGCCAGCCGCGCTCCGCTCTGTGCGTGGCTGGCTCAAGGACCCAAGCTGGAACCCTTCGGTGCCAGAACGAACCCGACCGGTGTCTAAATGAGAGGGCCGCGGCCCTCGCCCACCAGCCGCTCGTCGCGCGCGATGGCGAGCGCCTCCTGCGCCATCCGCAGCACCAGCGGCCCGAGCAAGACGCCCGCGGGCCCGAGCGCGAGCACGCCGCCGAAGACCGAGGCCACGAGGAGGAACGTGGGCAGCTTGAAGCGTGCCACGCGGGCGAAGAACGGGCTCACCAGGTTCTCGATGATGGCGATCACCCCGCCGCCGACTGCCAGCAGGATGAGCGCCTTGGTGGTCTCGCCGCTCATCTGCAGGCCGATGGCCACCGGGCCCCAGATCAGCGGCGTGCCCACCACGGGCAGGATGGAGAAGATCGCGCTGATGAAGCCGAGCACCCACGCGCGCGGCACGCCGAGCAGGAGATAGGTGGTGGTGCAGAGCACGCCTTGCACCGCCGCGGTGATGCCGACGCTGGCGAGCAGGCCGCGCCCCGTCTCCAGGAACGCCTCTGCCAGGCGGCGCAGATGATCGAGCCGCAGCGGGGCGTGGTCCTGCGCCCAGCGCCAGGCCTTCTCGCCCTCGGCCAGCGCCGCATAGAAGCCGAACGCGAGCACGAAGAGGAAGACCAGGACGCCGGCCGTAAAGAGGAAGGCGAACTTGCCGATGTCCTTGGCCTCCTCGCCGTGCTCCTTGGCGAGCTTGGTCAGCTCTTTCGCGTTGGCGCCGGCGGGCTTCTTCTCGGTGTTGTCGTCTTCCTGGACCAGCGCGCGCAGCCTCGCCTTGCTGCCGCGCGCGCCGGCCAGCACGGTCGCGAGCTCGGTGGCCGATTGGGCAAGCTCCGCCACGACGATGGTGGTCGGCGTGACGATGACCAGGAGCAGCCCGACCGCCAGCAGCGCAGCCGAGCGCGATCGGCCGCGCAGGAGCAGCGTCAACTTCAGGAAGAGCGGCCGGGCCAGGTGCGCCAGCCAGATGGCGAGGCAGAGCGGCAGCGCCAGCGGCCAGAGCGCGATGGCCCCGCCGGCGCAAAAGAGCAGCGTTACCCAGCCGAGGGCGTGCTTCTCGCGCACCGCCACGCGCGCATCGGGCAAAGAGCCTTGTTCGCGTCCATCGTCGGGCGGAGGCTGGTCGGTCTGCGGGCGGTCCACCGCGAGAACCTTGGGCCGGCCTCGGCGGGGAGCAAGCGAGCGCACCTGCGTCGAGCACGACATCGAACTACAGCGACCTGGGAGTTTTTCCCTGCCAGTGCGTGGAAGTTCGCCCCTGCGCGGAGGGCCTCGCCGGCGGCAGCGAGCGCAAAGCGACTTGATTTCCAGGGATTGTTGATTGGCGAGCGGCTTGCTTAAGTGGTCGGCACCCTTTCTGCCGAGGTTTGTCCATGCACCGTCACCTCCTCTCCCTGCTGGCTCTTGCCGCCGTCGCCCTTCCCACCGCAGCTTTCGGCCTCGAGTGCCCGGCGCAGGAGAAGGTCCAGCAGCACGGCATGGCGCAAGAGTCGTTCTGCGTCCCCCGCCAGGCCCAGGAGTGCGGCGCCGGCCGCAAGTTCAACGTCCGCAGCCGCGCCCCGATGTGGGGCTTCTGCGACGTGGACCCGAACGCCCGCCACGGCAGCTGCGCCGCGGGCGAGGTCGCCGAATCGAAGCGCTCGCGCGATTACTGCAAGCCGGGCCCTGGCAACGGCGGCATGTGCGGCAAGGGCCGCAAGAACGCCCCGGCCGATTGGGACCCGAACCTCGTCATCTGCAAGGACGACAAGCGCGCGGCGGCCGGCGGCGCGCACCAGGAGTCGCTCAGCTGTCCGAACGGCGAGCGCGCGTACCACCCGACCCAGGCGATGACCAAGCCGTACTGCGAGGCCGTCGACGGGCGCTGCGGTTTCGGTCGCGCGGCGGTCAACGAGATCCCTGGCCACAAGCGCTGCGTCGCCCGGTAATTTCGAACGCGGTAGACTCCTGCGTGCACCTTGCCGCAGGAGTCTGCAATGACCGCGCGCTCGTATTCACACGGCACCAGCGGCACCTCTTTGCTCGGCGAGACCATCGGCGAGAACCTCCGCCGCACCGTCGAGCAGCACGGCCGGCGCGCCGCGCTCGTGGTGCGCTCCCAAGGCATCCGCTGGACCTACGGCGAGCTCTACGAGCGCGTGCGCATGGCCGCGCGCGGCCTGATGGCCAAGGGAGTGCAGAAGGGCGACCGCGTCGGCATCTGGTCGCCGAACCGCTCCGAGTGGGTGGTCACGCAGTACGCCGCGGCCACCATCGGGGCGGTGCTCGTCAACCTGAACCCCGCCTACAAGACCAGCGAGCTCGAGTACGCGCTCCGCCAGAGCGGCGTCAGCGTGCTGATCCTGGCGCGGATGTTCCGCCAATCCAACTTCGCCGCCATGGCCGACGAGGTCCGGCAGAAGCTGCCCGACCTGCGCGAAGTGATCGTGATGGAAGACGGCTGGGAGGCGCTGCTCGCCGCCGCCAGCCAGGTGACCGAGCCTGAGCTGCTCAAGCGCGCGGCCACCTGCTACGCCGACGACGCCATCAACATTCAATATACTTCGGGAACCACCGGCTTCCCCAAGGGGGCCACGCTCTCGCACCACAACATCTTGAACAACGGCTACTTCGTGGGCGAGGGGATCAAGCTGACCGAGCAGGACCGGCTCTGCATCCCGGTGCCGTTCTACCACTGCTTCGGCATGGTGATGGGCAACCTCGGGTGCACCACGCACGGCGCCTGCATGGTGATCCCGGGCGAGGCCTTCGACCCGCTCGCGGTGCTCGAGACGGTGCAGGCCGAGAAGTGCACGGGCCTCTACGGCGTCCCGACCATGTTCATCGGCGTCCTCGACCATCCGCGCTTTGCGGAGTTCGACACCACCAGCTTGCGCACCGGGATCATGGCCGGCTCGCCTTGCCCGGTCGAGGTGATGAAGCGCGTGCAGACGGTCTTGCACATGAACGAAGTGACCATCTGTTACGGGATGACCGAGACCTCGCCGGTCAGCACCCAGAGCGCGACCGACGACCCGGTGGACAAGCGCGTCTCGACGGTGGGCCGCACGCACCCGCACGTGGAGGTAAAGATCATCGACCCCGAGTCCGGGGCGACGCTGCCGCGCGGAATGCCGGGCGAGCTCTGCACGCGCGGCTACAGCGTCATGCTCGGCTACTGGAACAACCCCGAGGCGACCGGCAAGGCCATCGACGCCGCGCGCTTCATGCACACCGGCGACCTCGCGACCATGGACGCGGAGGGCTACGTCAACATCGTCGGGCGCATCAAGGACCTGATCATCCGCGGCGGCGAGAACGTCTATCCGCGCGAGGTCGAAGAATATCTCTACACGCACCCCGACGTCAGCGACGTGCAGGTCATCGGCGTGCCCAGCGAGAAATATGGCGAAGAGGTGATGGCCTGGGTGAAGCTCAAGCCCGGCGCGCAGGTCACCTCGGCGGGGCTCGACGCCTTTTGCCGCGGGCGCATCTCGACCTTCAAGGTGCCGCGCTACTGGAAGTTCGTGGACGGCTTTCCCATGACCGTGACGGGCAAGATCCAGAAGTTCAAGATGCGCGAGCTCTCCGTGTCCGAGCTGGGGCTGCAGGCCGCGGCGACGGCAAAGACGGCGTGAGCTGCAGGCGCACCGGCCCGCGCGGGCTGGTGGAGTCGATGCGCTCGCCTCGCTGGGTCCAGATGAGCTCGCCGCGCTTCTCCAGGCGGCGCGCGGCCTGCCGCACCTCGTCCATCCGCGCTCGCCAGCCCCGCGGCGAAAGCGCGCGGGCGGCATCGGATGGGCAGATGCTCGCGGGCGCACGCTCGCGCAGGAGCTTCAAGATGGCAGCCTCGGCAGTCACGGCAAAGATGTACGGTCCGGCGCTGGCCCGCGCCATCTTGCTGCTCTTGCTTTGCTGCACCGCCGCCTGCGCGGGGCGCGCTCAAAGGCCCGAGGATCCGCTGGTGTCGCTCAACCAGCTCTTGCGCGCGGACTACGCCGCCGCTCGCGATCGCGGGCTGGCCGCGGCCGGGCCGGTGCTCATCGCCGGACCGGACAAGCTGACCCTCTTGCGCGGCCAGGCGCGCGAGGTGGCCGAGCTCGATCCGCCCGGCTACCACGAGCTGAAGGCGGTCGCGCACGTGCCGCTCGGGCTGCACGCGCTCATCGCCGATGGCCAGCTCGGCGAGCAGCGGCTGCTCGCGCTGCGCCGCCTCGTGCCGCCCCTCGAGAAGGCCAGAGCCACCCTCGCGCGCCATGGCCTCACCGACGAGCAGATCGCGCGGTCGGAGGCGCTGATCGACGCCTCCCTGGAGCTCATCGACCGCGTGGTCGCGACCCGCAGCGCCGAGCCGCTCGCCGCCTTCGAGCACGCGGTCGCGCCGCTCCTGCTCGAGCACGCGCGCGACGCGGCCAGGCTGCAGCTCGATCTGCTCCACCGCAGCGTGCAGGCCTTCCGCGAGGAGCTCGGCGAGGCCGGATTTGCCGCGCTGCACGTGGTCATCATCAGCGCGCACATGCCACGCGAGGGCCAGCTGGCGCTGCAATATTTCCAGCGGCTGCTGCGCGAGCCCGAGGGCCTGCGCATCGTCTACGCCGAGGGCCTCTGGGAAGAGCCCAAGGCGCTGCAGTTGCTGGCCACGCACCTCATCGACTCGCAGATCGCCGCCGGCTTTTTCGACGAGCCGCGCCGCCTGCACCGCGATCTGCTCGCCGATGCCGCCGCCGAATACCTGCCGACATTGCTGCCCTGAGCTGCCGACGCTAGATTTCCGGCCTGGGTGCCGCATGGGTCGCGCGCTGGCCGTCCTCACTTGCTGCTTGCTCGCGTGCGCCGGGTCCTTGCCCGCGCGCTGGCCGGGCTGGACGGAGGTGGATCGCGGGCCGCTCCATTTCCAAGCGCCTGCTGACCTACGCGTCGAAGACCTCGGCGACGGCCGCCTGCGCCTGGAGCGGCATGGCGGCTGGCCGCTGATGGAGGCGCGCCTCTCGCTCTTCTGCCCCGACGCGGCCTCGCCCGGCATCCACGCATCGGCGCCCGGACGCTTCGCTTCGCCGCTCGCCGGCCTGCCCGGCGGCGAGGACCGCTTCTACGCCATCGTCGCGGGCGCCGACCGCTGCCTCCTCTTGCGCTTCTTCGGCCTCTGGGACGACGGCGAACGCATCATCGCGGACCACATCGCCGCCAGCGTCCACTTCGATCAGCCCGTCGGGCCGACTCGCGTTCCCTGAAGGATCGACGCGGAGGTTCTTGGTCTCCAAGAGTTCAATCCAGCTGGAATGAATCCGACTCCGCGCCTCTGCGTTCGAGGCACAGCTCCGTCTTGCTCCTGCGGCGGTCAGAGTATGCTCTGGCGATGGAGCTGGCCGATGCGTTCCTTGAGCATGCGCCGCCCGCTGCCCGCGCGGCAGACCGGGCCGGGCTCGAGCGCGCGCTCGGCGACTTCGTGCGCAGCGCGGCCGCCGGGTTTCCCCAGCTTCGCGTCTCTCCCGCGGAGCTCATTCGCCACGCCGCCGAGCGCATCCCCGCCGCTTGTGAAGCCGACCTGATGGCCGCCGCCATCGACTCGCTGCACGCCGCCGACCTGCTCCTCGCCTGCGCCTGCGCGCGCGGAGTGCCGGCCGCGCTGGCGCTCTTCGACGAGCTTCACCTCGCCGCCGGGTGGCTGCGCGCGGCGGTGGCCCGCGTCGATCGCTCGCCCTCGTTCGTCGACGAGGTCCGCCAGCTCCTCCGGGAGAAGCTGCTCCTCTCCGCCCACGGCAAGCCGCCACGCATCGCCGAATATTCCGGCCGCGGCGCGCTCGGCAGCTGGGTGCGGGTGGTGGCCGTGCGGGTGGCGCTCGATCTGCGGCCGCCGGCAGCGCGCGAGACCGGCGCCGCCCAGATCGAGGACGCCGCCGCGGTCACGACCGAACCCGAGCTTCGCTACTTGAAGGATCGCTACGGCAAGCCGTTCGAGGAGGCCGTCGCCGCCGCCTTCAAGAGCCTGGACGACGAGCAGTGCAACCTCCTCCGGCTGCAGCTCATCGACGGGCTGCGCACTTCCCAGATCGCCGCGCTCTTCCACGTTGATCGCTCGCCCATCAAGCGCCGCCTCGCCGGCTGCCGCGAGCTCTTGCTGGCCGAGACCCAGCGCCTGCTGCGCGCAAAGCTTGGCCTCTCCGCGCCCGAGTTCGAGAGCCTGGCGGGCCTGGTCCAGAGCCAGCTCCAGGTCAGCGTCGAGCGGCTGCTCAAGCGCTGAGCCACGTTCGGGCTTACAAACCAGCCATGCGCTTTCTGGTCCGGTTCGTGCGGCTGCTCGTGCGTCTGTTGCTCTGGCCCCTCGCGGCGCTGCGCTACTGGCGGCGCGCGCCCGCGGGCTCGTTCGTCCACCTCGAGCTCGATGGCGCCGTGGACGACGTCGTGGCAGCGCCGCGCTTTTTCGAGCGCTGGCGGAAGCGGCCGCTCTCGTTGCACGGCCTGCGCCTCGCCGCCCGCGAGCTGGTGGCTGACGAGCGCGTGCGCGGCCTGCTCGTCACGCTGCGCTCGTTTCACGGCGGCATGGCGAGCGCGGCGTCGCTGCGCGAGATCCTCGCCTCGGTGCGCGCCGGCGGCAAGGAGCTGGTCTTCCACCTGCCGCTCGGCGGCGACACCCGCGACCTCTACCTGGCCTCGGCGGCCTCGCGCCTGCTGGTCGGCCCCCAGGCAACGCTCGCTCCGCTCGGCTTCGCCACCCGCGCGCGCTACTTGAAAGGAGCGTTCGAGAAGGCGGGCATCGAGCCGCAGGTCTTCGCGCGCGGGGCCTACAAGAGCGCGGGCGAGCTGCTGGTGAGAGAGGAGATGAGCGGGCCGCAGCGCGAGCAGACCGAGCGCATCCTCGACGGCATGCACGAGGCGCTCATTTCGGCGCTGTGCGAGCGGCCCTCGGTCACCAGGGAAAAGGCGAACGCGCTCATCGACGGCGCGCCTTATTCCGGCGAGGCCGCGGTGGCCGTCGGGCTCGCCGACGCGGTGGCCTACGACGACGAGGTCGCGGCCGCGCTGGGCAAGGACGTCGAGCTCGTGCCCATCGCCGATTGGTTCCACGCGAGGCGCGCGCGCAAGCTGCCCCAAGTCCTTCCGCGGAGCGTGCTCGGCGTGGTTCGCGTCCACGGGACGATCGCCTCTGGCTCTCCCGGCCTCTTCGGCGGCGCCTCCGAAGATCAGGCCATCTCGGCCATCCGCGCCGCCCGCAAGAGCCGGCGCGTGCGCGGCGTGCTCCTGCACGTCAACTCCCCGGGCGGCGGCGCGCTGGCGAGCGACCGCATCCACCACGAGCTGGAGCAGCTCGCCAAGGAGAAGCCGCTGGTGGCCTATCTGTCGGATGTCGCCGCGAGCGGTGGCTACTACGTGGCCGCGGCCGCGCACGAGATCTTCGCCCAGCCCGGGACGATCACCGGCTCCATCGGCGTCGTCGCCGCCCGCTTCTCCGCCGAGGCGCTGCTGGCGCGGCTCGGCGTCCATTCAACGTCCTTGCAGCGCGGGGCGCGGGCGCACCTCGCCGACCCGCTCTCGCCGCTGACCGAGGACGACCGGCGCGCGCTCGACCGCGAGCTGGAGTCGGTCTACAGCGCCTTCTTGAACGTGGTGGCGCGGGGAAGGAAGCGGCCCCTCGAGGAGGTGCGCGCGGTGGCCGAGGGGCGCGTCTGGACCGGGGCGGACGCGCACGCCCGGGGCCTCGTGGACCAGCTCGGATCATTCGACGCAGCGCTGCAGGCCTTGCGGACGCGCGTCGGGAAAAGGGGCGCCACGCTCGAGCCCGCGGTGATCGCCGGGGCGCGCAAGGCGGGGCTGCCGCTCGATCCGCCCAAGGAGCCCGCCAAGGCGCTGCTCGGCGCGCTGCTGCAGCTCTTCGGCGAGCCCGCGCGATCGCTCGCGGCCGCCCTGGTGGCTGGCCAGCGCGATCGCGTCCAGTGCCTCAGCCCGCTCGCGGCGGCGCTGGTTCAGGGCTGAGGAACTGCAGCGTGGGCGCTAGAAAGCGCTCGACCGCGTCCACGTGCATGAAGTGCGAGGCCTCGCGGACCCGCTCGAGCCGCGCGGACGGAATGAGCCGCGCGAAGTCGTCGCCAAAGCGCGCGGGCACCATCGGGTCGCGCTCGCTGTAGAGGAGCAGGAGCGGGATGGGGAAGGCCCGGCCGCGCGCGCGCCGCGCCCGCAGCTCGCGCTGGAAGCGGCGCATCGGAAGGACGGCCATGGTCTCGCCGAGGTACTTGCCGAACGACTCGGCGCCTCCCGGCCGGTCCAGCGCAGAGCCGTACTCGCGCGCCTCCTCAAGCGACTTGAGCGTCTCGTCGTAATAGTGGACGTTGCGGTGCGCCCAGCGGAGCGGGTCCCTGCGCACGAGCCAGTGCAAGAGCCGATGCGCCCCGGGCACGCCGAGCGCCGCCGC
Source organism: Myxococcales bacterium (assembly GCA_038231075.1). Taxonomy (GTDB): domain Bacteria; phylum Myxococcota; class Myxococcia; order Myxococcales; family 40CM-4-68-19; genus JBBRMA01. The sequence continues at coordinate 14,880 of JBBRMA010000006.1, read as the reverse complement.
CAGCGCAAAGAGCCGCGGCTCGACGATCCCGGGTGAATGCACGTCCACCAATCGCGACAGGGCGGTCGGCTCGCGCAGCGCGAGCTGCAGGCAGAGGTAGCCGCCCATCGAGTTGCCGATGGCCGCGCAGCCCGAGATGCCGAGCGCGCGCAGCAGTTCGGCCAGCCAATCGGCGAGCCGCTCAGGCGAGTACCGCGTGTCGAGCGGCTCGCTAGCGCCCGCGCCCGGAAGGTCCGGCGCGTAGAGCGTGAAGTGCGCGCCGAGCGCCGGCAGCGCGTAGCGCCACGAGTAGCTCGAGGTCATCAGGCCGTGCACCAGCAAGAGCGGCGGCCCCGCGCCGTGCACGCGCACGTGGACCCGCCGCCCGCTCACGGTGAGAGTCCGCGCCTCGGCGGCGAAGTAGCCATGCGGAACGCGCGGGGCCTCGGGCAGATCTTCGAAGCGGCCCTGCTTGAAAGGCGCCGCGGCGCCGGCGAGCATTTGCGACAAGGTCTCTCCTGCTTGCTTGCCCGCGGCCATCCTATCTGCTCTAGGAAGGTGGGTGCGGCGCGCGTTCCAGCCAGACCTGATCTGCAGCGGCGGCCGCGTGCTGGCGTCGGCCGCGCTCCTGGTCGAGGACGGCGTGGTCACGTCGATCGGCGAGGCCCCCGCGGGCGTGGAGGTGGTCCGCTTGCGCCGCGCGGCCATCTTGCCCGGCCTCGTCAGCGCGCACAGCCATGCCTTCCAGCGCGCCATCCGCGCCCGCACCGAGTGGCGCGCCCGCAGCGAGAGCGACTTCTGGACCTGGCGCGAGGCGATGTACGCGGCGGCCGGGCAGCTCTCTCCCGACGACCTCGAGGCCGTCTCGCGGATGTGCTTCTACGAGATGGCGCTCTCCGGCATCACCTGCGTCGGCGAGTTCCACTACCTGCACCGAGACACCCGCGGGCAGCCCTACGACGACCCGAACGAGCTGGACCTGCGCGTGCTCCGGGCCGCGCGGGGAGTGGGCTTGCGCACCGTCCACCTGCGCGTGGCCTACGCGCGCGCGGGCTTTGCGCTGCCCGACAATCCGCGCCAGAGGCGGTTCATCGAGGGCTCGCCAGACGAGTATTTGAAGAACCTGGCCGCGCTGCAGGCCGCGGTCCGCGCGGATCCGCTCGCCACCGTCGGCGCTGCTCCGCACAGCGTGCGCGCCTGCCCGGCCGAGTGGATTGCGCAGATCGCCGGCGAGGCAAAGCGGCAAGGCTGGCCGCTGCACCTGCACGTCTCCGAGCAGCCCGCCGAGCTTGCGCAGTGCCGCGCCGAGCACGGCGTGAACCCGCCGCTCCTGCTCGAGAAGCTCGGCGCGCTGCACGAGAACACCACGGCGGTGCACGCCGTCCACCTCGACGCCGCCGATGTCCGCGCCCTGGGCGCCGCGCGGGCGACGGTCTGCGCCTGCCCGACCACCGAGCGAAATCTCGGCGACGGCATCGTCCAGGCCGACGCGCTCCTGGCCGCGGGCGCGCGGCTCTCGCTCGGCACTGACTCCAACGCGCAGCTCGACCTGCTCGAGGATGCGCGCGAGCTCGACTACCACCTGCGCCTGCAGAAGCTGGCGCGGGCGCCGCTGGACCCAGGCGAGGGCCGCGTCGATGGCCTGGGCGCGCGGCTCTATGCGGTGGCGTCCGAGGGCGGGATGCGATCGCTCGGCCTGCCCGGCGGCGCGCTGCGGGCGGGCGAGCCGGCCGACTTCATCGTCGTCGATCTTGACGACCCCTCGCTCGCCGGGTGCGCCGACGACGACCTGCTCGCCGCGGCCGTCTTCTCGCTCCAGCGCACGGCCATTCGCCAGACGTGGGTCGCCGGTGTTCGACTCCAGCCCGACGGGGCGCGCATCGTGACCGACTTTCGCGCCGCCATGGCGCGGCTCTGGGGAGGCGCCCGCTGATGGACACCGTGGAGCTGCTGCGCGCGCTGGTGGCGATCGACACCACCTCGACCAGGTCGAACGAGCCGCTGATCACCGTGCTGCAAGCGCACGCCGAGCGGCTCGGCTTTTCGGCGCGCGTGCAGCGCTGGACCGACGCTTTCGGGGTCCCCAAGGCGAACCTGATCGCGCGCCGCGGACCCGATCGCCCGGGCGGCCTCGCGCTGGTCGGGCACACCGACTGCGTCCCGTTCGACCCCGCGTGGCGAGGGGCGCTGGCCGGCGAGATCGAAGGCGGCAAGCTGTATGGCCGCGGCTCGGCCGATACCAAGGCATATCTCGCGGCCGCCCTGGGCGCGGCCGGGCGCGTGCGCGACCACCAGGGGCCGCTCTGGCTGATCTTCACCGCCGATGAGGAAGTGGGGTGCCTCGGGGCCAAGCAGCTCCTGGCCGATCGCGAGGCTCCGCGGCCCGCGCACGCCATCATCGGCGAGCCCACGCGGCTCATCCCCGTGCGGGCGCACAAGGGGTACTGCCTCGCCGAGGTCGAGGTGCGCGGCCTCGAGGCGCACAGCGCGTTCCCCGATCTGGGCGCCTCGGCCATCCAGGGCGCGGCGCGGCTCCTGCGCGATCTGGAGGCCGCGCAGGCGACGCTGGCCGCCGAGGCCGACGCGCAGTTCACGCCGCCCTTCACGACCTATAACGTCGGGCTCATCCAAGGCGGCAAGGCCAAGAACGTGGTGCCCGGGCTCTGCACCTTCACGCTCGAGTGGCGGCCCATCCCCGGCCAGGACGTGCGCCGCGCGCTCCAGCTGGTCGAGGCGGCGTGCGGCGCCTTGGGCGTGGAGAGCAAAGGGCGCCTCACGGCCAGCGTGCGGCCGAGCCGCCTCGATGGCGGCGTCTCGGTGCCGAAGGACGCCGCCGTGGTCCGCTTCCTCGAGGAGGCGAGCGGCCGCGCCTGCGAGACCATCCCCTTCGGGACCGAGCTGCCGCAGTTGGTCGCACTCGGCGCCGAGGCCTCCGTCTTTGGCCCCGGCGACATCCGCGTGGCGCACAAGACCGGCGAGTTCGTCCCGCTCGACGAGCTGCACGAGGCCGAGCGCATCCTCGCCCTCGCCATCGCCCGCTTTGCCAACTAGCATGGCCGCGTGAAGGCTCCGGCGCGCGCCGAACGTCCCTGGCTCGCGGCGCTGCGCGTGCTCGTGCCGCGCCTGCGCCTCGTCACCGTGGGCGTGCGCGCGCTGGTCCGGTTCGAGGGAAAGATCGTCCTGGTGCGCCACCGCTTCCACGATCGCGCGCGCTGGTACCTGCCGGGCGGCGGCGTCGATTCCGGCGAGGACGCGGCCGGGGCGGCCCTGCGCGAGGTCGAGGAAGAGACCGGCATCCCGGTCGGCAAGCTTTCGCTGCAGGGCCTCGCGGGCGCCTTCCTCAACGAGCTGGCCGGCTGGGACGATCACGTGCTCGTCTTCGTCGCCGATGCCGCGGTGCCGCCGCGCTCGGTGCCGCTGAGCTGGGAGATCGTCGAGTGCCGCGCCTTTGCTTGGGACGAGCTGCCCGCGCTCTCGCCCGGCACGGAGCGGCGGCTCCGCGAATTGAGAGAGCGCGTCGATGGCCCCGTGCGCTCGGGGCGCTGGTAATGGCCGTCCGCGATTATCAAGTCATCTCCAATCAATTGATCGGCGAGGGCGGCTTTCTTCGCCTGCGCCGCCTGCGCGTCCACGCGCTGCTCGACGACGGCACGCGCACGCGCGAGGGGCTCTACGATTTCGTCGAGCGCCCGATGGGCCTGGACGCGGTCGTGCTCGCGCTCTATTGCCGCGGAGCAGACGGCCAGGTGCGCGTGCTCCTGCGCGACGGAGTCCGCATCCCGCTCGTCTTCGGCCGGGGCGAGACGCCCAAGCCGCGCAGCTTTCCCGAGGTGGTCGCCGGGATCTTGGAGGCGGGCGAGGAGGGCGAGGCGGCCATCGTCCGCCGCGCCGCCGACGAGGCGCAAGAGGAAGCCGGCCTCGCCATCGACGCCGCGCGCATCGCGCGCCTGGGACCGCCGATGTTCCCCACTCCGGGAATGTGCGCCGAGCTGTTTCATCTGCTGTGCTGCGAGATCAGCGAAGCCGAGGCGGCCGCGGCAACTCAACCCGCAGGAGATGGATCGCCTTTTGAAGAAGGCGCGGCGGTCCGCTGGGTCTCATTGAACGACGCGCTCGCGTCCTGCGCGCGTGGCGAGCTGCAGGACATGAAGACTGAGTTGATCTTGAGACGGCTGGCGGAGCGGTTGAGGAATGAAGCAGGGACTCAGGGAGCGCCGCTCGGAGAGCGTGAGCGTTGACGGACTCCGTCCACGTTCACGTCCACGTTGCTTCCGGCGCGCTTGGTTGGCAATCAATCAGACGAGCGAGCGCGCCGCGATCCACCAGCACGCCGCGAGCGCCAGGATGGTCCCGGCGGCCGCCACCGGCTGCAGCGCGCTCCGGCGGGGAGGTTCGCGAAAGGCAAGTGCCGCGGCCGCGCCGAGCAGCATCCCCGAGATCATGCCAAAGGCGTGGGCGAGGAGGTCGGCGTCCTTCGCGGTGCCGAGCAAGGCGAGCAGCGCCGCGCTCGCCGCCAGGGCCAGCGCGGGGCGACCCCTGCGCGCTCCGCGATCAAAGGCCAGCTCGGCGACGGCCAGCGCGCCAAAGGCGCCAAAGACGGCGCCCGACGAGCCGATGGCCACGTGGCCCGAGCGGTGCGCGAGCGCGGTGAAGCCATTGGCGAGGACGCCTGCCGCCAGCGTGATCCACGCGGCGGCGGCGGGCCCCAGGCGGTGCGCCAGCGCGGTGACGGCGATGGCGCCAAAGAGCGCATTGCCGCCCGCGTGCGCAGCGTCGGCGTGCAAGGTGAGCGCGGTCGCCGTGCGCCACCACTGGCCACCCAGGATCAGCTCGGCGTCGGAGGTGCCGCGCTCGAGCAGATCGGGCGAGGCGACGAACCTGGCCGCGGCGTGCGTCGCCACCACCAAGAGCGCAAAGACAAGACCCACCGCGCTCTCGCCGTATTGGCGCGCTTGCGCGGCAATTGGATCGGGTTTGTTCTCCTCCTCGAAGGCCGCCAGCACCGCGCGCGCTTCGGCCGCTTGCGGCTCCGGCGCCAGCACGGTGAAAGGCGCGCCCGGCGCTGCCGGCTGCTCGACCCGATGGGGCACGCCGACCGCGGACAGCACCAGCGAGGACTCGTCGGTCAGCGCCGCCGAGGGCGACGCGCGCACGGCCACTTCGCGCCGCAGGAGCGAGCTCTTGGCCTTGCCTTCCAGGTGCGCCAGCAGCGGCGCGACCGCGTCCAGGGCGGGGCGGAGAGATTCGCCCTCGATGCGGATGGCGCCGGGCGGGTCGATGGAGGCGATCAGGCGCAGCGCCCTCGGGTCCACCGAGAGCGCCCGCACCGTCGAGCCCGGCGCGCGCTCGGCCACCGCGGCCAGGAGCGGGCCGGCGAGCGCGAAGGCCTCGCCGGCCTCGGCGTCCAGCAGATCGACGCCGGCGTCGGTGCCTTCGATCTCGATGCGGACGTGGCGGTGGACGAAGCGCAGCTTGAACGAGCGGAGCAGAAGCACTACTTGCGCACCTCGTTCCGGAAGACGTCGCCGCCCTTCATCACAAAGCGCACGCGCTCCAATTCGCTGATATCGGCGAGCGGGCTCTTGGTGACCGCGATCAGGTCAGCGAAGCGGCCAGGCTCGATGCGGCCGACGTCGCTGTGCGAGCACTCGAGCGCGCCCGGAGCGCACATCGGATCGAGCAGATCGGCGGCGACGCTGGTGGCCGCTTGAATCGCGGCCATCGGCGCCATGCCATAGTTGACGAAATAGGAGAGCTCCTTGGCTTGATTCTCGGTCCAGGCATATCCGCCGGCGTCGGTCCCATAGGCGATGCGCACCTTCTTGTGGAGCGCGCGGGCAAAGGCCTTCTCCTCCATCTTCACCAGCGCCGGCCAGATGCCGCCGCGGCCCTCGGCGACATAAGCGCCGACATAGATGGTCGGGCACCAATAGGTCCCGGCCTTGACCATGCGGTCGAGCAGATCGTCGGTGAGGCCGTCGCCGTGCTCGATGGTGTCGACGCCCGCGCGCAGGGCGGAGTCGATCCCGTCCCAGGCCATGGCGTGCGCGGCCACTTTCTTGCCCAGCCGGTGCGCCTCTTCCACGATCGCGCGCGCCTCGTCGTCGCGATAGTTGACCCACGAGCGCAAGGGGCGCGCGGCGTCCTTGCCTTTGTAATATTTCCTATCCGAATAGTATTTGATCCAATCGGCGCCGTGCTCGACCTGCTCGCGCACCGCCAGCCGCAGCCCGTCCACCGAGTCGGCGATGTGGACGCCTTTGGGAAGCTTCAGCTCCCAGGAATAACCAAGCAAGGGATACATGCCGGTCGGCGCCAGCGACCGCGTGGCGACCGAGAGCCTGGGCCCCGGAATCACCCCGCGCGCGATGGCGTTCTTGACGTCCACGTCGGCATACATCGCTCCTTCGGTCTCGACGTCGCGCAGTGACGTGAAGCCATTCCAGAGCGAGGTGCGGACCGCCGCGGCCGCTCGCAGCGCGCGATAGGGAATGCTCTCCTTGAGGAGCTGCACGTCGTAATCAGCGGCGGTGATGTCGCCTTGCAAGAGCACGTGGGTATGGGCGTCGATGAGCCCGGGCAACAGCCAGGCTTCTCCGAGGTCGATCACCTCGGCGCCGGCGGGAGCCTTGGCGGCGATCTCCTCGGGGCTGCCCACGGCCTCGATGCGGTCGCCGCGAACCAGCACGGCCGAGGGCCCGCGCGGCGCTTCCCCGATCCCGTCGATGAGGTGCGCCGCCTTGACGATGACGGCCTTCTGGCGCGGGGAGGCCGCTTCTTCGCGCGGGGCCTGGGCGCGGGAGGCGAAGGCGGCGGAGAGGAGGAGGACGGCGAGTGTTCGCATCCGGCGTTCGTGGCACGCAGAGGCGGACTGCGCAAGGGGCGCTTGCCTTCTCGACTGTCCAGTCTTCGGACAGGCGTCACTTCGCCCCTTGGCGCTTGCGCGATCGACCTCCAAGTTGTCCGGCGAGCGCGAAGTCGGGCGCCAGGGGGTGGACTCGATGAAAGACTGCAAGGTGCTGGTGGTGGAGGACGATCAAGACATCCGTGAGCTGATCGCGGACATCCTGGCCAGCGAAGGCTTTCCCGTGGAGCAGGCCGCCAACGGGGCCGAGGCCCTGCACAAGATGAAGACGGGCTACGAGCCCGACGTGGTGCTGACCAACCTCTTGATGCCGCTGATGGACGGCTACCAGCTCAACGCGGAGCTGAAGCGGCACCAGGGCTGGTCGGCCATCCCGACCATCGTGATGACGGCCGGCAAGGCGCGGCCGAGCGCGCTCGCTGATGTCGAGGTGGTGCTGCAGAAGCCGGTCGACCTCGAGCACCTGCTCGCCAAGGTGAAGCAGGCCTGCGTGGCCCGCAAGGCGGCCGCGAGCTGAGCGCCGGTCAGGCGGCCCCGCGCGCCCGCGCCGGCGGGAGCGGCAGATCGACCACGAAGACCGAGCCGCGCCCCGGCTCGCTCTGCACCCGGATGGAGCCCGCCAGGGCGTCGAGGATCCGGCGCACGATCCAGAGCCCCAGGCCGAAGCCCGAGTAGTGGCGGGACGAGACCGCGCGCTCGAAGCGCTCGAAGATGCGCTGCTGGTGCTCGGGCGCGATGCCGATGCCCTGGTCTCTGACGGTGATGCGGGCCAGCCCGGGCAGCGCTTGCACCTCGAGGAGCACCGGCTTGCCCGCGCCGTACTTGAGCGCGTTGGAGAGCAGGTTCGACAGCACCTGGTCGATGCGGTCGCCGTCCCAGCAGCCGACGAGCGAGGGCGGGAGGCGGATCGTCAGCTCCGTGCCTGCGCTCTGGAACTCGCCTGCGGTGCGCTCGGCCAGCTCGCGGATCAAGGCGCAGAGGTCGAGCTCCTCGGGATGGAGCTCGAGGCGGCCGAGCTGGATGCGCGAGATGTCGAGGAGCTGATCGACGAGCGCGTTGAGCCGCTTGATCTGCTTCTCGCCGACGGAGAGGCGCTTCTCGCACAGGTCGCGCTCGGGCGACTGGTCGAGCGTCGCCACCGTCCGCGCCGCGCTCTGGATCGCGAGCTGCAGCGCGGTGAGCGGCGTCTTCAGCTCGTGCGAGGCGATGGACAGGAATGAGTCGCGGACCTGGATGGCCTCCTTCAGCTCGAAGCGCAGGCGCTCCCGGTCGGCCTCGGCGCGGCGGCGATCGCCCGACTCGCGGTCCGCCTCGCCGCGCAGTTGCGCGCGCTCGAGGACCCAGGCGGCGCGCCGCGCCAGCTCTTCGGCCACGGGCAGATCGGCTGCCTGCAGCGCGCGGCCTGAGTCCGCCATGCCGAGCGAGAGCACGCCGCAGAGCACCCCTTTGACGACGATGGGAACCGAGAGGGCCGAGGTCGGGGCAAGCTCGCGGAGCAAGGCTGCCTCGTGATCGCTCGATGCCATCGCCTCGAGCGCGGGCTCCGGCAGCTCGGGGTAGAGCGCGGGGCGGCCCTCGAGCGCCACCTGCGCGGCCGGCTCCGCCGGGGTCTCCGAGGGCACGCGGGTGCGGCCGAGCTCGCGCAGGAGCCAGCTCTTGCCCGGGTCCCGGTGGGCCGCGGCCAGCCGCCGGAGCGCGCCGTTCTCGAGCAGGTCCAGCGCCGCGAAGTCGCAGAGCCGCGGCACCGCCAGGGCGGTCAGCTCGCTGAGCGTCTCGGCTTTCTCAGGAGCGCCGGCGACGAGCGCGCCTGCCTCGGCCAGCAAGTCCAGGCGCGCACCGGCGGCCTTGCCGACCTCGGCGAGCCGGGCGCGGTCGAGCGCGCGTCCACACTCGCGGGCAGCGGCAGCGACGAGCGCGCCGTCGGGCCGGACGTCCGCCGCAAACGCGAGCGAGAGCGTGCCCAGCGCGGCGCCGCCCGCTTGGAGCAGGACGCAGGCGATGGAGCCATCGGGGCCGGCCGGCTCTGCCCAGCGAAGGCCAGTCGTCGGCAGGCCAAAAAGTGCGCTCGAGCGGGCTCCGTCAAGCGACAGCTCGGCGGCGACCCCCATCGGCCGCCCGCGCGCGTCGCCCGTCGAGGCAGAGTAGAGCGCGGCGCCGCCGGAGGCCCTGGCGACGCCGACGAGGCAAGCGACGGCCGACGTGGCAGGGAGCACGGCGGCGGCGGCGAGGGCTGCGCACTCCGCGACTTCGTCGGGCGCGCCCAGGGAAGCGGCAAGCTCCTCGAGCAGCGCCAGGGGGCCTCGCTCGGCGCGCGACTCGGGCGCGCGCGGGGTCCGCTCGACTCTGGTCACCGGCGCACTTTAGGGTCCATCGACTGGCGCCTCTACCAAGGTGCCGCGCTTTTGTCAGCCCGCGGACTCGCAGGCTCGTTCGACGGTCCTCAGAAGTAGAGCCAGGTCCACAGGCTTGGAGAGCACGGCCACGGCGCCAATGGCCCGCGCCTCGAGCAGGGGTCCGCCCGCCGTGGCGACGATGACGGGCAGGGCGGCCAGGCGCGGATGCGGATGGGCGCGCAGCCGCGCAAGAAACGTCAGGCCGTCCATGACCGGCATCATGAGATCGAGGAGCAGCACGTCGGCCTGCTCTCCGGCGGCGAGCCGCTCCAGGGCGCGCTCGCCGTTCTCCGCGCACGCGGCCTGGTAGCCTTCTTGCACAAGCACTTCGACGAGGAGCTCTCGGATCCCCTGGTCGTCTTCGATGACGAGGATGCGGAAGCCTGCGTTGGGCACGGTCTCCCCGGGCGCGCCGAATGGAGCGCTCTGGAAGATTGCGCACGCAAGAGGCCGGCCGCCAAGGGGTTCGATAGTTATCGAAATTACCGAATCGAGCCATCCAGGGGCTCAGGCCAGGGAACGCTCGTCTGGCTGGAGCGCGCGGGGGCCGCCGTCCACGAAGAGCACGTGGGAGAGCGCTTGGGCCGGCACGCGCGGGCCGGGGGTGAGGATGCCGATCAGGTTGAGCGGGTCGCAGGCCGAGAGCATGGCCCGCTCCTCGGCCACCGGCGCGGTCCGGCGCACCGTGCGCAGGGCATCGAGCGCCTCTGGGAGGGCAAATTGTTCGCCAGCGAAGGCCTGCGCGAACCGACCGCCGCGCAGCTCTCCGCGGTCTTCCAGGCGGCGATAGACGCGGCACAGATCCCGCCAGGGCGGGCAGCGCGGCTCGCGGGCGAGCAGGTCGCGGAAGACGATGCCGTAGCGGCGCAGGTAGAGGCGGGCCAGCTTCTCGTGCCACGCCGGCGCCTCGGCGAAGGGCGATCGGGGCGGCGCAAGCTCCTGGCTCCCTGAGCGGAGCAGCGACCAGCGGCCCATGCCATGGGTCACCCGGGCCAGCACGTGGCGGGCCGGCGAGATGATCTGGCGGACGGCGCCGAAGCCGTCGCAAGTGACGAGGCCAAGCCAGCTCAGCTCGCGCAGCGCGTCGTTGGCGATTTCCTGGGCGTCGCCGCCTTCCGTGCCCAGGGCGGCCCGCACCTCGTGCAAGAAGAGGGCGCCGCGCTGGCCGAGCAGGGCGTGGATGAGCCGCGCCGGCCGCGAGCCAGGCTCGGCGATCGCGCCCGGGCAGGCCATCGCCTCCAGCAGCCAGTCGAGGTCCACGCGGCGGGCGAGCGCGATGGGCGTGGCCCGGGTCGGCAGCGTGCGCCGCGCGGGGGACTCCAGCAGCTCCGGCGCGGGCTCTCCGCAGAGCCGTCCCCAGGCCACCTCGCCCGAGAGGCAGAGCTGGTCGAGCAGCCCCGGCTCGTAGCGGGCGATGCGCGCGGGCAGCACGTCGGACTCCCAGGCGGAGGAGGCGAGCTGGAAGCCCTCGAGCTGCGAGATGACCTCGAGCGCCCCTTGCACGCCGTGGAGCTGCGTCCCGGGGTGCACGTGCTGCCAGCGCAGAAGGAAGCGGACCAGCTCGCTCGTGGTCACGGGCTCGATCTCGCGGCGCAGCCGGCCGAGCGTGCGCCGGTGGATGCGCGAGAGCAGCGTCCGCTCGCACCACTCGACCTCTTCGGCTCCCGCGCGGAAGTGGCCGCGCAGGACGACGCCTTCGCTCTCGAGCGCGTGGAGGGCGATGTTGATGGACGACGCTTGGGAGAGGGCTTCCGGCTCGAAGACCCGCGCTGCGAGCTCGCTCGCGGTGGTGGGGCCAAGGCAGGTCATCCAGCCGCGGACCAGCTCGCGCATCGCGTCTTCGCGCTCGGCGAATTCGCGCGCGCCGGGCGCGGCGGCGATGGGCGGCTCGAAGGTGATCTCGGGAAAGAGTGCGCGGATGAGCGGGAGGCACTCGGCGGCCACCCAGCCGTATTCGCACCAAGTCGCCCGGCGCTCGTGCACGAGCTTCTCGAAGGCGGAAGGCGGAAGCCGGAAGTCGGAAGCCTTGGCGACCGCAAGTGTCACCAGCGCCTCGTGCAGCTCCTCGGAGTTGCGCGCCTCGGGCCAGGCCTGGGACACGACCTCGGCGATGGCTGCGGCATCGAGCGCGCCGATGGCAGAGGCGTCCGTCTTGCTGAGCGAGCGCCTGGTGCTGACCGCGCGGGCCCTCCGCTCTTCCAGCGGCGCGTCGTCGAGGTACGAGTAGGGGGCGCCGCCCAGGATCTCGTGCGAGAGCGGCGAAGGCTCGGCCGTGTCGCGCGCGATCAGCCGCACCTCGCGCCGCTCGATGCGCGAGAGCAGCTCTTGCAGCCGCGGCAGGTCCATCGCCTCGTGGAGGCAGTCGCGCACCGTCTCGTTCACCAGCGGGTGGTCGGGCAGCACGATTGGCCCTACGGCGTGCTCCTGGCACTGCGCCTGCGCGGGAAAGACCGAGGCCAAGAGGTCGTCCACCCGCATGCGCAAGATGTTGAACGGCACCTTCTTGCCGCCCGCGAAGCGGAGCACCGAGAGCGAGCGGGTCGCGTTCCAGCGGAAGCGTGCGCCCCACATCGGCGAGAGCAGCGCCGCCTGCGTCAGCGCCTCGACCACCGTGGCGTTGGTGACGAAGTCGAACACCGACTCGAGCGGAAAGCTGTGCTGCGGGCCGAGCGAGAGGAGGATGCCTTCATCGGTCGCCGCCGCCTGCAGCTCGAAATCAAACGTGCGGCAGAACGACTTGCGCAGCGCCAGGCCGAAGGCCCGATTGGTCCGCGCTCCAAACGGCGCGTGGATGATGAGCTGCATCCCGCCGCCCTCGTCGAAGAAGCGCTCGGCGATGAGTGTGTTCTGCGTGGGAAGCGCGCCCAGCGCGGCCCGGCCGGCGGCGAGGTAGCGGACCACCTGCTCGGCGCCCGCGACGGGCAGGGCGCACTCGTCGATCAATAATTTCGCCGCCGCGGGAGCGTCGTCGATAATCTTTTCCAAATCAGATCGCAGCGACGAGACCTCGACCGAGAGCTCGGCGCTGCGGCCCGGCGCCTCGCCGTTCCAGAAGGGCACGCTCGGCGGCGCGCCGTGGGCGTCCTCGACGCGGACGCGCCCTTGCTCGACGCGGCGGATGCGCCACGAGTTGTTGCCGAGCAGGAAGATGTCGCCGGCCATGCTCTCGATGGCGAAGTCCTCGTCGAGCGTGCCGATGGTGATGCCTTCCGGCTCGGCGACCACCGCGTATTGCGCCGTGTCGGGGATGGCGCCGCCGCTGGTGAGCGCCGCCAGTCGCGACCCGCGGCGCGCGTGGATGACGCCGTTGACCGCGTCGCGGTGCAGCCTGGCCCCCGCGTCCTTGGCGCGCCGCTGGACGCCGTCGCAGAGCATCTGCACCACTTTTTGCAATTCGTCTTTTCGCAAATTTCGATAAGGCCAGGCGCCGGTGACCAGCGCGAAGAGCTCGGCGTCGGGGAGCGGCCTGCAGGCGGCCTCGGCGACGATCTGCTGGGCGAGCACGTCGAGCGGCTGCTCGGGGATGCGCGTGACCTCGAGCGACCCGCGGGCGATGCCGCGCACCAGCGCCGCGCACTCGACCAGCTGATCGCGGGTCAGGGGAAAGAGGCGCCCCTTGGGCGTGCCGCCCTTGAAGTGCCCGGCGCGGCCGATGCGCTGCAAGGCGACCGAGAGCGAGCGCGGCGACTCGAGCTGCACCACCAGCTCGACCGCGCCGACGTCGATGCCAAGCTCGAGCGACGCGGTCGCCACCACGGCCTTGAGCTCGGCCTTCTTGAGCCGCTCCTCGGCGCGCAGGCGCACGGCGCGCGCGAGGCTGCCGTGGTGCGCGGCGACCGCCTCTTCGCCCAGCCGCTCGGAGAGCGCGCGGCACACCCGCTCCACCTGCCGCCGCGTGTTGACGAACACCAGCGTGGTCCGATGCGCCGAGACCAGCTGCGCCACCCGGTCGTGCACGGTCTCGCGCTGCTCCTTGCTGGCCACGGCCTGCAGCTCTTCGGGCGGCACCTCGATGGCGAGGTCGAACGCGCGCCTGTGCCCTTCATCGACGATCACCGGCTCCTGCCGATTGGCGCCGACCAGGAACCGCCCAATCTCCTCAATCGGCCGCTGCGTGGCGGAGAGCCCGATCCGCTGCGGCCGCGGCGAGGGGCAGGTCGCGCCTCCAGCATCAACGCGGAGACGCGGAGAGGGCTGGCGATAGAAAGGAAAAGTCTCTGCGCCCTCCGCGTCTCCGCGTGGGGATCGAAGACCGGGTTCGTCGAGCACCACCAGCGCGTCGAGGCGCTCGAGGGAGAGCATGAGGTGGGAGCCGCGCTTGTCGCGGGCCACCGCGTGGATCTCGTCCACGATCACGGTGCGCACGGGGCGGAGCAGCTTGCGGCCGCCCTCCGAGGTCAGGAGCACGTAGAGCGACTCGGGGGTGGTCACGAGCACGTGCGGCGGCTTGCGCAGCATCTTGGCGCGCTCGCCGGAGGCCGTGTCGCCGGTGCGCACCGCGGTGCGGATCTCTTGCAGCGCGAGGCCCTGCGAGAGCGCCCGCGCGCGCAGCTCGGCGAGAGGCTCCTCGAGATTCTTCTGCACGTCGTTCGACAGCGCCTTCAGGGGCGAGATGTAGAGGAGCTGCGTCTCTGCCCGGAGCGCGCCGGTGAGCGCCTGGCGGACGAGCTGATCGAGCCCGGCGAGGAACGCGGCCAAGGTCTTGCCCGAGCCGGTCGGCGCGGCGATGAGCGTGTCCTTGCCCGCGAGGATGGCCGGCCAGCCCCGCTCTTGCGGCGCCGACGGCTCGCCGAACTTGTCCTTGAACCAGCCCGCGACGAGCGGATGGAAGCCGCTGAGCATGCGTACAGTATTAGCGGATCGTCGCCGCGCTGGAAAGCGGCGTGATAGGCAGGTCGGCCATGGCGAAACCCAAGCCGAGAGCGAAGAAGCCCGCGCCGCCAAGAGCCGCGGCTCCCGCGGCGAGCAAAGCGCCCGAGATGGCCCTGGGCGCGGCCGAGCGCGATCTGCTCGCGCGACTCGCCTCGCGCACCAGGCTCTCCGCGGGCGAGGTCTTGTCCCGCGCGCTGGCCTCCTATGCAGCCGCCGTCGCGCCCGAGCTGGTCAAGCCGGCCCCTGCGCACGAGGGCAAGTCGGTGGGCCGCGCCCCGGTCGCAAAGGCCGCGCCTCCGCGCCGCCTGTTCTATTCAGTAGATGGAGCCGCCGAGCGAGAAGCCAAGGGCGAGGTGATCTTCGGCCGCGACCCGGGCAGCGACGTGCACCTCGATCTGCCGCTGATCGGCGACCGCCACGCGCGGCTGACCTTCGCCGCCGGCCGCTGGCTCTTCGAGGACCTTCGCTCGCCCCGCGGGTCCTACAAAGGCGGGCAGCTGCTCCAGGTCGCCTTCCTCGAAGACGGCGACGAGATCGACCTGGGCGGCTTCCTCCCGGTACGTTTCAGGCTTGCTTGAATCGTGAACTCGCGTTCAGCGCCCCTGCTCGGGTGACGAATCGCACGCCTAGCAGGTTGCTGAAGAACCCGGACCGAGCCCGACGAAGGAGCGCCAAGCGATGCAAGGAGCGACGACGAAGAAGACCGGTCGTCTCTGAGGAGGAGCGACGCGGCAGCGCGCCGGCGATCGTTCGCCGGGCGACGGGAGGGTT
>JBBRMA010000005.1:0-159926 GCA_038231075.1 Myxococcales bacterium | reverse complement strand
GCGGCGATCGGATTTCTTGCCGCTGGAGCCCTTGATCCTCGCGAGGGGCCTCTGCATGCCGGCGGCCTATTCGCCAATTTGCCTGATATTGGGAGGGGGGTAAAAGAGACGTCAGGTAGTCGCGCTTGAGTACTCAAGCTGACTCACTGGATTTCCCATTTCAATAGGCCGCGGGCAGGCGGGAACCCGTCGCGAGGATCAAGGGCTCCCGACGCAAACTCTTAAGATGCGAGCGCAGCGAGCCACCTTGGTCGGGTGGGCGCCCGTTCCGAGCGGCGGGTTCCCGCCTGCCCGCGGCCGGTACCCACCGGCGCCTATCTGCCTGACATTGGCGACGGCCGGGCCTTTCGCGCCTTGGGCTTGGGCACGGTGGAGAGCTGGGGCAGCAGCATCTGCGAGAGGTCGCGGAAGGCGATGAGCACGCGCTCGATGCGGTTGTGCGGCAGCGTTCCCTCGAGGATGTTTTCGAGCGCGAGGCCCTGCAGCAGCGCGAAGGTGAACCCCGGCGCCACCTCGAAGAACGGCGAGCCCATCGCCTCGGAGAACTGGCTCTTGAAGCTGACGTCCACCGTGGCGGCAAAGCGATCGGCCACCCCCGAGATCGACCGGCGCAGCACGGCGTCGGTGCGCGCGGCCACGACCAGCTCGAGCCACGCATAGAAGGTCGGCCCCGAGAGCATGGCCCAGAGGTGCTGGATGGAAGCCGTCAGCCGATCGGCGCCCGGCGGCAGGCGCGAGATGGCCTCGAGGTACTCCTCGTGGCGGCGAGAGAAGAGGTGCTCGATGGCAGCCGCGAGCAGCTCGGCCTTGGTGGGAAAGTGGTGGAGCTGGGCGCCCCGCGACACGCCGGCGCGATCGGCCACCTCGGTGGTGGTGGTGCCCGAGTAGCCGCGCTCGATCAGGCACTCAACGGCCGCGTCGAGCAGCTGCTTCCTCGTGCCCTCCCGCCGCTCTGCCTGGGTCCGCCGCACTTTGTCGGTCATGGCGCGCAGCCTAGGGTTCCATGTACAAACAGTCAAGACTGATTGTTTCTATTGGCACTCGATTGACAAACAGTCAGGACTGATTGTATCTGCGCCGGATGCGCATCGCGGTCACCGGCTGCTCCGGCCTCCTCGGCACCCAGCTTCTGCGGCGACTCATCGACGATCGAAAGGTGGAGCAGATCGTCGCCCTCGATCTCCGCCCGCCCCGCCTGATCAGCAAGAAGCTGCAGTTCGTGCGCGCGGACGTCAGGGATGAAGCCATCGCCGAGCACTTCAAAGGGTGTGACGCGCTCGTGCACCTGGCGTTCCTGGTCGTGCAGCGGGCCCCGCGCGGCTTCCTCGATTCGGTCAACGTCGGCGGCAGCAAGAACGTCTTCAACGCCGCGGCCGGCGCGGGCCTCAAGACCATCGTCTACACCTCGTCGGTGGCGGCCTATGGAGTGGTGTCGGGCCACCCGACGCCCATCGTCGAGGAGACGCCGCGGATCTTCCAGCCAGGGTTTGCCTATTCGGCGGCGAAGTACCAGGTCGAGGAGTTCCTCGACCAGTTCGAGCCGGCGCATCCGGACATCTCGGTCTGCCGGCTGCGGCCTTCCGTCCTCATCGGCGAAGGCATGGACCACCCGCTCGGAGCGTCGCTCAAGGGCGGCGTGCTGCCAGACTTCGGCGCCAAGACGCTGCCGGTGGTCTGGAACGAAGATGTGGCCGACGCCATCGTGCTGGCGCTGCAGCAGCGGGCGCGCGGCGCTTTCATCCTCTGCGCCGCCGAGCAGAAGAGCGCTGCCGAGCTGTGCAAGGCAGTGGGCCTGCGCCACATGCCCATCAAGCGGTCTGTCGCGCTCCTCTTGGCACGGGTCTCGCCGCTCCTCGCCAGGCTCAAGCTGATGGCCGCCATCGACCCCGCCTGGATCGTGTCGAACGACGCCGAGATGACTTTCTTCAGCGACAAGGCAAAGCGCGAGCTCGGGTGGAAGCCGCGCTGCGCGACCTCGATTGAAGTCATGCAGCGCTACGTGGACACGGTGCCCGGCTCGCTCGACCGCGGGTTGCGATTCTTCGTGCGCCTGGTCGATCTGGCAGGCCGGCTGCAGCCGCCAAGGGTCGAGCTCAAGGGCTTCCGCTCGCGCATCAACCTCGCGCTGACCGGCCCTGGTGGCGGTGATATCGATATCACCGTCGAGGGAGGAAAGATCCGCGCGCGGCCCGGAATGGCGCGGCCCCCGGACGCCATCATCACCCTGCCCGCCGCGCTCCTGCTCGACCTGCTCGCGGGTCGCTCCGACTTCGCCACCGCGCAGCTCACGGGGCGGATGCGCGTCGAGGGCCAGGGCCACGCGGTGCTGGTGCTGGGCGGAATCATCTCGCAGCTGCGCACGGCGGCCAGCGCGAAAGGGAGCCGCGGCCGCGTCGGAAGATGGGTCACCGGCTTGATTGCTTCCCGATCGCAGCTGCGCAGGACGGCCGCATGAAGTTCAGCCTCTTCTTCGAGATGCAGATCTCGCGCCCCAATCGCCAGAGCGAGGCGCAGACCTTTCGCGACTGCCTCGAGCAGGCGGTCCTGGCCGACCAGCTTGGCTATCACTGCATCTGGGAGGTGGAGCACCACGGCCTGCTCGAGTATTCGCACTCGTCGGCGCCCGAGATCTTCCTCTCGTTCGTCGCCGCGCGCACCAGCCGCATCCGCGTCGGTCACGGCGTCGTGCTCTTGCCGGGCCGCTACAACCACCCGATGCGCGTCGCCGAGCGCATCGCCACGCTCGATCTCCTCTCCGGCGGCCGCGTCAGCTTTGGCACGGGCAAGTCCTCGTCGGTGACCGAGCAGGACGCCTATCAATGCGACCGCGCGCAATTGCACGACCAGTGGCTCGAGGCGGTCGAGATGATTCCCCGGATGTGGAGCGCCGACGTCTTCCAGCACAAGGGTCGCTATTTCGATATCCCGCCGACTCAAGTGATTCCAAAGCCGCTGCAGACCCCGCACCCGCCGATGTTCGCCGCCTGCTCCAAGCCTGACTCGGCGGCGATGGTGGGCCGCCTGGGCCTGGGCGCGCTCAACTTCGCGTTTGGAAATGATGAGTACCTGGGTGAGAAGGTCAGCGAATATCGGGCCGCGGTGAAGCAGGCCAGGCCGGTCGGGCGCGCGGTCAATGATTGGTTCGCCTGCACGCCAGCCACGCTCTGCCTGCCCGATGACAAGACGGCCGCGGCGCACGGCTTCCGCGGCGCGCGCTTCTTCGTCGAGAGCATGGGGAAATACTATTTCTCCGGCCAGCGACCCACTGGATATCTCGATGTGCCGCGCGACTTCCTGCCCGAGGCCGATCTGCAGGCTGCCCGCGAGGCGCGCAATGCGCCGGGCTCGCAGCTGGCCAGCCTCATCGGCGACCCGGTCTCGGTGCGCGAGAGCCTGTCGCGCTGGAAGGACGTGGGCGTCGACGAGCTGATCCTGGTGATGCAGATGGGCACGGTGCCGCACGAGCTAGTGATAGAGTCGATCAAGACCTTCGCCGAGCAGGTGATGCCGCATTTTGGTTAGGGCACCAAGGCGGCAACTCAGGCAGGATGCCGGGCGATGCGACCAATCCTCCTCTCTTTGATCGCAGCCGTCGCGCTCATCGGCTGCGCCCGCGGCGACTCCTCTTCGGTCAAGCTCGCCAGCGACAGCGCGCGCGTCGAGATCTCGCTCTCGCCCTTCTCCTTCACCGTCCGGAACGCCGCCGGAAACGCGGTGCTGACCTCGCTCGCCGACCAGGGCGCGCCTGGTCCCTATGGCGGGCCGGGGGCAACGCTCGACCGGCCGACCTATATCGGCCAGGTGCTCGCCGGCTGGGATTCCTATCACGCGGGTGAGGGTCCCTGGCTGCGCGAGGCGCGGGCGCGGGTGCTCGACAAGACGGCCACGTCCACCCGGCTGCAGCTGGGCGACGGGGCCGAGGTGATGGAGCTATCACTGGCGCTGGACGGGCCCCGGCTGCATTTGACGGTGGCCATGCAAGGCGGCGCCCGCAACAAGACGGGCCTCTCGTTCGCTCTGCCCCCCGACGAGCACTTCTTCGGCCTGGGCGAGCGCTTTGCTACTTTCGATCACCGGGGCGTCTCTCTTTATTCCTATGCGGAGGAGGGCGGCATCGGCGCAGGCGAGGGCGTGCCCGCCGGGCCGACCAATCCTTCGCCCAATGGCATCTCGATGACCTGGTTCCCCGTGCCTTTCCTCCTCTCGAGCCAAGGGTACGGAATGCATGTCGAGACCACCTCGCGCCTGGAGTTTCACCTGGGCAGCGAGCGCCCCGACGCGTGGCGGCTTGCGGCCAACTCAACCAACCTGGCATTGACTCTCTACATCAATGCAGACCCATTGCAGACGCTGAATCAATATACCGAGGACACCGGCCGGCCTCGCCAGCCCGCCCCCTGGGCCTTCGGTCCGCGGCGCACGGTGGGAATCTACCAGCAGGCGGAGGGTGTCGATGAGTGGCGCCTCTTGCGGCAGAACCATGTGCCGACCACGGCGCTCGACGACAACCTGCACTTCCTTCCCGCCCGCTCGGAGCTTGGGCGCGAAGACGTCCTCAAGGCTTGGACCACCCAGCTTCATGCGGCGGGCTTCAAGGTCCTCGGGTACTACACGCCCTATATATCGGAGACCTTCTCCTCGGCCGCGGAGGATCTCTCGTTCGGGAAGAAGTCGGGGTATTTCGTCAAGGGAATCGATGGCGCCCTGTTGAGTACGTTCTTCAGCAGCGGCGCCCCGCAGAACCTGGTCACGATCGACTTGACCAATCCCGGCGCGGTCGCCTGGTTCCAATCGCTCCTCTCGCGCTCGCTAGCGCTTGGGTATGACGGCTGGATGCATGACTTCGGCGAATATCTCCCGCGCGAGGCGGCGCTCTACGATGGCCGGCGCGGAGACGAAGTGCACAACGAGTTTCCCCTGCTCTCGGCGCGGGCGGCCTTTGACCTGCTCGAGAAAGAGAGGCCCGGCGACTATCTCTTCTATGTGCGCTCGGGAACCTCCGGGACTCAAGCAGTGGCGCCGGCGGCCTGGAGCGGCGACCCCGAGGCCAGCTTCGATGAGACCACAGGCCTTCCGGCCAACCTGCGCGCGGGCTTGTCGCTCTCGATGAGCGGCATGCCGATGTGGGGCAGCGATATCTCCGGATACAAGTGCCTGACCAAGGACGCGCACGACAAGGAGATGTATCTGCGCTGGGCCGCCCTGGGCGCGGTCTCGCCGATCATGATGGATGACACGGCCTGCTTCACGCTCAATGGCGGCGGCCACAAATGGACCTTGTGGAGCGATAGCGACACCGTGGCCATCTATGCCAAACACGCGCGCCTGCACACGCGGCTGCAGCCCTATTTCCTGACCCTCGCGCGCGAGGCGTCCACCAGCGGCCGCCCGCTGATGCTGCACCCTTTCCTGCTCGCCCCCAACGAGCCCGAGGCGCGCGCCTTCGACGATTCATTCTTTCTCGGCCCCGCGCTCTTTGCGGCGCCGGTGGTGCGCCGCGGGCTGCTCGCGCGCGATGTCTGGCTGCCGCCGGGGCGTTATGTCGATCTTGAGTCATTGGCCGCCTACTCAGGCCCCGGGCGGGTCAGCCTGCCGGCGCCGCTCGACAAGCTGCCGCTGCTCCTGGTCGAGGGGCAGATCCTGCCGCTGCTCGACCCTGCCGTGGAGACGCTCGCGCCCGCGACCGATGGGACGCCCGACGCCGCCAGCTTTGCCGACAGGCTGGACGTGCGCGTGGCCCTGGCCCCCGGCACCACCGCGCGCCTGACGCTGGCGGACGGGACGCGGCTCGAGGCCTCGCGGCCTGTCTTGGGAACGCCGCCCGTTCCGCCGCTGCCGACCGTGCGCCCAGACGAGATCGACGCTTGCGCGCTCTGCACCTATGCGGCGCACGAGGGAGACGTCGATCGCCTGCGCGCCAACGGCGCCCTGGCCACCGACTCGAGCATCGCCGTCGAGGACGTGCGCCTCTCGGCCACCGGCGGACCGCCGCGGCGCGTGCGCTGGGATGTGTTGAGACTGCCCTAGTCTCGACTATCGGCTAGTAATAAACCAGGCCGAGCTGGAGGCCGAGGACGTTGATGCTGCCGTTGAAGCCATTGTCCGAGCTCGCGGAGGTGACGCCGCGATAGTAGAACTCGGGCGCCAGCGAGACCCAGCGCGAGAGCGGGAACTCAACGCCCAGGCCGCCGGAGTAGCCAAGGCCGATGCCGGTCGCGCCGCTCGGACCAAAGCCCGGGCTGGCGAGGCCAAGGCCGATGCCGCCGTCGTAATAGACGCCGATGCCGGTGCGATCGATGAAGATGAAGTGCCGGACGTGCACGGTCGTGAGGATGAGCTGCTGCGAGAAGGAGCCGGCGGGCGTGTTGTAGCTGGCGTTGTGCACCGCAAGGGCGAGGTAGAGCGCGAGCGAGGGGTTGAACGAGAAGCCAAGCTTCGCCTGGCCGCCGTAGCCGAACTTTGCGTCGAGGTTTGAGGAGAGCTGCACGCCGATGTCGCCGGCGAGGCCGAGGTAGAGGCCGCGCCGCTCGAGCCGCTGCAGGCCGGAGCCGCGCGAAGGGGAGTCGTCTTCGCTCGGGTGCGAGGCGAGCTGCGCGCGCGCCGGCGCGGCGAGCAAGAGGGAAAGCAGCAGCGCGCTGGTGAGCCCAACCCTCGAGAGCACGTTCATGGATCCTCCGGGTTTCTGGCGCGGGACAATAGCACCGAGGAGCCGGCGCCCTTCCGGGCCGAAGGTCGCGCACTGTTTCAGTTCGGTCGTCCCGCCGCCGCCGGCCGCGCGCCCGGGTGCGCGGCTGGGGTAAGGGTGTCGGCAGCGAGCGACGGGAGGGGGGCGCGTGGAATCAGCGGTGCCGATCATGCTGGTCAGCGCCCTGCTCCACGCGGGCTGGAACCTGGCCATGCGCCGCCACGGCGACGCGCCCGCCGCCACCGTGCTGCTGCTCGGCATCTCCTGCTGCGTGACGCTGGCCATCTCCCTGCTCGGCGGCCCGAGCGCGGCGGCCCTCAAGCTGGCGTTTGAGTGGGGCCTGCTCGCGGGGCTGAGCGAGGGCCTCTACTTCATCTCGCTCGGCCGGGCGCTGCACATCGGGCCGCTCGCGCCGGTCTACACCATCTCGCGCGGGCTGCCGCTTTTGGTGCTCTGGCCGGTCTCGCACTTCCTCCTTGGCGAGGTGGTCACCTGGCGCGCGGCCATCGCGGTGGCGCTCCTCTTGGCCGGGCTGATCGCGCTCTTGCCGACGCAGTCGCAGGGCACCTCGACCACCAACCGCGGCTACTTGTGGGCGGTGGCCACGGCCGTCTTCAACGCCAGCAACGGCCTCGTCTACAAGTCGGCCGTCGTCCACGGAGCCCCGCTCCTGCCCCTCTTCGGCGCTGCCTTCCTGGTCGCCACGCCCATCGCCTTTTCGACGCTCCTGCCCTGGCGCCGCGGGGGGGTCGAAGAGACCGCCCATCGCCTCGCTCGCGCCTGGCTGTCGGGCAGCCGGGCCATCACCTTCGGCGCCATGGCCTGCACCGGATCGTTCTTGATCGCCCTCTATATGATGCGCTTCCACGGCGCGGCCTGGGTGCTGACCCTGCGCAACGCCTCGATCGCGTTCGCGCAGATCCTCGGCTGGGCGGTCCTGCGCGAGATGCCCTCGCGGCGCGCGTTCGGCGGGGTGGCGCTTGTCTTTGCGGGCGCCATCGTCCTCGGCACCTCTTGAGTTGCCCTTGAGTATCAGTTAGGAGCCTTGAGTATGCGCGCCATCGTCCTGCCTGGATTCGGCGGCCCCGAGATGCTGGAGATCGGCGAGGCTAGAGAGCCCGTCCTGCGCGAGGGCGACCTGCTGGTTGGCGTGCGCGCCGCCGGGGTCAATCGCGCCGACCTCTTGCAGCGCCTCGGGCGCTACCCGCCGCCCGCGGGAGAATCGGAGCTCCTCGGCCTGGAGGTCGCCGGCGAGGTGCTGGAGGCGCCGGCGGGCACCGAGGGCCGGGGACCAGGAGGGCGCACCTATCGCAAGGGCGAGCGGGTGATGGCCCTGCTCGCCGGCGGAGGCTACGCCGAGCGCGCGCGCGTGCCGGCCGCCCAGGCGCTGCCCGTTCCGGAGCGGCTCTCGTTCACCGAGGCGGCCGCGATCCCCGAGGCCTTCCTCACCGCCTGGCTCAACCTGTTCTTGCTCGGCAAGCTCACGCCCGGCGAGGTGGTCGTGGTCCACGCCGCCGCCAGCGGAGTCGGCACCGCGGCGCTGCAGCTCTGCAGAGGGGTCGCGGGCGCGGTCATCGCCACCTCCTCGCGCGCCAAGCACGAGGCCTGCTTGCGGCTCGGCGCCACCCACGTCGTCGATCGCGCCGAGGTGGCGCAGGTGCTGCCGGTGGCGGTGCGCGCCATCGCCGGACGCGGCGCCGATCTGATCCTCGATCTGGTCGGCGCGGCCTACCTCGACGCAAATCTCACGGCGCTCGATCTGCACGGCCGGCTCTGCTGCCTCTCGACGATGTCGGGCGCCAAGGCCACCCTCGACCTCGGCATGCTGCTCGGCAAGCGGCTGACGATCCTCGGCTCGACCGTGCGCTCCCGCTCGGCGGCGCAGAAGGCAAAGCTCGTCGCCTCCTTTGCCGAGCGCGCCCTCGCCCGCTTCAACTCTGGCGACTTGAAGCCGGTCCTCGCGGGCAGCTTTCCCCTGGCCGAGGCGCGCGCGGCGCACGAGCAGATGGGCAAGAACGACACCATCGGCAAGCTCGTGCTTGAGCTGTAGAGTAATGGCAGTCAAATAGGCGCCGGTAGGTACCGGCCGCCGGCAGGCAGAGGCCTATTGGCCTATTTGCCAGACATTGGGAGGGGGGGCGAAAGAGACGTCAGGTGGTCGTGCTTGAGTACTCAAGCTGACTCACTGGGTTCCTATTTCCAATTCTCCCAAGGTCTGGCAGATAGGCAGCGGGCAGGCGGGAACCCGTCGGGAGGATTAAGGGCTCCCGACACAAACTCTTAAGATGCGAGCGCAGCGAGCCACCTCTGTCGGGTGGGTGCCCGTTCCGAGCGGCGGGTTCCCGCCTGCCCGCGGCCGGTACCCCACCGGCGCCGATTTGACTGACCTTGTGCTCTACAGATTTGTGCCCGCGCGAGGTTGGCGCGATCATGCCAGCAGCACCTCCCGAGGTCGTCCAATGTCCGTCACCATCCTCGTCGTCGACGACAGCCCGACCCTCCGGGGCATCGTGAAGATCTACATGCGCCCGCTGCAGGTGGACGTGATGGAGGCCGACGGCGGCGAGCGCGCGCTGCAGCTGGCGCGGCTCGCGGTTCCGACGCTGATCCTGGCCGACATCAACATGCCGGGAATGGACGGCATCACCTTCGTCAAGCAGCTGCGGGCGGATTCGCGGGCCGAGGTGCGCGGCATCCCCGTCATCTTCCTCACCGGCGACAAGTCGGGCGAGCTGCGGCAGCGCGCGCAGGAGGCCGGCGCCAGCGACTTCCTCGAGAAGCCGGTCAAGAGCGGCCCGCTGCAGGACGCGGTCAAGCGCATCCTCAACGCCATGGAGCAGAGGCGAGCGTGAGCCTGCCGCACCTCTTGCTCGTCGACGACAGCGAGGCGGTGCTCGCCTTCGAGCGCGCCGCCCTGTCGGGCCACTACGCGCTCTCGACGGCGACCAACGGGCGCGAGGCGATGAAGAAGCTGGCGCAGCTGAAGCCTCTGTTGCCCGCCGCGGTGCTGCTCGATCTCTCGATGCCGCAGATGGACGGCGACGAGGTGCTGGCCGAGATGCAGCGCGACGCCGAGCTGCGGCGCGTGCCGGTCATCATCATCTCGTCCGAGCGCAGGCGGGCCGAGGCGTGCCTGCGCGCGGGGGCCAAGGCGTTCTTGCCCAAGCCCATCCGCGCCAAGGAGCTCTTGCCGCTGGTCTCGCGCGTGCTGGAGGAGGTGCGCAGCGAGGAGCGGCGCGGCAACCTCGCCACGCTCTTTGCCTCCGCGGGGCCGATCGAGCTTGGCGTGCCGCTCCGCGCCGTGCAGACCGTGCTGCACATGGTGGCGACGCACCTCTTGCCGGGCGCGCCGGCCTGGCTCTCCCGGCTGCTGGTGCTCCACGGCCAGCGCGTCCCGGTGCTCGACGTGGCGCTGCGCCTCGAGGTTCGCAACTCCGCGCCGCTCGATGAGCGCAAGCTGGTGGTGGTGGCCAACGAGGCGTCGTTGATGGCGCTCTCCTTCGATCGGGTGCGCGATCCGGTCGAGCTGGCCGCGAGCGACCTGGGCGCGCCGGAGCTCGTCCCGGCGTCATTCGGCGGCCCGGCGCGCGAGGCGCTGGTGGCCTCCGCGACAACCGCCCGCGGCATCGTGCCCATCATCGAGCCCGGCCTGCTCTTGCCCGCCGGCCTCTGGTTCGCGCTGCCCGACCTGCTCGCGGCCGCGCGCGTCGGAGAGGTCGCTTGACGGGCGAGGGCGCAGTGGAAGCGGTCGGCGAGACCTACTTCTTCCGCCAGCCGGATCACTTCCAGTTCCTCCACGACGCTCTTTGCCGCGAGCGGCCCGCGCGGGTGAGCGCTTGGAGCGCGGGCTGCGCCACCGGAGAAGAGGCGTACTCGCTGGCCGCCACCGTGCTCGCCGCGCTGCCGGGCGCGGAGGTCGAGGTGCTCGGCACCGACCTGCTCGAGCGGAGCCTCCTCGCGGCGCGCGCCGCCAGCTACGGCGCCTGGTCGTTGCGCCCCGCCGGTCCCCTCCTCTTTCCGCTCTTGCTGGAGGGCGCCCCCGGCGCTCCGCGCGTCGCCGAGCGGGTGCGAAGGGTCACCCGCTTCGAGCAGGGAGACCTGCGCGGCCCGCCGCCGGGTGGCCCCTTCGACCTGATCTTCTGCCGCAACGTGCTGCTCTATTTCGCCCCCGACGAGGCGGTGCGCGCGGCGGCCCTGCTCGCCTCCGCGTTGGCGCCTGGCGGCCTGCTGGTCTTTGGCCCGCTCGACCTTCCGGCCCCGCCCCCCGGCTTGCGGCGCGAAGGCAGGGCAGAGCTGCAGATCTTCCGCCGCGTCCAGGCGGTCCAACTCAAGCCACACTCAACGTCAACTCAAGATCGCGCCCGGCCGCCACCAGAGCCGCCCACCGCGATCCACCGCCGCGCGCTTGCCTTGCTCGAGGCCAGCCAGCTCTCCGCCGCGCAGGCCTTGCTCGAAGAGCTGCGGCGGAGCGAGCCCCACTACCTGCCCGGGCTGCTCGAGCTCGGCCTGCTCCTCTCGCGGCGCGGCCTGCGGCGCAGGGCGGCGGAGCTGCTGCGCGAGGTGCTGCAGCGCGCGGACGCCTCCGACCCCGAGCAGCTCGTCGATGCGCCGGAGCCGCTCCCCGCGCGATTCTTCGCCGCCGCGGCCCGGGCCTTTCTCGAGCGGAAAGCGCAGTGATCGACCCGGCGGAGAAGCCAGCGGCAGACGACGAGCTGCGCCAGCTCCTCGACCGGCGCGCCGATCGGGTGCGCGCGCGGCCCCAGGCCGAGGGCGACGAGTCGCTCCTCTGGTACGCCGAGTTCCCGCTCGGCGATCAGCGCTACGCCTTGCCGCTGGCGCAGCTGCGCGCCGCCGTTCCGCTGCGGGCCGTCACGCCGGTGCCGCTGTCCGCGCCGCACGTCATCGGCATCCTCCGCTTCCAGGGCCAGATCATCAGCGCGCTCAGCCTCTCGGCGCTGCTCGGCGGCGGCGGCTGGCACGAAGATCCGGCGGTGCTGCTGGTCGTCGACGGAGGGCTCGGTCGGCTGGTGGCGCTCGACTGCGAGCAGATCCCAAAGCCCCTCGGCATCCCGGCCCACCTCATCGAGGCCGCCATGGCCGACGGCCTGCGCACGCTGACGCCGCTGCAGCTGCCGGGTCTGCCCAGGCTCGAGCTCATCGACCTGCAGCTCTTGCTCGCGAGCCCGCCGCACGAGGCGCCGCATGCCGGTTGACCCGCTGCTCGAGCAGCTCCTGCAAGGCTTCGTGGACGAATCGCAGGAGATCTGCGAGCGCGTCACCCGCGATCTGCTCGAGCTGGAGAAGGGGGCGAAGCCAAAGGCCGCCGCCGGGCGCGCCTTCGAGAACCTCCTGCGCGGGCTGCACACGCTCAAGGGCAGCGCGGCCACCCTGGGCCTCGACGAGCTCGCCGACGTCGCCCACCTGCTCGAGGACGTGGTCGCGCCGCTGCGCGCCTCGGACCGCTTGCCGACGCCCATCGCCGACGCCTTGCTCCGCTCGCTCGACGCCTGGATGTCGCGCCTGCGCGCCACCGCGCTCGACCAGCCGCTGCCCGATCTCGCGCCCACCTCCGAGCTGCTCCGCGCCACGCGCACGCTCGCGTCCACGCCGGCGCAGGCGTGGCCTGATCGCGCGCCCGTCACCACCGCCGCGCCCGAGGCAAGCAAGGCGAGCCCGCCCTCGCCCGTGGCCGCAGCGGCGCCCGCGTCGGCCACCAGAGCCGGTGATATTCATATCACTGAAGATCCAGGGGACGCCACCTGGCGCGTGAGCACGAGGCAGGTGACCGCGCTCCGGCACGACGTCGAGCGCTTGCGGGAAGTGCGGCTGCGCCTCGAGGAGCGGCAGCGCGAGCTGGAGAAGGGGCTGGTCCAGCTGGCCCGCATCGGCCACGAGCTGCGCGCGACCAGCGGCTCGGGAGGGCGTCCCCAGCTGCCGCCGCAGACCGCCGAGACGAGGTCGGTCCTGGGGTCGGTCAACCGCGGCCTCTCGAGCGACATCGAGGAGGCCTCGGACATCGTCGCCTCGCTCGAGGACGGGCTCAAGGCCATCTCCACGCAGCCGATGCGGACGGTCCTCGAGCCGCTGCGCAGGGCCGTGCGCGACCTGGCCCGCCAGTCGGGAAAGCTGGTGGGGCTGTCGGTGGTGGGCGGCGAGGTGTCGCACGACCGGCGCGTGCTCGAGGCGCTGCGCAGCCCGCTCGTGCACCTGGTGCGGAACGCCGTGGACCACGGTATCGAGACGCCGGAGGTGCGCGAGGGACTGGGCAAGCACGCCGAGGGCGCGCTGGTGGTCCGGGTCGAGCAGCAGGGCAACATGCTCTTCATCGAGGTCGCCGACGACGGCAACGGCATCGACCTCGACAAGGTGCGCGGGGCGGCGCTCCAGCGCGGCCTCTATGGCGCCGAGGAGCTGGCGACGCTCACCGCGCCGCAGCTGCAACAGCTCATCTTCAGCCCGGGGTTCACCACCCGCGCCGAGGTGAGCGAGGTGTCGGGCCGGGGCGTTGGCCTCGACATCGTCCGCAACGAGATCCAGGCGCTGAGCGGCCAGGTCGAGGTGCAGAGCGCCGCTGGCCAAGGCACGCGCTTCATCCTCTCGCTGCCGGTCGAGCTCGGCAGCTCGCCGGTCCTGGTGGTGCGCTGCGGCGAGCACCAGCTCGGCATCCCCACCATGGCGGTCGAGTCCTCGCGCAGCGCCCGCGGCAACGACGTCAACCGCGGCAAGCCCCAGCTCCGGTACGCCTGGCGCGAGGAGCTGATCCCGCTGCACGATCTCGGCGCGCTGCTTGGGCTGCGCCAGGCCGAGCTTCCGCGCGACGACCAGCCGCTCTTCATCATCAGCGCCCAGGGCCGGCGCCTCGCGCTGGCGGTGGACGAGGTGCTGGGCGAGCGCGAGCTGGTCATCCGCCCGCTCCCGCCAGAGGTGCGCGACCTGCCCGCCTACCAGGGCGCGGCGACGCTGGCGCGCGGCGAGCTGGTGCTCATCGTCCGCTCGGACTGGTTGGCGTCGAACGAGCTGCAGGCGCGGATCGCGGCCAAGGTGCCGGCGCCGCGCGCGCTGGTGGTGGACGACTCGCTGACGGCGCGGGCGATGCACCGCACCTCGCTCGAGTCCGGCGGTCTCATCGTCCACACCGCCAGGAGCGGCCACAAGGCGCTCGAGCAGCTGCGCCACGCCTCCTATGACGTGCTGGTGGCCGACGTCCGCATGGACGACCTCGACGGCTACGCGCTCACCCGCGAGGTGCGCGCGCGGCCCGAGACGGCGCAGCTGCCCATCCTGCTCGTCTCGACGCAAGAGGGTGAAGCCGAGCGGCGCCGCTCGCTGGAGGCGGGCGCCGACGCCTTCCTGAGCAAGCGGGATTGCGCCGCTGGACGGCTGCTCTCCGAAGTGCGCGCGCTGATCGCCGCGCGACTGCAGCGCACCAGGTCCTCTACGCGTCACCCGGGGTGAAGATGCCTCCACGAGGTTTTCCTATCGCCAACGCGCGGCGGCTGACGCTGCTGCACCGCTTCGCGCTGCTCGCGCTCGGCGCGCTGGCCGTCTCCTCGGCGCTGACCCTGGCCTTTGCGGGCGGCTGGCTGGCCAACATCACGCGCGACCAGGCCATCGAGCGTGCGCGCGGCGTGGCCCGGGTGGTGGCCGCGGCGGCGCAGGCCCTGCCTCCCGCGGCGCTGCCGGCGCTGCTCGACTCCGCGCGGCGCGGGCCCGGCATCGCCTACGTCGAGGTGGTCACCGACACCGGAGCGCTGGTCTGGCAATCGAGCGCCTGGAAGCGGCCGGCGCCCCGCGACTCCGCGCTGCGGCGCGAGCGCGAGCGCGTCATCGAGGACCTGGTCGAGGGCGTGGCCGTCGTGGACGTGCCCGCCTCTGGCCCTGCCGGCCAGACCGCGCACGTGGGGCTCGACGCCGCCGAGCTGGATCGGGGCGTGCGCAACCTGCGCCTGTCGCTCTTCGCGCTGCAGGCGCTGGCGATCTTGCTCTGCGGAGCCGGCGCCATCGTCAGCGCGCGGCAGGCGCTGGGCCCGCTGCGGCGCCTCTCGCACAGCGCCAGGCGGGTGGTCGAGGGCGACCTCGCGCGCCCGCTCGAGGCCTTCACCAACGACGAAGTCGGCGACCTCGCGGGCTCGTTCCGCCAGATGGTGGAGAAGCTGGTCGAGGTGCTGGGCGCGCTCCAGGAGTCGGCCGAGCTCTTGACCGAGGCCGGCGACAAGCTCTCCACCTCGACGCAGGAGCAGGGCCACACCATCACGCGGCAGGCGACGGCGCTGCAGGAGACGCAGGTGACGGCGCAGGAGATCAAGCAGACCTCGCTGCTCGCCGCGCAGAAGGCCGACGCGGTGCTCAAGCTCACCGAGAAGGCCGACGAGGTCTCGACGAGTGGAGAGGAGGCCATCGAGCGCAGCCTCGGCGGCCTCACCGACATCCGCGCGCAGGTCGAGGACATCTCGCAGCGCATCGCCCAGCTCTCCGAGCGCACGCAGCAGATCGGCTCGATCACCGCCACGGTCAAGGACCTGGCCGACCAGTCGAACATGCTGGCGCTCAACGCCGCCATCGAGGCGGTCCGCTCCGGCGAGCACGGCAAGGGGTTCGCGGTGGTGGCGCGCGAGATCAGGAGCCTCGCCGACCAGTCGATCCAGGCGACCAACCGCGTGCGCGAGATCCTCGAGGACATCGGCTCGGCGATCAGGGGCGCGGTGGCCATCACCGAGCGCGGGGCGCAGAAGATCGAGGGCGGCCTTCTGCAAGTGAAGGCCTCGGGCGACAACCTGCGCGAGCTGTCGAACATCGTGAAGGACAACTCGTCCGCCGTCCGGCAGATCGCGGCGGCGGTGAGCCAGCAGAACGCGGGCATCACCCAGATCTTCAGCGCGGTCACCGATCAGACCAAGATGATGGACGAGACGATGAGAAGATTGGAGACCACGACCCAGGCCGCCTCCGTGCTCAAGGATCTCGCGGTTCGAGTGACGGCGGTGGTCAAGCGCTTCCGCGTCTGATGCGCGCTGGAGGCCCGTACTTTTCCACCGGTGATAGTGATATCACCCTGATCATGACCTCGCGAACAATCCTCTCCGACTCCCCCGCCTCCACCCGCGAGCTCCTCTTGCGCGCCGCCGCCGAGGCCTTCCATCGCGACGGATATCTGGGGACCGACACCAACCGCATCGCCCGCGCGGCCGGATTCGCGCCGGCCACCTTCTACAAGCACTTCGCAGACAAGCGCGCCGCCCTGCTCGCCGTGCACGAGGCCATCGTGCTCCCCGAGCTTCGCGCCGGCGCCGAGTCGCTGGTCAAGGCAGCCTCGCGCGACGCGCGCCGGGTGGTGCAGCACCTCCTCGGCGCGCGCAAGAGCTGGCACGGGGTGCGCAGAAGCCTGCGCCTGCTGGGTCCCGCGGATGCCGAAGCGCGCGCGGGCCTGCAACAGGAGCGGCTGGGAGCGCTCGAGCTCTTCGCCGCGCTGCGCGGGGGCGCCTCGCTTCCCGGTGCCCGCGAGCGCGACGCGCTGCTGCTCTTCGCGCTCGAGCAGGCGGGCGATGCGCTGGCAGAGAGCGCGGAGAAGGAGCTGAGGCTCGCGCCGCGCCTGCTGGTGCCGCAGCTCGAGCAGCTCCTGGCCGCGACCTTGGGTTGGTTGAGTTGACTTATTGAGTGTGGGCGTCTTTGTAGACGACGCCGCCCTTCATCACTACCTGCACGTGCTCGAGCAGCCGCACGTTGGCCAAGGGATTTCCGTCCACGGCGATCAAGTCGGCGAAGCGCCCGGCCTCGATGGCTCCGACGTCGTCGCGCCCGAGCAGCTCGGCCGCGTCCAGCGTGGCCGAGCGGATGGCCTGGGCGGCGGTCATCCCGTACTTGACCATGAAGGCGAACTGCCGCGCGTTGTCGCCGTGCGGGTAGACGCCCGCGTCGGTGCCGAAGACCATGCGCGCGCCGGCCTTGAAGGCGCGGGCAAAGTTGTCGCGCTGCAGCTGGCCGATCTTGCGCTCCTTCTCTAGATTCTCCGGCTGGAGCTGCAGGCGCGGCCCTTCTTGCAGGATATAGTCGTCATTATAGATATCCATCACCAGCGCCGTGCCCTTCTCCTTCGCCAGCTTGATTCCCTCGTCGTCGATCAAGCTCGCGTGCTCGATGGAATCAACGCCGGCGATCAGCGCGTTCTTGATTCCCTGCGCCCCGTGCGCATGGGCGGCGATCTTGCGGCCGCCCTTGTGCGCCTCCTCCACGGCCACCCGCAGCTCCTCGATTGAGTAGGCCGCGGCGCCCGGTTGATCGCCGCGCGAGAAGACGCCGCCGGTGGCGTGGATCTTGATCAAGTCCACGCCATATTTCATCTGCGCGCGCACGGTCTGGCGGACCTGATCGGCGCCGTCGGCGATGCTGAAGTCGCGCTCCTCGCGAAACATCCACTGCCGGGTCTGCGGCGAGAAGCCGTTGATGTCGCCGTGGCCGCCGGTCATCGACAAAGGCGGCCCGCTCGCCACCACCCGCGGGCCCACCAGGAAGCCCTCGTCGATCCGCTTCTTCAGATCGACGGCCAAGAACGGCCGCGAGCCCACGTCGCGCACGGTGGTGAAGCCGGCCTCGAGCGTCTTCTGCGCGTTCTTCACCGCGGCGAAGGCGTCGTCGAAGGGCGTGTCCTTGAACTCCCAGATCTCGGCGAAGCGGTCGGGCCGGTCGGTGCGCGAGGAGAGGTGTACGTGGCAATCGATCAGCCCCGGCAGCACGGTGCTCTTCGACAGGTCGATGACCTCGGCGCCGGCCGGGATGTTCAGGTCGGAGGCCTTGGCCACCGCGGAGACGCGGTCGCCCTTGATCGCGACCACCATGTCGGACAGCAGGACGCCGCGCCTGACGTCGAGCAGCTTGCCGGCGCGCAGATAGATCGTGCGCGGAGGCGAGGCGGGCGCCTCTGCGACTGCCAGCACGGCCAGGGCGACCAGGGCGAGGTTGAGCATTCGCCAATCCTACCCTGAGTGACCGCGCGCGCGGGCCGCCCCTCTGGCAGGATGCGCGGCCATATGATCGACGTTCGCGACTTGCGCAAGCACTACCAGGTCCACCGGCGGGACCCCGGCATGCGCGCCGCGCTCCGCTCGCTCTTCCATCGCCCCACCGAGACCGTCCGGGCGGTGGACGGCATCAGCTTCCACATCGACGAAGCCGAGCGCGTGGGCTTTCTCGGCCCGAACGGCGCCGGCAAGACCACCACGCTCAAGTGCCTGGCCGGCCTGCTCTACCCGACCTCCGGCGAAGTGAGCGTGCTCGGCCATCTGCCGCGGCTGCGCGCGACCGCGTTCTTGCAGTCGATCACCTTGGTGATGGGCCAGAAGCAGCAGCTGCTCTGGGACCTGCCGCCTGCCGAGACCTTCCTCCTGAACCGCGCCATCTACGACATTCCCCAGAAGGAATATGCCGAGACCCTGTCCGAGCTGACGCGCCTGCTCGAGCTTGGCCCGCTGCTCGGCAAGCCCACGCGGCAGCTCTCGCTCGGCGAGCGGATGAAGTGCGAGCTGGCCGTGGCGCTGCTCCACCGCCCGCGCGTCCTCTTCCTCGACGAGCCGACCATCGGCCTCGATGTGTCGATGCAAGCGACGGTGCGGACCTTCGTGCGCGAGTACAACGAGCGCTTCTCGGCGACGGTGCTCTTGACCAGCCACTACATGGACGACGTCACCGCGCTCTGCCCGCGCGTGATCGTCATCGACAAGGGGCGCTTGATCTACGACGGCGCACTGGATGAGTTGGTGCGGCGCGTGCGGCCCGACAAGCGCGTCAACTTGCGGCTCTCGCGCCCCGTCGAGCGCGCCGATCTGGCGAGGCTCGGCCGCGTCATCGAGCAGAAGGACGCGTCGGCGATCCTGCAGATCGGGAAAGATCAGCTCCAGGCCGCGGTCGCAGGCGCGCTGGCCTCGCTTCCTTTGGTTGATTTGACGATTGAAGATCCGCCGCTGGAAGAAGTCATGCGCGACCTCTTCGCGCAGGAGACCGAGCGGCGCGAGGCGCTGCCTTGAGCGTGCGCGCCGCCGTGCGGGCCTATCCGGCGCTCTTGCGCACGGGCTTCGCCGGCGCCGTCGCCTATCGCGCCGAGTTCCTCATCTGGATGTTCAGCACCAACATGCCGCTCGTCATGCTGGCGATCTGGTCCGCGGTCGCGCGCGAAGGCCCCGTCCCTGGATATTCGCAAAAGGGATTTACCGCCTATTACCTGTGCACGCTGCTGGTGCGGATGATGACCGGCTCCTGGGTGGTCTGGGAGCTGACCATGGAGATCAGGCAGGGCACGCTGGCGCTGCGCCTCTTGCGCCCGCTCCATCCATTGATTGCCTATAGCGCCGAGAACCTGGCCGCGGTGCCCTTGCGCGGCGTCCTCGCCATCCCGCTCGCGGTGGTCCTGCTCGCGACGGCGGGACGCGGCTCGCTCGCCACCGATCCGCGCCTTTGGATCATGTTCATCCCCGCGATGATGGGCGCCTGGCTGCTCACGTTCCTCGTCATGGCGCTGATCGGGACGCTCTCGCTTTATCTGGAGAGCGCGGTCTCACTCTTCGAGGCCTGGCTTGGATTGTCGGCGGTGCTCTCCGGATACCTGGTGCCGCTCGACCTCTTTCCCGAATCCATCGCCCGCGTCGCGCGCGTGCTGCCCTTTCGCTTCCTGCTCTCCTATCCGGTCGAGGTGCTGCTCGGCCGCTTGAGCGCAACGCAGGCCCTGCTCTTATTGGCCGCGCAATGGGGATATGTCGCCGTCGCCTTCATCGCCGTGGTCGTGGTCTGGCGCGCGGGGATGAAGCGCTTTGGAGCCTACGGCGGATGAAGCCCCGCCCGCTCCACGCCCTGCGCGTCGTGCGCGCGCTCCTGGCGGCCTCGGCGACGCTGGCGGTCCAATATCGGCTTGAGTTCTTTGGCCAGGGAGCACTCGCGCTCTTCTGGCAGGCGGTGACGCTGGTGCCGCTCTGGGTGGTCTTCGGAACGCGCTCCACCATCTCGGGCTGGACCTTTCCCGAGGCGCTGCTGGTCATCGGTTGGTTCACCGCGCTCAAGGCCTTCCTCGAAGGCGCCATCAGCCCGAGCTTGATGCAGGTCATCGAGCACGTGCGCAAAGGGACGCTTGATTTCGTCCTCTTGAAGCCCGTGGACGCGCAGGTGCTGGTCTCGTTCGCAAAGGTAGAGCCGTGGCGCATCATCGATCTCTTCGGCGCGTCGGCCATCTTCATCTATGCCTTCCGGCAGCTCCACCGCGCGCCCGGCCTCGCGGAGCTTTGCGCGGCCTTTGCCATGCTCCTGGCCGCGCTGCTGGTGCTCTATTCGATCGCCATCGTCGTCGTCTCCATCGCCTTCTTCGCGGTGCGCGTGGACAACCTGATGTTCCTCTTCCAATCCATCTTCGACGCCGCGCGCTGGCCGAGCACCATCTTCCGCGGCTTCTTCGCGGTGCTCTTTACTTTCGTCTTGCCGCTGGCCTTGATGACGACCTATCCGGCGCTGGCGCTCCTCGGCCGCTTGTCGCTCCGGGCCGCGCTGGGCGCGGCTCTGGGGACGTTGCTCTTCGCAGCGCTCTCACGGGTCGCCTGGCGCTTCTCGATGCGCCGTTATACGTCGGCTTCGTCCTAGTCACTTGATTGAACGAAACACCGCGAGGCCGCCGTCGGTAGGCACATAGAGCGCCGGCGGATCCACCATCCTATCCAGGTACATCCGCCCGATCTTCTCCCCCGGCAGCCCGTCCGCATTCGTCAACCGATGGCCCCGCGGGTCGCCCGGCGCCCAGACCAGGAGTCCAGAGTTCGGGAACCCGAGCACGAGGCGCCCATCCGGCAGGGCGACCAGCTCGAGGATATTGAATTCGACGGCTCCAAGCTTGAGTGGGTCGTAGTAGTTGATGACCATCCGGCCCTTGCCCTTGGGATTCGGGCGCACAAGCCCCGCGAGCCCATAGGTCGGACCCCGCCAGTTTTCCACTTCGCCCGAGGCGAACCACACCATTCCATCGGTCAAGGCGATGGCGCGGATATTGACCGGATCGCCGGCGCCGGGCGGGCGGAAGATTGGGGGAGTGTCGTTCGGCCAATAGTCTCCATAGGCCGGGTCGAAGGGATCATAGGACCCATAGTTCTGCGACCAGGAATAGAGATCGGGGACCCAAGGGAGCCTCCCGGCAGAGGTGTTGCCGCCCATCCACAGCATCCCGTCGTCCTGCAAGGCCATTCCGAACCAGTCGCCGAAGACGACGATGCCTTGACGATCGTGCGTCCAAGGATGGACGTGGTCCACATACCAGGTGCGCTCTACGCTGATGGGAAAGCCGCGCTCCTCCGAGTTGGCCGGCAAGCGCCACTTGTTCGGCAGCACGCGCAGGACGCCGTGATTGGATCCGAGATAGAGCTCGCCTGGGTGCACGACGTGGTCATAGATGCCTTGCGTGATATTGCGCGTCTCGTAGAAGTGGCCGTCATTGGAGTTGTGGAAGTCGTAGCGACGCACCTCGAGGGTGTTGTTCTCGTGCAGCAAGACCTGGTCCATCTTTCCATAGTGAGCCACCGGGTCCCGGTCGGTGTGCGCGAACTGGGGCTTGGTGCCGGGCGGATCGTGAGTGTCGTGATACCAATAACCGACGAAGCATTCGCCGCCGCCCTGCCCCGCTCCGCCGCCGATCACGATGGTGAAATCCGGCGGCTCGGTATAGCCAGGGCCTACGTGGAGGCCGTCGGCGGCAGTGTAGCGATGGAAGCGCTGCTCGCCGGGCTTGAGTACGTAGAGTGCGCTATGAGTGACGACCCAGATGTTCTGCAGCTCGTCGGTGGACGCCGAGATGGGGGCCTCCATCAAGCCCTGCGCCGAGTTGTAGACGGTCATCGGCGCGGTGGGCCAGGGCCCGGCGCCGAGGCCGCCAAAGACGTGCGCATTGGGGCCCGCATCGGGAGTACCCGCGTCGGCCGGGCCGCCGTCCAGGTCGCCCGCGTCTGGCGTCCCCGCGTCTGGCGTCCCCGCGTCTGGCGTGTCTGCGTCTGGCGTGCCCGCATCGGCGCTGCCAGATCCGGCGTCAGCGTCGGGGTCGGTCACCGTCCCTGCGTCCGCCGTGGGGCCGGCGTCAGGAACTCCCGGGTCGATGGAGCCCGCGTCCGGCGTGGGCTGCCCGGCGTCGGGCGGCGTGACGACCGGCGTACCCGCGTCGGGCACCGGATCGCCGAGCGGGCCGCCATCGAAGGCGGGCGCGACGGGCGTGGGCGTGGAACCGGACGAGCAAGCGAGCACGCCGCACAGGAGCGCGGCACAGCCGAGACGATGCATGGACTTCCCCCAAGGGAAGGGTCGGCACCGAGGGCCGCGTCTGCAAGGGCTCGAGCAAGGGGGCAACCGCCCGCTCGCGCTACTCGGCGCCGAGCGCGATCGCGGGCGGGACGCGGGTCGCGCGCCGCGCCGGCAGCCAGGTCGCAAGCAGTGCCACCGCGCCGACGAGCACGGCGATGACGGCATAGGTGAGCGGATCGCTCGGGCTGACGCCGTAGACCATGCCCGCGATCAGCCGCGCCAGCAGCAGCGAGGCGGCGCCGCCGAGGACGATCCCGAGCGCGGAGAGCTTGAGCCCCTGGCCGAGCACCAGCCGCAGCACCTGCGCGCGCTCGGCGCCGAGCGCCATGCGGATGCCGATCTCGCGGGTGCGCTGGGTGACCGAATAGGACATGACGCCGTAGAGGCCGACGCCCGCCAGCACCAGCGCGGCCGCGGCGAACGCGAACAGCAGCGTGAGGTTGAAGCGGCGCGCCGCCAGCCGGTCGCCGAGCAACTCCTCGAGGGGCTTGATGTCGTCGAGCGCGAGGCCGCTGTCGAGGGCCTTCACCTCGCGGCGCAGCGAGGCGATGACGTTGGCCGCGTTGCCGTCAGCCTTGATCGCGACTTGCACGAAGTCCCAGGGCGAGTCGTGGGAGGGCACGTAGAGCTGGGGCGTGGTGTCGCGCTCGAGCGACACCGCGCGGACGTTTCCGACAATGCCGATCACCTCGCGCTCGCTCGAGCCCGCGCCGCCGACCACGACGCGCTTGCCGAGGGGATCCTCGCCCGGGAAGTAGCGCGCCGCCAGGGATTCGCTGATGACTGCTACCTTGGCCTCGCTGCCCAGGTCCGACGCGGCGATGAGGCGGCCGCGCTTGAGCGGGATCTGCAGCGCGTTGAAGTAGCCCGGCGAGACCGAGAAGAAGGCGGCGTCCTGGGTCTTGCCAGGCGGAAGCGGCGGCCGATCGGACCGCGTGAAGCTGAGGCTGATGTTCGAGCCCGAGAAGGGCAGCGGAATCACCGTGGACGCAACCTTCACGCCCGGAGCCGTCGCGAGGCGCGCCACCAGCTGGTCGAGAAACGCCGCCTTGAGCTTTGCCTTTTCCTTGCCGCCGTAGCGCTCCTTGGGCAGCACCAGCGCCGCGGTGATCACGCCCTCCGAGCGAAAGCCCGGATCGACGTGCGAGACCGAGGCGAAGCTGCGGCCGAGCAGGCCCGCGCCGACCAGCAAGAGCAGCGAGAGCGCCACCTCGACCACGACCAGCGCGCCGCGCAGGCGATGGTGGCCACCCGCCGAGCCGCGGCCAGAGGACTGCTGCAACATCTGCTGCAGGTCCGGGCGCGAGACCAGGAGCGCCGGCACCAGCCCGAAGACCAGCGCCGTCAAGAGCGAGACGGCGCCGGTGAAGCCAAGCGCCAGGCCGTCCAGGCGAACCTCGCGCAAGCGCTGCAGGGTCGGCGGCGCCAGGAGGCGCACGAGGTCCAGGCCCCAGACCGCGAGCGCGAGGCCGAGCGCGCCGCCGAGCAGCCCGAGCAGCGCGCTCTCGGTGAGGAGCTGGCGCACGACGCGGGCGCGGCTGGCGCCGAGGGCTGCGCGCACGGCCAGCTCGCGCTGCCTCGCGCTCGCGCGGGCGAGGAGCAGGTTCGCGACGTTGCCGCAGGCGATGAGCAGCACGAATCCCACGGCGCCGAGCAGCAGCAAGAGTGCCGGGCGCAGCTCTTTCGACAGCTCGTCCGCCAAGGGCGCGATCCGCAGCGTGCGGCCTTGGTTGCTGTTCGGAAAGCGCTCGGCGAGCCTGGTCGAGATGGCGGTGGCCTCGGCTTGCGCCTGCTGCACCGAGACGCCCGGCGCGAGGCGTCCGATCGCGTTCAAGAAGTGGGCGCCGCGCACCTCGTACAGGTCGTGATCGATGGAGCCCTGGCCGAGCGGGATCCAGAGCTGGGTCTTGTCGTCGTCGAGAGGAAAGCGCAGCCCCGGCGCCATCACGCCGACGACCGTGGTCTGCTTGCCGTCGAGCACGATGACCTTGCCGATCAGCGCTGGGTCCTTGGAGAAGCGGCGCTTCCACAGCTCGGCAGAGACGAGGACGACCGGCGCGGCCTTGGGACCTTCGTCGCCCGGCTCGAGCGGGCGGCCGAGCTGCGGCTTTATGCCGAGCATGGGAAACAGGCCGGCGCTGACGGACGCGGTCTGGATGATCTCGGCGTCGCCGTCGCCCGACAGGGTCACGCCGCCGCCCCCCCAGGCGCCGACCGCGGCCAGCGTGTGCGACTCTTTGCGCAGGTCGGCGATGTCCGGGATCGAGAGGGCTTCTTCGCGCTCGGCGCCCGGCCCGCGCCCATCGCCGACGTAGACGAGCTCTGCCGGCCGCCCGAACGGCAGCGGCTGCAAGAGCAGCGCGTTGACCGCACTGAAGATGGCGGTGTTGGCGCCGATGCCGATGGCGAGCGCGAAGGCGGCCACCAAGGTGAACACGGGCGCGCGCACCAGGGAGCGGACGGCGTACTTCAGATCCTGCAGCAGGTGGTCCAAGGGTCCTCCGCGGGAGCGCCGCCCAGCCGGTACCCGATAGCGAGCACCGTGCCAGCCGCTCACGTCGAGGGGCCACCTGCGACCGCCTCGCCGCGTCCCGCGCCTGGGACCGCCCGTCCCGCAAACGCGACGTCGCTCACCAGCGATGGAACGCGGGATGTCCCTCTTGCACGGCCACGAAGGTCCCGCGGCAGGTGGCGGTCACGACCCCATCGGCTTCCAGCGTGGCCTCGACGATGGCGCGGTCGGGCTTGCATTCCACCACTCGCGCCCGCAGCCGCAGCGCGCGGTCGCTGGGCGTCGGCCGCTTGAGCTTGACGTGGAAGTCGGCGGTCACCGTGCACGGAGGGGTCGCGCCGCCGCCCTGCTCCATGAGGAAGTGGGTCGCGGCCCAGTTGCTGTGGCAATCGAGCAACGCGCCGCAGATGCCGCCGTTGAGCACGCCCGGGAACGCCTCGTGGTGCGGCTCGGGGAGGAAGTCGGCGACCACCTCGCCGCCCTCGACCCGGCTCTTGAGCCGCAGGCCCTTGTCGTTGGCCGGCCCGCAGCCAAAGCAGCGGTTGTGCGGCGCATAGCGATCTTGCAGGCTTTGCAGGCTCTCCATCCCGCTCCTTATAGCGCTATAGGAATGGCCTTGCCGCGCATCGCCGTCATCGGTCACGCCGAGCACATCACCGTCGGACGCGTGCGCGCGCTGCCTGGCCCCGGCGACATCGCCCACCTCGAAGGCCCGCTCAGGTTTGTCGGCGGCGGCGGAGGCGTCACCTTCGCGCAGCTGGTGAAGAGCGACGCCGAGGTGCATTTTTTCACTGCCATCGGGAACGATGACGCCGGGCGCGAAGTCGCCGCCTGGCTGGCCGCGACCGGGGCGCAGGTCCACGCCGCGCGCCGCGACGAGCGGCACACGCGCGACGTGGTGCTGGTGCCGCCGGATGGAGATCGCACCATCGTGGTGGTGGGCGAGCCGCTCCACCCGCGCGCGAGCGACCCGCTGCCGTGGGAGCTCCTCGCGACTTGCGACGCCGCCTACTTCACCGCGCAGGACCCGGCCGCGCTGGTGGCCGCGCGCAGAAGCCGCCTGCTGGTCGTCACTGCCCGACGCCGCGAGGCCTTGCTGCGCGCGGGCGTCCGCGCCGATGTCATTGTCGGCAGCCTGCTCGACCCCCGCGAGGCCTTCGCCTTCGACGCCTATCCCGAGCGCCCCGAGATGCTGGTGCTCACCGAAGGCAGAAAGGGCGGCTGCATCCACACGGCGGAGGGCAGCGTGCGCTTCCCCGCGCCCGCCGCGGCCCCGAGCGGCGGAGGAGCCTACGGCGCGGGCGATAGCTTTGCCGGCGCCCTGGTCTACTACCTGGCTGCCGGCCTCGCGCCGCTTCTGGCCTGCGCGCGCGCGGGAGTGCACGGCGCGGCAGTGCTCGCGGGCCTTGACCCCTGGCAGCACCAGCGACCGCTCTCGCTTGGCCCTCTCGACGCAACAAACAAACAGTCGTGACTGTTTGTATTTCGCTTCCCATCGACGCGGTCCTGCCCGAGGTGCTGGCGGCGCTGCGCGCGGGCTCGACGCTGGTGCTCGAGGCCCCGCCGGGCGCGGGCAAGACCACGCGCGTGCCGCCGGCGATCTTGCGATCGGGTCTGATCGGAAGTGGCGAGGTCCTGGTGCTCGAGCCGCGCCGGCTGGCGGCGCGCCTGTCGGCAAAGCGCGTCGCCGAGGAGCTCTGCGAGCCGCTCGGCGAGACGGTCGGCTACCAGGTGCGCTTCGAGGAGGTGGCCGGCCCGCGCACCAAGCTGCGCTACCTGACCGAAGGGATCCTGACGCGGCGGCTCCTCTCGGATTCGTCGCTTCGGGGCGTGGGCGCCGTGGTGCTCGATGAGTTCCACGAGCGCCACCTGCAGACCGACCTGGCGCTGGCGCTCTTGCGGAGGCTGCAACAAACAAGCAGGCCTGATCTCAAGCTCGTGATCATGTCGGCCACGCTCGAGGCCGTGGCCATCGCCGATCACCTCCAGTGCCCGGTGCTGCGCAGCGAAGGACGCAGATTCGCGGTCGAGCTCGACTACCTGCCCGCGCCCGACGAGCGGAGGCTCGGCGATCAGGTGGCCGCGGCGGTGCGGCGCGCGACGGTGCCTGGCACCGAGGGCGACGTGCTCGTGTTCTTGCCCGGCGCCGGCGAGATCCGCTGGGCGCAGGAGGCCTGCCGCGAGATCGCTGAGCACCGCGGGCTCTCGCTGCGCGCCTTGCACGGCGAGCTCTCGCCGGCCGAGCAGGACCTGGCGCTGCAGCGCGGCGGGCGCAAGGTGATCCTCGCCACCAACGTCGCCGAGACCAGCGTCACCATCGACGGCGTCACCTGCGTCATCGACAGCGGCCTCGCGCGCATCGCCAGCCACTCGCCCTGGTCGGGTCTGTCGCGGCTCGAGGTCGCGAAGATCAGCCGCGCCTCGGCGACCCAGCGCGCGGGCCGCGCCGGTCGCACCGCGCCTGGCCGCTGCTTGCGCCTCTACACCCGCGCCGACTTCGAATCGCGGCCCGAGCACCACCTGCCCGAGCTCCTGCGGCTCGACCTGTCTGAGACCGCGCTCGAGCTGCTCGCCGCCGGCATCGACCCTGACGCGCTGCCCTGGCTCGACCCTCCTCCGCCGGCGTCGCTCTCGGCCGCGCTGGCGCTCTTGCACAAGCTCTCCGCGGTGGACGCGAGCTTTGCGGTGACGGCGCTCGGCAAGGAGTGCGCGCGCTATCCGTTGCACCCTCGCCTCTCGCGGCTGCTCCTCGAGGCGGCAGCGCGGGGCGCCGGCGCGCACGGGTGCACGCTCGCGGCCTTGCTGGGCGAGCGCGATCTGCGCGCCGGCCGCGACGCGCGGGTGCCGACCAGCAGCGGCAGCTCGGATCTCGATGAGCTCCTGTCGCTCTTCGCAAAGGCGGCGCGGGTGCGCTTCTCGCCCGATCGGCTGCGCGGGCTGGGCGTCGACGCAGGGGCGGCGAGGCGCGTGGACCGGGCCCGCGATCAGCTGGCGCGGCTCCTCGGCGTGAGGGGCGAGCCGACCGAGCCGACCGCGGCGCAAGAGGAGGCGCTGCGCATCGCCGCGCTGGCCGCGTTTCCGGATCGGGTCTGCAAGCGGCGCGCGCCGGGCTCGCAGGAGCTGACGCTGTCCTCGGGAACACCGGCGCGCCTCTCTCCGTCGTCCTGCGTCCGCGAGGCCGCGCTGTTGGTCGCCATCGACGTCGAGGAGCGGCGCGATTCTCTCGGAGCTGCGCGGGGCGGAGCGCGCTCGGGTGCGCTGGTGCGGCTCGCCAGCGCCATCGAGCCCGAGTGGCTGCTCGACCTCTTCGCGGGCGAGCTGCGCGAATCGACCGAGGCGATCTGGGAGCCCGCGCGCGGACGCGTGGAGCTGCAGAGCCGGCTCTCGTTTGGCTCGCTGGTCCTCGAGGAGAGCTGGCGCCCCGCGCGACTCGACGATCCGGACGAGGCC
Source organism: Myxococcales bacterium (assembly GCA_038231075.1). GTDB lineage: Bacteria > Myxococcota > Myxococcia > Myxococcales > 40CM-4-68-19 > JBBRMA01. The sequence continues at coordinate 131,967 of JBBRMA010000005.1, read as the reverse complement.
GCCAAGGCTGCCAGGATCCTCCTCGCCCAGTTGCGCCGGGGAGACGCGCGCACGCTCGAGCCCGCGCTTCAGGCCGCGGTCGATCAGGTGAAGACGCGCGTGGAGCTTGTCGCGCGCCACTGTCCCGACGCGGGCCTGCGCGCGCTGACCGACTCTGATGTCGATGCGGCGCTGGGCCGGGCGGCGCTGCAGAGCGACTCGCTCGCCGCCCTGCGCGACGCCAACTTACAGTCAGCCCTGATCGCAACTTTGGGTCCCGCGGCCGAGAGCGCGCTGGCGCGGCTGGCGCCCGAGAACGTGCCGCTCGCCTCGGGACGCCGGCTGCAGGTCGAATACCTTCCCGGCCAGCCGCCCGCGGTGCGCTCGCGCCTGCAAGACTTCTTCGGCTCGGCGCGCGGGCCCTCCATCTGCGCCGGCCGCGTGCCGCTGGTGCTGCACCTGCTCGCCCCCAATGGCCGCGACCTGCAGATCACGACCGACCTGGAGGGCTTCTGGATCCGCCACTACCCGGCGGCGCGCAAAGAGCTGATGCGGCGATATCCGCGCCACTCGTGGCCGGAGGATGGACGGAGCGCGGCGCCGCCGGTGCGGAAGAGATGAAGGCGGCGGCGGCGCAAAGCCGATGGCCGTCTCGCTCAATGAATCGCGGCGCGCACCGGGAGGCGGCTGACGATGGCCGCCTCTTGTTGCAACAGTGTTGCAAGACGGGCCTCGCAGGCGGGCGGCTCGGCGGCCCTGCGGGCGAGGCGGAGGAAGAGGTCTCCGTGGCCCGCCTCGGAGGCAGCCAGGCGCGCATAGAAGTCGCGCAGCGCGGGGTCGTCCAGGTGGGTCGCCAGCAAGGACAGGCGCTCGCGGCTCCGCTCCTCGATCAGCGCGGAGACGAGGAGCTGATCGAGCAGCCGCTCGTGCCGAGGAGCGCGGACCAGCTTCTGCAGCGCCTGCGCGTACGGGTCGCCCGCGTCGCGGCCGAGCGGGAGCTTCCGCTTGTCCAAGAGCGCCAGCACCTGCCCGAGGTGGCCGGCCTCTTCGCGCGCGAGGCGGGCCATGGCGCGCGGCAGCCCCGGCACGTCGGGAAACGCGGCCAGCATCGAGAGCGCGTGCGCGGCGGCCTTCTTCTCGCAGTGCGCGTGATCGACCAGCACCTCGTCAAAACGCGCGAGGGCCAGGCGGATCCAGGCCGGGTCTGTCTCAGTTAGAAGTTCCACAGAGGAGCGCGCGGTACCACGCGCCCGGCTGGCGCCGCAAGGAGCACAGGCGCTATGGTCGCCGCTTGGCAAAGAGGCTGCTCATCGGCGTCATCTCGGACACGCACGGCCAGCTCCGAGCCGAGGTGGCCGTGGCGTTCCAAGGCGTCCACCACATCCTCCACGGCGGCGACATCGGCGACGAGGCCGTCCTGAACGAGCTGCGCACGCTCGCGCCGGTGACCGCGGTGGCCGGCAACGTCGATGGCTTCCAGTGCGGCGGCGCGGGCGAAGAGGCGCGCGTCACCCTCGGCGGGCTGCGCTTCTTCCTCACGCACATCCTCGACCGCCCGTCGCGCCCGCGGCCCGAGGTGCTGCGCGCCCTGCGAGACGAGCCCGCCGACGTGGTCATCTTCGGCCACAGCCACTTGCCGCACGACGAGCGGCGCGATGGCATCTGGTTCTTCAACCCGGCCAGCGCGGGGCCGCGGCGCTTCGACTATCCGGTCAGCGTCGGCCTCTTCGAGCGCGACGCGGCGGGCAAGTGGAGCTCGCGCCACGTCGGCCTCGATGATCGCTCGCGCGAGGTGCTCAAGGCGGGCAAGCACTTGAACCAGCTCTCGCGCTGAGCCGCTCCAACTCAAGGGCAACTCAATAGACGTCGAAGTCGAACTCTAGATTTTCGCGGCGCGCGGTGGGCGTCTGGCCGCCCGCGGTCAGCGCCGAGACCTTCGCGATGACGTAGTCGCGCAGCTCGGAGACGCTGACGCGGCCGTTCTTGTTGGCGTCGGCGGCCATCGAGCGAAGCCCCTCCAGCACCGCATAGGTAAAGACTCCATTGCGAAACTGATCGGACTCGAGCGCGTACTCAACGCCGCTGGCCGAGGAGATGACGATGGCCCCCGAGCCGCGCCGCAGGTCGGCGAAGAGATCGCGCTGCAGCTCAAAGGTCGCCGAGAGCCCGAGCGCAGAGTCCTTGCGCACCGCCTTGATGCCGCGGAACGCGCGGGCCTTGATCGGGCCGTCTCCCGCGCTGGCCACCGCGACCACGGCGGTCGTGCCCTTGTCCACCTCGCCCGAGTTGCAGCTGTCGATGAGCAAGAGCTTCTTGCGCGCGGCGATGCCGTCCACCAATGACTCTAGATCGCCATAGGAGAGGCCGCGGGCGGCGGGGTTCTCGAAGTCGATATCAGTGGTGGCGAAATAGTAATCGAGCTTGGTATCGAGCATGCCGTGGCCGGCGAAGAAGACGATCACCTCGTCGTCGACGGAGCCCTTGGCGAGGAAGTCGCGGCCCTGCAAGATCGTCTCGCGGGTCGCCTCGGCGTCCACGATCTGGCGGACATGGACGGACCCATAAGGCCCCTTTTGCGCTTGGAGCAGCGCGACCAGGTCGGTCGCGTCCTTGGCCGCGTACTGCAGATTTGCCTTCTCGTCGCGATAGCGGGAGACGCCGATGGCGAGGACGTACAAGTCGGGCAGCGCGGGCGGCGCCTTGCGGACCACCTCGACCGTCTCGGCCAGCGACTCGGCGGAGCTCTTGCTCTGCGCCCAGACCTTGATCTTGTTGCGGCCGCGCGAGAGCTTGACGTCGAGCTCGCGCCGCTCGGCCTTGGGCGCGCCCGCGAGCTCCAGGCCCTTGCTGCCGAACTGCGGCACGTCGTTGACGGTGACGTGCAGGCGCGCGAGGCCGGCGATGGCGTCGGCCGCCTCGACGGTCAACTTGACCGAGGTCTGCTCGGTCGCGACCGGCACGTCCTTGGTGACGAGGCGGAGCGTCGGGACATGGAAGCCCTCGCCCAGCGACGCCTCGGTCATGCCGAGGTTCTGCAGACGCCGGGCAAACGCGCGCCGGTAAGCCTCGATGACCGGCTTGTCGCCGTAGCCGACCCGCGCCAGCACGAGGTCTGGTCGATTGAGCTTCAGGTCGAATTGCTCGGAGGGAAAGCTGCGGCCGCCGAGCCGGAAGCCCACGCCGCCGAAGGCGCCTTTGGTGGCGGCGAAATAGCCCTCGGGCGTGGCGACGATCTGATCGCTCGCGCCGAGCGCGACCAGGGTGGCCCGCTCGCTGCGGCTGGCCACGTCCCAGAGCTTGACCGCGCCGTCGCGGCCCGCGCTGGCAAGGTAGCGGCCGTCGGCGCTGAATGAGAGCGAGACGATGAAGTCGGTGTGCCCCTTGAGCTGCGCGACCTCCTTGCCAGTGGCGGCGTCGAAGAGCCAGAGGCCAGGGATCACTCCGTCCATGCCGGCGGTCGCGAGCAGCTTGCCGTCGGGGCTGTAGGCGAGCAGATCGGCGTTCTGGTATTTGCCGCGCCGGATGCTCACGGCGGGCGCATTTGCCGGCGGGTCCCAGAGGTGGATGGAGCCGGGCCGGCCGCTCGCGATCAGGCTTCCGGGCGCCCACGCCATCGAGGAGTTGCCCCGCTCCTCGGCGCGGTGCTCGACCTCGAAGAGCCTGGTGCCGGTGCGGGCCAGGAAGACGCGGACCTTGAAGCTGGTCGAGCGCGAGGCGGGCTCGCTGCCGACGGCGACCATCAGGCCGCTGTTGTCGAAGGCGAGCGCGCGCACCGGATCCACGGCATCGAGGCGCCGCAGCTCCTGGCCGGTCAGGGCGTCGAGCACCGTCACCCCTGGGTCGCCGCTCTCGGCAGTCGCTAGCAGCGTGCCGTCGCGGTTCAGCGCGAAGAGATCGCCCGGCAGCGCCTTGCCGATCGCGGCGCCGGTCGCGAGGTCGTGGCGCGAGAGGACCTTGCCGCCCGCTCCGCGGTGCGCGACGTAGAGCGTGCGGCCCTGGTGGTCGAAGGCCAACGCGTGCGCGCCGGGGGCCACTTTGGTCGCGTGCAGAGCGCGGCCGGTGCGGAAGTCCCAGAGGCGCAAATAGTCGTCGTCGGTCACCTCGGCGAGCACGGGCGCGGCGGGCGAGAATGCGGCGGCGCGCACTTCGCCGGCGATGCGGCCGATCGTGCGCAGCGGCTGCGCGGTGGCGCCGTCCCAGAGCGCGACGCTCTTGTCCCAGCTCGCGCTCGCGACCATCTGGCCGTCGGGGCTGTAGGCGAATGACTCGGCAACGTCGGGCAGCCTGGCGGCGCGGAGCAGCTTGCCCGTCGCCACCTCGAAGAAGCGCAGCTCGTTCACCTCTTTCGCGGAGACGGAGGCAGCCAGCGTCGCCCCGTCTGGCGAGAAGCGCAGATCGTAGATGTACCCATCGGCGGCGGCGGCCTGGATGGTGCGCAGCTCCTGGCCCGCGCCGTCGAACAGGCGCACCACCCCGTCGCTGCCGCCCTGCGGCGCGGTGGCCACGAGGGTGCCGTGCGGCTGCCAGGCGATGGCGCCGACGTCGGCTTTCTGCCGCAGCGTCTGGACGATCTTGCCAGCGCGGACATCGATGATCCGCGTCTGCCCGCCGATGCCGATGGCCGCCCGCGCGCCGTCGGCGCTGAAGGCCACCGCCGAGGCGTCCTTGTCGTCTTCGCCGGGCTCGAGGAACGAGGCCACCTCGGCGCCACCCGGGAGGCGCAAGAGCCGCACGCCCATCTTGCGCGGAAACTTCCCGGGCACGAGCGGCACCGCGGTCAAGAGGAGCGCGCCGTCGGGGGAGACGGCGAACGGCGGATCGCCGAGCAGCGGCGCTCCCTCCTGTCCGGTGTCCACTTCCCAGCTGCGGATCTTGTCGTCGTAGGTGGCGCCATAGACTCGCGTCCCGTCGCGCGAGAAGCCGAGGCCGTAGACCGGGGCATCGAAGCCGCCGACGGTGCGCAGCTCCTTGCCCGTGCGGATGTCCCAGACCTTGATGGTGCGATCGTCGCCGCCGGTCGCCAGCCGCTGCCCATCGGCGCTGAGCGCGAGCCGGTGGATCTTGTCCGAGTGGCCGCCCTGCACGACGAGCTCCGGACGCAGCGAGGGGCCGGCGCCCTGCGCGACGCTCGCGACGGCCGGCAGCGCGGAGGCGTAGGGCGTGACGTCCCAGAGGTTGGCGCCGTCGAGCTCGGCGGCCGAGGCGAGCGTCTTGCCGTCGGGGCTGAACTCGAGGCCGGTGACCTCGGAGATGTTGCCGAAGAAGCCGGCGAGCTGCTCGCCCGTCTCCACGTTCCAGAGGCGGACGACGAAGTCGGACTGCTTCTTGGGATCTCCGCCGGCAGTGGCGACGAGCTTGCCGTCGGGCGAGATGGCGAGGGCGCGGATCCGATCCTGGTGCCCCACGAAGCTGCGAACGGTCGCGCCGGTCTGCGCGTCCCAGAGGCGCGCGGTGGTGTCGCCGCCGACCGAGATCAGCCGCTTGCCGTCGGGCATCCAGGCGAGGTTCCAGGTGGCGCGCTGGTGGCCTTGCAAGAGGCGCAGGCGGCTGCCGTCGGCGGCGCTGAAGAGGCCGACGATGCCGCGCTTGTCGCCGCCCGCGGTGGCGATCTGCGCGCCGTCGGGGCTGAAGAGCGCGCGCATGGTGACGAGGCCGGCCTTGAGCGGCACGAAGGCGAGGCCGGGCGCGCCGGTGGCGACGTCGAAGAGCCGCACCATGCCGCCGAAGTCGGCGCTGATGACCTTGTTGCCGTCGGGCGAGAAGCCGACCGAGGTGACGCCTTCGCTGTGCCCGAGCAGCTTGCGCAAGAGCGCGCCCGACTTCGCGTCCCAGAGCGCGACCACGTTGCCCGGGCCGCCGCTCACGAGCAGCGCGCCGTCGGGGCTGAAGGCGATCGAGGTGACGCTGCGCGAGCCCGGCCCGCCGATGGTGGTGCGCGTCGTCCCCGCGGCTACATCGACGAGCTCGATGCCAGAGCGCCTTGCGGTGGCCAGCGTCGCGCCCGACTTGTCGAAGGCGAGCGCGCGCACCTCTTCATGGCCCAGGTTCTTGTGCGCGAAGATCTGCGCGGGCCCACCGGCGGCAAGGAGCAGGAAGACGGCGAGCAGATGCATGGGGCCTCGAATTCGTTTGGGCGCGCAGCGACTGTAAATTTGAACCTACCACGCGAGAGGCGCCCGCCCTGCAGCAGCGGGCGGGGGCCCCAAGTAGTCCTCCGGGCCGCACCGGGAGCGGCCCAGCGCGATTCCAGGTGCGCGAAGCCGCACCAGGAGCGGCCCGGCGCGATTGCACGCACTGCGACAGTTGGCCGCCCGTGCGGCAGTTTAGCTCTTTGCCAAGACGGTTCCGGTTCGCTAGTAGAGACCCCGTCAGCGCTGCCTCCCCGGGGCGCTCGCAGTTAACTCGCGGTCTTCGGAAGGCTCGTGAGCGCACTCTTCAAGCCGTGGTCGAACACCGTCTTCCGCGTCGCCCTGGCCGGCAGCGCGACGTTTCTAGTGGGCGGGCTCGCCTTTGGGATGGTCTACATGCGCAGCCCGCTCTTCACGGGCCAGCATGAGCCGGTGACGCAGCCGGTGCAGTTCGACCACCGCCACCACGTCGGCGACGAGGGCATCGACTGCCGCTACTGCCACAGCTCGGTGGAGAAGTCGCCGAGCGCCGGCATCCCGCCAACGTCCTTGTGCCTCAACTGCCACTCGCAGATCTGGAACAAGAGCCCGCAGCTCGCGCCCGTGCGCCAGGCGTTCTTCGCCGACAAGCCCATCGAGTGGCGCCGCGTCCACCAGCTGCCCGGGTTCGTCTACTTCAACCACTCGATCCACGTCGCCAAGGGCGTCGGCTGCGAGACCTGTCACGGGCGCATCGACCGCATGGCCGCCGTCGCCAAGGAGAACACGCTCTCGATGGGCTGGTGCCTCGAGTGCCACCGGGACCCCGGCCCGAGGCTCCGGCCGCGCGACCAGATCACCGCCATGGGCTACGCCCCGCCGGCGACGCGCGAAGGCCGCGACGCACTGGCAGACAAGCTGCTGCACGACAACGACGTACACACCAGAACGAGCTGCTCGACATGCCATCGCTAGAGCAGAAAAAGAGCTTGTCGTTGCCCGTGCTCGACGGCCAGGGTCGGCTGCCCGCGCGCACGCTCTGGCGCAGCCCCGAGGAGCATGCCGCGTCGCAGGCGGCTCCCAGCGCGGGTGATATTTCTATCGCCAGCCCCGAGTTCCCGCCGGGCGCGGAGCCTCCGCCCGAGTTCACCTCGTCGCGCCGCAGCTTCGTGCAGCTCCTCGGCGCAGGCGTCGCCCTGGGCGCTGCCGGGTGCTTCACCAAGCCCGGCGAGAAGATGGCGCCGTACACCAAACGGCCGCTCGATCTGACGCCCGGCAACGCGCTCCACTACGCCACCTGCCAGACCCGCGCCGGCATCGCCACCGGCTTGCTCGTCACTGCGTGGGAGGGCCGGCCGACCAAGATCGAAGGCAACCCGGACCACCCCTCGAGCCTGGGCGCGGCCGGGGTCTTCGAGCAGGCGTCCTTGCAGTCGCTCTACGACCCGCAGCGCGCGCGCGAGGTGCGCCACCGCGGCGCCGGCTCGGCCCTGCGCAGCTTCCAGCTCGAGCTGAGCGCGCACGGCCAGCGCCTGCGCAAAGACGGCGGCGCCCGGCTGCGCTTTCTGCTCGAGCCGAGCGCCTCGCCGCTGATCGCCTCGGTCCGCCACGAGCTGCTCTCGGCCTTTCCCAAGGCCCGCGCGCGCGCCTATGCGTCTTGGTCGCGTGAGGCCTCCTATGAAGGAGCGCGCCTCGCCTTCGGAGCGCCTCTCGAGGTGCGCTACGACCTCGCGCAGGCGGCGGTCATCGTCGCGCTCGACGCGGATTTCCTCTCCAACGAGCCCGGGTCACTGGCCCTCTCGCGGCAGTTTGCCCGCCGCCGCGAGCCCACTGCGGAGATGAACAGGCTGTACGCCGCCGAGCCGCAGCTGACGGTGACTGGCTCCACCGCGGACCATCGCGTGCGCGTGCGCGCCGCCGAGATTGCGCGCCTCGCGCTCGCCATCCTCGCGCAGGTGAACCCGGCCGCCGGCGCCGCTGCGCCGACGCTCCCGCCCGAGCAGGCGAAGTGGGCGAGCGCGGCAGCCAAGGATCTGTCGCGCAACAAGGGCCGCTCCGCCGTCATCGCGGGCGAGCGCCAGGGCCCCGAGGTCCACGCCATCGCCCTCGCCATCAACTCGGCGCTCGGCAACCTGGGCAAGGCCGTCCTCACCCACGCGCCGCTGGTGCACGAGGTGCGCGCCGGCCCGTCGGAGGTGCGCGGGCTGGTCGAGGAGATCAACCGCGGCGAGGTGGACACGCTCGTCATCACCGCCTGGAACCCGCTCTACGCAGCCCCGCGCGACCTGGGCCTCGCCGAGGCGCTCGCCAAGGTGCCGAACGTCATCTACACCTCGCTCTTCGAGGACGAGACCTCCGCGCGCGCCACCTGGTTCGTGCCGGCCGCGCACGAGCTGGAAGCGTGGGGCGATGGCCGCGCCCACGACGGCACGCTGACCTTCCGGCAGCCGCTGCTCGCGCCTCTCTACGGCGGCGTCTCCGAGGTGGAGCTGCTCTCCGCGCTCCTCGGCGAGACCGAGCGCACGCCCTACCAACGGCTGCGCGAACTGCACAAGAGCAAGGCCGGGGCGGACTTCGAGACCACCTTCACCAAGTGGATCTCCGATGGCCTCTTGCCGGGCACCGCGGCCGCGCACGAGGTGCACGCGCTCAAGCCTGAATCTCTCCGGCCCGCTCTGGACGCGGCCGCGCGCGTTCCGGCCGAAGGCCTCGAGCTGGTCTTCGCGCCCGACTACAAGGCCTATGACGGCCGCTTCGCGAACAATGCCTGGCTGCAGGAATTGCCCGATCCGCTCAGCAAGCTCACCTGGGACAACGCGGCTCTGGTGAGCCCCGCGACGGCAAAGCGGCTCGCGCTCGAGAGCGGCGATCTGGTCGATCTAGAGTTGCGCGGCAGGAAGCTGCGCGCCGCCGCGCTGGTGCAGCCAGGCCAGGCCGATGAGTGCATCACGCTCCCCTTGGGATATGGCCGCACCGCGACCACCGAAGGCGTCGCCCGCGGGGTCGGCTTTGACGCCGGCGCTCTGCGCAGCGCGGCCGCGCCCTACTTCGACCGCGGACTTCAACTCAACAAAGCTGCCGGACCGGCGCATCGCTTTGCCATCACGCACAGCCACTTCACGATGGAGGGCCGCTCGCTCGCGCTCGACGTGAACTTGATGGAGCTGCGCGAGCACAAGCCCAATGAGGAGCTGGAAGAGCAGCGAAGAGATCACCCATTGATCTACGAAAAGATTCCCTACGCGGGGAACAAATGGGCGATGGCAATCGACCTCTCCAAGTGCACCGGCTGCAGCGCGTGCGTGGTGGCCTGCCAGGCGGAGAACAACATCCCCGTCGTCGGCAAGGAGCAGGTCGAGAAGTCGCGCGAGATGGCCTGGCTTCGCATCGATCGCTACTTTGAAGGCCCGCTCGAGGATCCAAAGGTCATTACTCAACCGGTCGCCTGCGTCCATTGCGAAGCCGCGCCTTGCGAGTATGTCTGCCCCGTCAATGCCACCGTCCACAGCGACGAGGGCATCAACGAGATGGTCTACAACCGCTGCGTCGGCACCCGCTATTGCTCCAACAACTGTCCTTATAAGGTCCGCCGCTTCAACTTCCTGCGCTACAACGACGACTATACCGACGTCGAGAAGATGCGCTTCAACCCCGACGTCACCGTCCGCGCCCGCGGCGTGATGGAGAAGTGCAACTATTGCGTCCAGCGCGTCGAGCGGGTTCGCATCGACTCGCGCGTCGCCGGCCAGCCGATGAAAGACGGCGACGTGGTCACCGCCTGCCAGCAGGCCTGCCCCGCCGAGGCGATCACCTTTGGTTCCTTGCACGATCCCAACTCACGCGTCTCTCTCTTGCAAAAGGAAGAGCGCTCCTATCGGCTGCTCAATGAGCTGAACACCAAGCCGCGCACCTGGCACATGGCGCGCGTGAGAAACCCCAACCCGGAGCTCGGCTGATGGCTGCGGGCACGGCCAGCGCGCGGCAGCGCATCGACGAATTGCAGGCTCCCCTCGTCAACCCGGGCGAGACCGACGAGACGCTCAGCCTCTCGATGCTGCAGTTCCAGCTCAAGCCGGCCCCGCGCGGCTGGTGGCTGATGCTGATGCTCGGGCTCTCGGGTGTTGGCCTGCTCGGCATCGCCGTCTCGGTGACGCTCTACCAAGGCATCGGCGCCTGGGGAAACAACATCTCGGTCGGCTGGGCCTTCGGCATCACCAACTTCGTCTGGTGGATTGGCATCGGCCACGCTGGCACCCTGATCTCGGCAATCCTGCTCGTCTTCCAGCAGAAGTGGCGCAACTCAATCAATCGCTTTGCAGAGGCAATGACGCTCTTTGCCGTCATGTGCGCCGGCGTCTTCCCGGTCTTGCACGTCGGCCGCCCGTGGCTTGCCTATTGGTTGTTCCCCTACCCGAGCACCATGGTCATCTGGCCCAACTTCAAGTCGCCCTTGATGTGGGACGTGTTCGCGGTCAGCACCTACTTCACGGTCTCCTTATTATTCTGGTTCCTGGGGTTGCTGCCCGACCTCGCCACCATCCGCGACGTCTCCAAGTCGCGCACGCGGCGCATCCTCTACGGCATCGCCTCGCTCGGCTGGCGCGGCTCAGCGCGCCACTGGCACGACTACAAGATGGCCTACATGCTCCTCGGCGGCCTGGCCACGCCGCTGGTGCTGTCGGTCCACACCATCGTGTCCTTCGACTTCGCCGTCGCGGTGCTGCCGGGCTGGCACGCCACCATCTTCCCGCCCTACTTCGTCGCCGGCGCGGTCTTCTCGGGCTTCGCGATGGTGATGACGCTCATCATCCCGGCGCGGCGCTTCATGGGCTTGAAGCACGTCATCACCGAGCGCCACCTCGAGAATATCAACAAGGTCATTCTCGCCACCGGAATGATGGTCGCCTACGGCTATCTGATGGAGCATTTCATCGCCTGGTACTCAGGCGACCAATTCGAGGCCTTCGTCTTCCAGGACCGCCGCGCGGGCATGTTCCGCTACGTCTACTTCTTACAAATGTTCTGCAACGTGCTGGTGCCGCAGATCTTCTGGTTCAAGAAGGCGCGCAACACCATCGTCATCATGTGGATCGCCTCGGTGCTCATCCAGGTGGGCATGTGGACCGAGCGCTTCATGATCGTGGTGCAATCGCTGCACAAGGATTTCTTGCCGTCGTCCTGGTCGGGCTATTCGCCGACCTGGGTCGATTGGAGCCTCCTGCTCGGCACCATGGGGTTCTTCACCACCGCCTTCCTCCTCTTCCTCAAGTTCGTGCCCGCCGTGGCGCTCTCTGAAGTCAAAGAGCTGAGCCATGAGTTGCAGCACGGCGGCCACCCCGGGGCGGGGAGATAGCCATGAAGAACTTCATCCTCGGCGAGTTCAGCGACTCCGAGCAGATGGTGACCGCCCTGCGCACGCTGCGCGAAGCCGGCGAGACCGGCCTCGACGCCTATTCGCCTTATCCATTGCACGGCACCAGCGAAGCGATCGGACTTCCAAAGTCGCGGGTGACGAAGTTTGCGCTCGGCGGCGGCCTGCTCGGCGCCTGCACCGGATATGCGATGCAATGGTGGATGAACGCCGTTGACTATCCAATCAACGTCGGCGGCCGCCCGCTGCACTCGGCGCCGTCGTGGGTCCCGATCACCTTTGAGTTGGCCGTGCTCTTCGCCGCCTTTGCCATCTTCTTTGGCTCCATCGGTTTGTTCGGGTTGCCGCGGACCTATCACCCGGTCTTCGAGGACGACGCTTTCCGCCGCGCATCGATCAACACTTTCTGGATCAGCGTCGAGTTGCGCGACGACCCGAAGCGCGCCGAGCGGCTGCTGGCGCGGCTCAGCGAGCTTGGCGCCTCCCATGTCTCTTCCGTGGCCGACGCGGCCTCGCTCCCGGAGGAGCCGTGATCGCGCGCGCCGCCCTGGCCACCTCGGCGCTGCTGGCGACGCTCGCCTGCACCCCCGAGAGCATCGACCCGATGAAGCGGCAGCCTCGCTTCGAGCGCTACGGCAAGAGCACGCTCTTCCCCGACGGCCGCATGATGCGCACGCCGCCCGAGGGAACGGTCCCGCGCGAGCGCGGAGTCGGCTCGCGCGAATTGATGACGGGCCTGGACCTGGCGGGCGCGCCGGTGAAATCGATTCCCATCGCGCTCAACCGCGAGCTGCTCGACCAGGGCCGGCACAACTTCGAGATCTTCTGCGCCGCCTGCCACGGCCTCGTCGGCGACGGCGACAGCATCGTGGCCCGCAACATGAACCTGCGCGCGCCGCCAAACCTCCTCATCGCCCCTTACTCAACCCGTCCTGTCGGCCACTACTATCGCGTCATCAATGAGGGCTTTGGGTTGATGGCGCCTTACTCAGCCGAGCTCAACGTCCGCGAGCGCTGGGGCGTTGTTGCCTATCTGCGCGCGTTGCAATTGAGCCAATCGGCCACCGTCAAGGACGTGCCGGCCGACCAGCGCGCCTCGCTCGATCGCCATCCCGCGGGAGGCGGCCGCCAGGCGACGCCCGAGCCTCCCAATCGCGCCACGCCCGGCGCAGAGCCTGTGGAAAAGAAGGAGCTCCCGTGAGCGCGCACGACCACGCCGCGCCCGCGCCCGCACCAATCGAGGTGCCGGCCGCGCCCTTCGCCGGCGGCCGCTCGCTGATGATCGGCGCCGCCGCGCTCGCCGTCGTCGGCCTCTTGCTCACCGGCTTCGGAGCGATGAGCGCGCCGCGCGAGACGGCATTCGGATATCTCTTTGCCTTCGTCTATTGGTGCGGAATCCCCGTCGCCTCGCTCATCCTCCTGCAGATCTGGCACGCGGCCAACGCGCGCTGGCCGGTCGCGCTGCGCCGGGTGGTCGAGACCCTGGCCGCCTCCGTCGGAATCATGGCCGTGCTCTTCATCCCCATCGCGCTCTCCATGCGCCATCTCTTCGTCTGGCTGACGCCGTCGTCGCTCCCGGCCGACGAGGCCGCCAACGTCGCCCATAAAGCGGCCTATCTGAACGGCCCGTTCTTCCTGGTGCGCGCCGCGATCTATTTCGCCGTCTGGATCATCCTCTCGCAGCTCCTCCGCGGCTGGTCCTTGCGCCAGGACAAGGACCCGGACGAGCGCTACACGCTCTCATCGCGCAGGCTGGGCGCGGGCGCGCTGCCGCTCTCGGCGCTGACCATCACCTTTGCGTCCTTTGATTGGCTGATGTCTCTAGACCCGATCTATGGCTCGACCATCTGGGGACTCTACTATTGGGCGGGCAGCTTCATCGGCGCGCTCGCCCTCTTGATCCTGGCGCTGCGCTTTGGCCGCGAGCGGCAGGTCTTCGGCTCGGCCATCTCGCTCGAGCATCTGCACAGCTTGGGTATGTTCCTCTTCGCCTTCACCTGCTTCTGGGCCTATATGGCCTATTCGCAAGGGATGCTGAACTGGATCGCCAACCTCCCCCATGAGACACGCTTCTATCTGCTCCGCGCCCAGGGCGGATGGAAGCCGCTCGGGTACGCGCTCATCGTGCTCCACTTCGCGGTTCCTTTCTTCGTCATGCTCTCGCGGCAGCTCAAGCGGCGGCCCGCGCTCTTGTCCATCGTGGCCGCCTATATGCTCTGCGTCCACGCGCTCGACCTGTATTGGGTGGTGCTGCCGAACCTCGGCGGCGGCGCGGCCCCGCACTGGACGGCCTTCACCGCCTTCTTTGGGATCGGCGGCGCGTTCATCGCCTTTGCGCTCTTCCGCCAGCGCGGCCTGCCGGTGATTCCGCTCGGCGACCCCTACCTCGAGCAATCGCTGAGGTACCTGCAGCCATGACCAGACGCGAGCCCAGCAGCGAACAGACCGAGCCCCCGCCGCTCGAGCAGGAGCCCGAGCACTTCAGCGGCGCGCCCATCGTCAAGATCGGCCTCGCCACGCTGGCCATCTTTGCCCTCGGCATCGTCTGGTCCACCGAGATCTGGATGCGCCGCAGCAAGGACCTGGCCCCGAACGGGTCGGGCCCCGCCACCGAGCTTGGCAAGCGCGAGATCGGCATCGTTGATCAGGTCCCGTTCGATCAGATGAACGACCCCGCCGAGCTGCGCGAGCGCAAGATCCTGCGCCTGACGACCTACGGCTACGTGGACAAGGCCAAGGGCGTCGTGCACCTGCCCATCGAGCGCGGCTACGAGCTCGCCATCGCCGAGCAGAAGGGGCAGAAGCCATGACCCGCCTTCCGAGCTCGGTGCTATTCCTATCGCTCGCGCTGGCCGCGGCCGCGCGCGCCGACTTCCCCGAGCAGCTGCGCACGCCTGAGTCCAAGCCTCCGGTCGCCCAGGGCGTCGAGGTCGTCGAGCACTTGAACGAGCAAGTGCCGCTCGGGCTCAAGTTCAAGGACGAGAACGGCAAGCCGCTCACGCTGCGCGAGGCGATGGCGGGCGGCAAGCCGGTGGTGCTGACGCTCGTCTATTTCGAGTGCCCGATGCTCTGCAACCTCGTCTTGCAGGGTGTGCAGAAGGGCCTCTTGCAGACCGGCCTCCAGCTCGGAAAGGACTTCCGCGCGCTCACCGTCAGCATCGACCCCAGCGAGGGGCCCGACCGCGCCGAGCGCCACCAATACGCCATGCTCCTGTCAATGAAAGGCGGCGCGCCGGCTGATTGGCCGTTCCTCACCGGCCAGGAGCCCGAGATCGCCGCGCTGGCGAAGGCTATCGGCTTTGGATATCGCTATGACGCCCCCACCAAGCAATTCGCCCATCCGGCGGTGACGTTCGTGCTCACGCCCGACGGGCGCCTGTCGCGCTACCTGTACGGCATCGAGTTCCCCGCGCGCGACCTGCGCCTCGCCATCGTCGAGGCCGCCGCGGGCCGCGTCGGGACTACTCTAGATAGAGTGTTGTTGAGTTGCTTCCGCTGGGACCCCGCCACGCGCCGCTATGAGATGTATTTGAAATCAATGATTCGCGGCGGAGGCCTGCTCATCTTCGCCGCGCTCCTGGCCCTGCTCATCAAGCTCTGGCGGCGCGAGCTCAAGACCCACGGGGGGGCAAGCGCATGAACGAGTTCCTCCGCCGCATGCTCTTTCTGCCCCCGCAGGCATCGTCCTACGCGACGCTGGTGGACCACCTGCACTTCTTCGTCATCCTGACGACGCTGGTGATGTCCACCGCCGTGGGCATGACGGCCATCTTCTTCTTCGTCCGCTATCGCCGTCGCCACGAGGGCCAGCGCACCCCGCACGTCGAGACCAGCAAGGTCGCCGAGGCGCTCTTCATCTTCGTGCCGCTGGCCTTCTTCCTCCTCTGGTTCGCCATCGGCTTCCGCGACTACGTGTACCTCTCCACGCCGCCGCCCGGCTCGATGGACGTCTACGTGATGGGCAAGCAATGGATGTGGAAGTTCGCCTATCCCGAGGGGCCAAGCTCCGCCGGCGTTCTGCGCGTGCCGATGGGCCGCCCCGTGCGCCTCTTGATGACCTCGCGCGACGTGATTCATTCCTTCTATGTGCCCGCCTTCCGCTTGAAGAAGGACGTGCTGCCCGGCCGCTATACCGAGATCTGGTTCGAGGCCACCAAAGAAGGCCGCTATGAAGTGCTCTGCGCCGAGTATTGCGGCGCCGGCCACTCGGTGATGCGCGCCGAGGTGGTCGTCATGCGGCCCGCAGAGTTCGACGAGTGGATGCGCGACCAGAAGCGCGGCCTGCCCGTGGTGCAAGACGGCGAGCCCACGCGCCTCGAGCGGCCGCAGGTCTATTCCAACATGGTCTCTCAAGGCCGCGTCCTCTCGGCCTCGCAGGGCTGCTTCAAGTGCCACACCATCGACGGCGCGCAGCACGTGGGCCCGACCTGGCTCGATCTCTACGGCAAGCGCGAGCGGCTGGCTTCCGGGCAGGAGATCCTGGCCGACGAAGCCTATCTCACGGAATCAATGATGGACCCCGGCGCCAAGATGGTGGCCGGATATCAGAACGTCATGCCGTCATACCAAGGCCGCCTCGCCGCACCCGAGGTTGCGGCGATCGTCGAGTACATCAAGTCGCTCCGCAGCGAGAGCGTGGCCAACGCGCCCTCGAAGGGACCCCTCTATGAGCCAGCCCGCACCCAGTAGCGCCCAGCATCCGTCCGGCGCTCACCACGCGGACTCCTATCTGACCGACGGCACGACGGTCATGTCGTGGCTCAACACCCGCGACCACAAGCGCGTCGGCGTGATGTTCTTGATCTGTGTCATCGCCATGCTCTTCATGGGCGGCGTGTTCGCCATGCTCATCCGCCTGAAGCTGCTCTTTCCCGGAGCGGCCTTCATCGACGCCCTCACCTACAACCGGCTCTTCACGCTGCACGGCGTGGTGATGGTCTTCTTCTTCCTCATCCCCGCCATCCCCAGCGCCTTTGGAAATTTCTTGGTGCCGCTGATGATCGGCGCGCGCGACGTCGCGTTTCCCAGGCTCAACCTGCTCTCGCTTTATATCTACCTGGCGGGCGCGGGCCTCGCCCTCTGGGGAATGATCCACGGCGCCGCCGATACCGGCTGGACGTTCTATGCGCCCTATAGCACCACCTCTCCGGAGAAATTGTTCCCGGTGCTGCTCGGGGTCTTCATCGTCGGCTTTTCAAGTATCGTCACCGGAATCAACTTCATCGTCACCATTCACACCATGCGCGCCCCCGGGCTCACCTGGTGGAAGATGCCGCTCTTCGTCTGGGGCATCTATGGCACCAGCATCATCCAGGTGCTGGCGACGCCGGTGCTCGGCATCCTCTTGCTCTCGATCGCGGTCGAGCACGCCCTGGGTTGGGGCCTGTTCGACCCCGCGCGCGGCGGCGATCCGCTCTTGATGCAGCACTTGTTCTGGTTCTATTCGCACCCCGCCGTCTACATCATGATCCTGCCCGGCATGGGCGTGATCAGCGAGACCGTCTGCGCCAGCGCCCACAAGAATCCATTTGGGTATCGCGCCATCGCCTACTCGAGCATCGGCATCGCCTTCGTCGGCTTCTTTACCTGGGGCCACCATATGTTCGTGGCCGGCCAGAGCACCTTCTCGAACGGCCTCTTCGCCGTGCTCTCGATGTTCGTCGGCATCTTCACCGCCATCAAGACCTTCAACTGGGTCGGCACGCTCTATAAAGGCGCCATCGCCTTCAAGACCTTCTTTGCCTATATCTGCGGCTTCCTCTATTTCCTCGTCTTCGGCGGCATGACCGGCATCGCGCTCGCCACCGTCTCGCTCGATGTGCACTGGCACGACACCTACTTCGTGGTCGCCCACTTCCACTTCATCATGGTGGGCGCCGCGCTGATGGCCTTCCTCGCCGCCCTTCACTACTGGTGGCCGAAGATGTTCGGCAGCCGCTACCACGAAGGCTGGGGCCTCGTCGCCGCCGTGCTCATCATGCTCGGCTTCAACGCCACCTTCATTCCCCAGTTCTTGCTCGGCAACAACGGCATGCCGCGCCGCTATTACACCTATCCGGAGCACTTCCGCGCCCTCAACGTCGCCTCGACGGCCGGCGCCTCGCTGCTCGCCTTTGGGTTCATCATCATCGCCGTCTATCTCGCCGTCGCGCTCCGCTATGGACGCCGCACCGAGCAGAACCCGTGGGGCTCGAAGGGCTTCGAGTGGCTCACCGACTCGCCGCCGCCCACGCACAACTTCCATGAGGACCCGCAATATCCCGAGGACCCTCACGACTACCGGACGCCGCCTTTGACCCAGCCCTCGGCCGCTCATCCCGAGGTGGAGGTTGGCCATGCGGTCTGAAGCCGCCGTCCGCGCCGACGAGCTGCACCTCGCGCACCACTTCTCGTCGCTCGAGCGGCAGACTGACGCCGCGCGCCTCGGCATGTGGCTCTTCCTCGCCACCGAATTGCTCCTCTTCGGCGGCCTCTTTTGCGCCTATTCCTACTATCGGTGGATGTTCCCCGACGCCTGGGCCGAGGGCAGCCACCACATGAGCGTGGGCCTCGGCACGATCAACACCTTCATCCTCCTCGGCTCGAGCTTTACCGTGGCGATGAGCATCCACTTCGCGCGCGTCGCCAAACCCAAGCTCACGGTGCTGATGCTGGCCATCAGCATCGTCTGCGGGCTCGCCTTCATGGGACTCAAGGGCGTTGAGTATGCAGATCACTTCAAGCACGGCCTGTTGCCCGGCAAGTACCTCACTTCGCCGGACGTGCACGAACCGGCCGTGGGCATGTTCTTCGTCCTCTACTACCTGACCACCGGCCTGCACGCGATCCACGTCATCGCCGGCCTCACCGTCCTCTCGGTGATGATGGTCAAGGCGCACCGCGGCGTCTTCACCCCCGAGTACTACACGCCGCTCGACATGGGCGGCTTGTATTGGCACCTCGTCGATATCATCTGGATCTTCCTCTATCCGCTCTTGTACCTGGTCGTTTGAGTGAACCCTATGGAACCTAGCGCGGCGCGGGACGACAAGCACCAGGAGCACTCGGCCACCACCTATATCGTGGTGTTCGTGATTCTCATGGTGCTGGCGTTGACGACCTACCTGCTCGGCGAAGGGCGGCTCTCGAGGACCTGGGCGCTGCCGGCGGCGATGCTCATCGCCTGCATCAAGGCGGGTCTCGTGCTGACGTTCTTCATGCACTTGCGCGAGCACAAAGGCGCCGTGCGCGTGACGGTGGGGCTCGCCGTCTTCTTCATCCTCATGCTCATCGGCGGGACCATTTCCGATGCGGCCACCCGCTTCGAGCCGAGCAACCCGAAGGGCGCGCCATTTGGTATCGCACCGCTGCGCACTTCAAAGGCGCACCAGACGGCGAGCGGCACCAACGGCCGTCATTAGTAGGAGACGGCTATCAATCGGTTGAGACAAGATTGCTAGAGTCGTCGCCCGAGAGCGCTCCCCAGCAGGACAGCGACGAAGCCGAGCGCGTTCGAGGCGACGAAATAGAGGCCCGCGGTTCCATAGGAACCAAGCTCTCCTAACTTGAAGAGCTCCCATTCGTAGGTTGAAAACGTCGTGTACGAGCCGACGAAGCCAATGGGAAACAAGTAACGCCAGCCCTCGGACAGGCCCGACCTTCCCGCCGCCGCCGATAAGAAGAGCGCGATGAGGAAGCAGCCGGTGAGGTTGATGAAGAGCGTCGAATAGGGAAAGCTTGAGGCCAGCCGGCGAGCGATGAAGACGCCGACGGCAAAGCGCGCCACGGCGCCAAGTGCACCGCCGAGAGCGACCAGGGCGTAGGGGATCAGATCGGCCATGAGCCCACCGGACCAATCACAAGGAAGACGGGCTTTGCGCGAAAAGTCCGCCTGGACTTGCCGCGGCAAGTTGTCGCAGCCGCTTCGAAGCGGAGTTTTCGCGCGGAGCCCGTCTTCATTGTGATGACGCGTTTTCAGCAGGGGCCGCGGATGGACTCTCGGACTCGACGCTGGTGCGCTGGGCGAGCAGGGTTCGCAGCGCCACGGCGCCGATGACCACCGCGCCGCCGGCGATGGCGAGCGGACCTGGCCGTTCGCCGGTGCCAAGAAAGACCCAGACCGGGTTGAAGAGCGGCTCCAGCATCGACAAGAGGCTCGCCTCCGCGGCCGGCACACGGCGCAGGCCTTTCCCAAAGAGGATGTACGCGAGGCCCATCTGCACCACGCCGAGATAGACGAGTGGAACCGCGCCGCCCGGCGTCAACTGGGAGAGCTCGCGCCAGGCAAAGGGCAACGCGAGCGCGGCGGCGAGCAGGTTTCCGAGCGTCATCGAAGGAATGGCGTCGCCGCCCGAGGTCCTGGCGTCGCGGCGCAGGAGCAGGACGGAAAACGCGAAGAAGACGCCCGAGGCGGCCCCGAGGAGATTTCCGGTGAGCTGGCCCGGCTCGACCTTGCCGACGAAGAAGAGCGCCATCCCGGCAAGGGAGGCGAGGACGCAGCCCAGGTCGAGAAGGCGGAAGCGCTCCTTGAGCAGCCAAGGGGCGAGCAAGAGAACGTAGGCGGGCCCCGTGTACTGCAGGAAGATGGCGTTGGCCGCAGTCGTGAGCTTGGTCGCTGAGACGAAGGTCAGGATCATACCGGCGTAGGCGATGGCCGTACCCACCCGGGCGAGGCGCATGCGCGGCCGCAGCACGAGCAGGTAGAAGACCGAGGTCACAAGCGCCCGTCCGCAGGCGGTCCCAAGGGGTCCAAGCGGCGTCAGCTTGATGAAGAGGCCGCCGGTCGACCAGAGGACCGCAGCTCCCAGGATGGCGAGCACGGCGGAAGCATGGCGCTGGTCGGTTGTTGTCTGGGTGTTGGTCGCGGCCATCGGGGCGGCGCACCATATCGCGGCGGGGGGCGGCCCGCGTTAGCATCGGCGGGCAATCTCCCCTCCCAAGGAGCAAATCTGATGAAGTTCACAGCAAGGTGGGGCCCGCGGTTGGCAGTCGCCGCGGCGCTCTCGATCACCGGCGGGGCCTGCAAGCCCGCCCACGGCGATGGCCCCGCGGCCGCTGGCCAAGAGGCAAAAAAGGAGGCCAACAAGGACGGCTTCGGCAAACTCTCGGTCGGCGAGGTGCAGGCGGCCATCGCCAAGGGCGACGTGGCCATCTTCGACAACAACTCGAAGAAGCAGTGGGAACAGGGTCACGTGCCCACCTCGAAGTGGGTGGACTACAAGCACCTCGAGGCGAAGGACCTGCCCGAGGAAAAGGGCAGGCAGCTCGTCTTCTATTGCGCCAACGAGTTTTGACACGCGTGTCACCAGGCCGCCCGGCGGGCGGTCGAGCTCGGCTACACGAACGTCTTCATCATGCCGGAAGGAATTGCCGGATGGGAGAAGGCTGGCAAGACGATGGAGAAGGCCGGTTAGGTTGAGCGGCGCAACCTGAGCTGGGCGAGGCGGCGCGCTGCCTCGTCCAGCACCGGGTCGGTCTTGCAGAAGGCGAACCGGGCCAGCCCGTGCGCGTGCTGCTTGTGCTCCTCGCTGTAGAAGGCCGAGGGAGGTATGGCGGCGACGCCGACCTCCTTGGTGAGGAAGCGACAGAAAGTGAAGTCATCGGCAAAGCCGGCGGCCGAGATGTCGACCATGGTGAAGTAGGTCCCCTCGACAGGGAGAGGTCGCAGACCTGCGTCGCCGATGGCGGCGGCGAGGCGATCGCGCTTGCCCTGATATTGCGCGGTCAGGCCCTGGAAAAAGGAATCTGGCAATCGCAACGCTGTTGCAATAGCGGCCTGGAGCGGCGCGGCGGTCGCGAAGGTGACGAACTGGTGGGCCTGCTGCACCGCGTGGCGCAGCTCGGGTGCGGCGATGGCCCAGCCGATCTTCCAGCCGGTGAAGCTGAAGGTCTTGCCGCCGCTCGAGACGGTGACGGTGCGGTCTTCCATGCCGGGCAAGGTCGCCATGCGGACGTGCCGCGCGGGCGCAAAGACGAGGTGCTCGTAGACCTCGTCCACCAGGGCGACCGCGTCGTAGCGCTGGCAGAGCGCGGCGACGGACTCCAGCTCGGCGCGGGTGAAGACCTTGCCGGTCGGGTTGTGGGGCGTGTTGACGATGACGAGGCGGGTGCGCGCGGAGAAGGCGGCAGCGAGCTCGGCGTGGTCGAACCACCAGGCGGCGTGAGCGTCGTCGGGGGGGCGCAGGCGCACGTAGCGCGGGACGGCGGAGGCCATCTGCACGTTGGCGACGTAGGAATCGTAGAAAGGCTCGAAGAGCACCACTTCATCGCCGGGATTGACGAGGCCGAGGATGGCGTCGCAGAGGGCCTCGGTGGCCCCGCTGGTGACGGTGACCATGGTGTTCGGATCGACGCGCTGGCCATAGAAGCGCGCGGCGTGCTCGGCGATGGCCGCCCGCAAGGCGGATGCGCCGCTTCCCATGGCGTATTGGTTCACGCCCTCGCGCAAAGCGCGCACCGCGGCCTCGCGCACTTCTTCCGGGCCGTCGAAGTCGGGAAAGCCCTGGCCGAGGTTGACCGCGCCGTGCTCCTGGGCGAGCGCGCTGAACTCGGAGAACACGGTGGTGGGAAAGCCGGAGACGCGGGCGGCGAGGCGCATCGGGCAACCTTACCCTGCTATCGTCGCGCCATGCCGCGAGCGTTTCGGGTGCTGGTCCTGCCAGTCTTGCTGGCGCTGCCGATGGTCCTGGCCAGCCTCGCCCCCCGGAGCTTCTTCACGGACGCGCGCTGCGTGCTCTTCTTCGCGCTGATGATCGTCGGCCTCGCGATCGAGAACGCGCTCGTCGATGCCGGCAGCGTGCGTGAATCGGCGAGCCCCGCCCAGCGCCGCTGGGACCGGCGCAGCTTCGAGCTGGCGGCGCTGACCAACATCGCCTGCTACTACGCGCCGGTCTGGGACTACTTCCACGGGCCGGAGATCGTGCCGCGCAACGTGGGGATGGCGGCGGTCGGGTTCGTCTTGATGGTCGCCGGCGAGGGCGCTCGCGTGGTCTCGCTGCGCACGCTCGGGCGATTCTTCACCATGCGGGTCGCGGTGCTGGACGGACATCGCGTGGTGCGCGAGGGGCTCTATCGCTACGTGCGCCACCCGGCCTACACGGGCTGGTTCCTGCTCTCGCTGGGCGTGGGGCTCTTCTTTGGCAGCTTGATCGGCGTCATCGGGACCAGCCTCTTTGTCGTCGTGCTGGGTTGGCGCGTGAAGGTCGAGGAAGAGGCGCTGCGCGCACGGCTGGGAGACGAATACCAGCGGTACATGGCGGAGGTCCCGAGCCGGTTTTTGCCCGGCGTGTTCTAGAACGCCGATCGTCCGAGTGCGGAGCGGCCGCGCATCTGGCAGGCACAAGGCACGATGAGCGCAAGAGGCCCGCTCGTGTTGTGCGCACTCGGAGCGCTCCTGGCCGCCGCCGCGGCGGGGGCCGGCGCGCCTTCGAGCGCTGGCCCGGCGGCGACAGGCCCGGTGCGTGTGCCGGCCAAGGCCCAGCCGCTCGCGCTCGTCTGGCGGGGATCGTTTGCCGGCACCCACGCCTTCGCCGCCACGCTCGAACCTGGCGCCGATCACGAGGCCGAGGGGCCGTCTGCCATCGCTGCAGGGAGCGATGGCTTTGCCGTGCTCGACACGCTCGCGGGCCTCGTGAGGTTTCATGACGCCGCGGGCGCGCCGGTGCGCGCGCTGAGCCTGGCGGCGCTCGGGGCGGAGGGGGCCAGCGCCACCGATCTCGCGCTCGACGACGCGGGCGGCGCTGCCGTTTTGCTGGCGCGTGGCGGCGGCGCGGTGGCCTGGCTCGACGCGAGCGGAGCAGTGTCCGCGCGCGCCGAGCTCTCACCGGAGCGCGCTCCTGCCACGGGCCTTGTGCACGTCGCCGGCGCGCTCTTTGCCGGCATCGGCGACGCGCGAGCGTGGCAGCCGCTCCGGCCGCTCGAGCCCATCCGCCTCGGGTTGCCGAGCCCCGGCGGTGACTGCAACGGGGCGCTGCTCGGCGACGGTCGCGCCATCGTCCGCTGCCACGGGCCGTCCGGGCTGCGCGAGATCACGGTCGAGGCAGAGGCCGCGGGAGCGCCCATCGCCGCCGTCGAGCTGGTCCACGCGGATCAAGGAGGCGGCCTCGCGGCAGTCCTCTCGGTGCGGGCGAGCGCGGGCGCGCTCCGGCGGCTCGCGTTTCGCGCCGACGCCGAGGGCACGGTCACCTGGGCCGAGCTGGGTCCGGACGCGCCCTGGTTCACGCACCGTGGATTTGCCTTCACACGCGACGGCCAGCTGCTGCGCCTCTCCGGCGACGCCGCAGGGCCCCAGGTCTTGAAGAGCGCGCTGCGCCCGCTCGGCGCGGTGACGCCTTGAGGGCGCTGGTGCTCATCGCCTTGCTCGCGGCGGCGTCCGCGGGCGCCACGGTCGCGCCGATCAACCGCGCCGACATCCTCAGCCGCGCGCAGGGAGCGCTCGGCTACTCCTATTACTGGGGCCACGGATCGTGGTCGCCAGGGGGAGTCTCGCAATCTGCCGGGACCTGCGCCGGCAATTGCCCCAACTGCACGCACGCCGGGCGCTACGGCGCCGACTGCTCCGGCTACGCCTGCAAGGTGTGGTCGCTTCCTTCGACCAACGCCGACGTCACCATCGACGAGCATCCCTACTCGACGGCCGACCTGATCAACGCCAAGGCCGGCTACTGGGGTCCGGTCGCTGACGCCGACCTGAAGCCGGGCGACGCTCGCGTCTTCCGCACCGCGACCGAGGGGCACGTCTACCTGATCCGGACGATCACCGGCGCCGGCCGCTTCACCACCCTCGAGGCCAAGGGCTGCGCCTACGGGATCCTCTCGCTGACCCGGTCGGACGCCTGGACCTCGCAGCGGCGGGCGCAGGTGGTCGAGCCGACGCCGCTGCCGCCCGACACGCCCGAGCAGCCGAACGGTCCGCAGGGCGCCGTCGTCGGCCAGCCCACGCCGTACTGCACCCGCGCGACCAGCGCGCAAGGCGGACAGATCACCGACAGCTTCTTTGCCCGCAACGCCGCGGGCACCATCGTCGCCGCGGCGGACGCCCCCGCGGCGCTGGCCGGCGCCGAGATGTGCGTCGCGCTGGTGTTCCCCAGCGCCGGGCACTTCAATGTCGGCGCGAAGGCCAGCAACGGCGCGGGCACCTCTGCCGAATCAGCGCCGCTGCCGGTCGTCGCGAGCGCCGCCGGCGGCACCGATGGCGGTACGCAGGACGGCGGCGGCGCCGACGCAGGCA
Organism: Myxococcales bacterium; assembly: GCA_038231075.1. Classification (GTDB taxonomy): domain Bacteria; phylum Myxococcota; class Myxococcia; order Myxococcales; family 40CM-4-68-19; genus JBBRMA01. Next base: position 107,303 of record JBBRMA010000005.1, on the reverse strand, counting down.
CGGCGGACGCTGGCGCGCACGATGGCGGCCCTCCCGACGCGGGCCACGCGGACGCCGGCGGCACCTTGCCCGACGCGGGGCCGCCCTTGATCGACGGCGGCGACGAGGGAGACCCGGGGACACCGGTCGGCGCGGCTGCAAAGCAAGGCTGCGGCGGTTGTGGCGGCTCCACCTCGAGCGCGCCGGCCCTGGCGCTGCTCGCGATCTTCGCCTTGCGCCGCCGCCGGCGCTCAATCTAGCAGACTCATCCAGCCGAGCGGGCGCTCGACGCGTGCTCCTGAAGGCCGCGGTCCGCACCCCTGCGGGCAAGAGGGATCATGCTGGACGCTAAGCCGAGGAGCCGAAACGGTTTCAGCTGACCGTGCAGGAGCTCCTCGCTCGCCAAGTCTAGATTCCTTCTGGATCACGCCGGGCGTGCCAGAGACGAAGAGCGTGTATCTCGCTCCGTTCGATCGCATAGACGAGCCGATAAGGCGGCAGAATGAGCTCCCGATATCCCGACGAGCGCCGCTCTGGCACTACCCGGCCCAAGTGCGGGTGGCTCCGCAGCTTCCGGACGCCGGTTGCGACGGCGCGAAGCAATGCCGCTGCAGCGCGAGGATTCTCAGAGTCGAGCCGATCGCGCGCGGAGAGCAGGTCGGCCAGCGCTAGACGGGTCCAGCGGACGCGCATGGTCAGCGCCGGCGCTTGCCCAGCGCGGCGGCGACGTCGGCGCTCGAGGCGAAGGTGCCGCGCCGTGCCTGATCCGCGCCTTCGTCGATCGCGCGCCCGAACGCCAACTCCTCCCTCATGCGCTCGAACTCATCGAGAGAGACGACGACCGCAACCCCGCGACCCCTCTGGGTGATCAACACCGGCCTCCCCGTGCTGCGGGCCTGCTCGACGATGGCAGAGCCCTTGGCCTTGAAGTCGGTAATCGGGCGCACGTCGCGGCTGAAGACCGGCTCTGACATGGGACCTCCAACGGTACCTGTCAATGGTACCCGTTCAGTGGTCCGTCTGCAAGCAGGATTCAGCAATGTGGCGACCCCGCGCCCTCGCCCAGGCATGGGTCTGCGCCGAGTACGCGGTGCTGCTGGCCGCTGCCCACGCACGCCCCTGGTCGGCGCGCGGCACGCCGTTGAACGGCTTGGGCCGACATCAATGTCTGCGCCCACCCCGACGGGTGGCAATGCCACGAGCCGTCTTTCTCAAGTAACCTGCCGCGCATGAGCTCCGTGCGCGCCAAGTTCGCCCTCATCGTCGCCTTGTGCGTGCTGCCGCTGGCGCTGGCCACCTGGTTCATCTCGCGCGCGCTGCAACAAGAGGAGCGCGAGGATGCGCTCGGTCGCGTCGGCGCCGCCGAGGGCGCGTTCGAGGCCGCGCTGAAGGAAGACATCGCCCGGCTCCAGATCGCGGTGCGCATGATCACGAGCGACCCGGACGTCGCCGAGGCGCTCTCGCCGCTCGACCGCACGGCGCTGCAAGAACCTCTGCAGCACTTCGGCAAGGTGTGGCCCGGGCTGCGCGTGCTCATCGTCGATCCCTCCGGCGCGGTGCTCGTCAGCAGCCACGCCGAGGAGGCCGGAGGGCTGGTCGGCGCGATGCCCGAGGTCAAGGCCGCGCTCGCCGGCAAGGGGTTCGAGGGGATCACCAAGGTCGCGCAGGGTGCCGCCGCCGCGGATCACCTCGGCCACGCCTACGCCGTCGTCCAGCCCATCGAGGGGCAGCTCGGCACGCTCGGCGCGGTGCTGGCCGCCTTTCCGCTCGACGACGCCTATCTCGAGACGGCGCAGAGGCGGCACCGCTTGGGACTGTCGCTGGCGCTGGAGGGCAAGGTGGTGGCGCGCTCCAGCGAGGCGCCGCCGGGGCTGGCCGCGCTCGCGCCGGGCGCGGTCCAGATGTTCCGCGGCGAGGACCGCTCGGCCGCGCTGGCGGCCTTCGAGCCCGCTTTGTTGCGCAGGGGAGGCCAGAGCGCGGTGGTCACGGCCTCGCTCGATCTGACCGAGCAGGAGCGCGACCACCATCGCTTCCTCCTCTATCGCCTGCTCTCGGTGGCGGGCGTGGCGGCGGTGGCGCTGCTGGTGGCGGGCTTGATCGCCCGCAAGATGAACGCCTCGGTGGTGGAGCTGCAGCGGGTGCTGCCTGGGGTCGCGCTGCAGAAGTACGAGCCGGTCCGCGTCGTCCAGACCGGCGACGAGCTGCAGCACCTGCTCGAGACCTGGAACGGAATGGTGGCGGAGCTCAAGGAGGGCGCGCTGTGGAAGCGCGCGCTCGGCAAGTACCTGTCGCGCGCGGCGCTCGAGGCGGTGAAGAAAGGCGACCTGGCGCTGGGCGGCACGGCGATGCCGGCGACGGTGCTCTTCTCGGACATCCGCGGCTTCACCACGCTCGCCGAGCGGATGCCACCGGAGAAGCTGCTCCGCATCTTGAACCGCTACTTCACCGAGATGGTCTCGGCCGTCATGCACAACGAAGGCATCGTCGACAAGTTCATCGGCGACGCCATCATGGCCGTCTGGGGACCTCCGACGCCCTCGGGCCGCGACGCCGAGCTGGCGCTGCGGGCCGCGCTGGACATGCGCCGCCGGCTGGAAGTGCTCAACAAGGAGTTCGCCGCCCAGGGGCTGCCGACGCTGCGCACCGGGATTGGAATCCATTCCGGCGCGGTGGTGGCCGGCAACATCGGCGCCGAGGGAGATGACTCGATGGCGGGGAAGATGGAATACACCGTGATTGGCGACACCGTGAACCTCGCCTCCCGCCTGGAGTCGATGACCAAGGAGCTGAAGGTCGACATCCTCGTCAGCGGCGACACCGCGCTGCTCGCCGGGGACCAATTTCAACTCGAGCGGCTCGCCGAGGCGCCCATCCGTGGCCGCGAGCAGCCCGTCCAGCTCTACCGCCTCGATGGCATCCGGGCGCCCTCGTCGCTGGCCGATAGCCGATAGTCGCTCGCCGTCTTTTTGGAGCCCTCCATGAGCACCCAGATGAAGCAACCCGAGCCCCTCACCAACGGCGCACCCGCCATCGACGCCGCCCACCTCGAGCAGCTCATCGAGCAGCTCGGCCGGCGCATCGACGAGGCCAAGCAGGAGCTCAAGAGCGACATCCAGAGCAAGCTGCCCTCGTCGCGCCGCTTCTCCTGGGTGCTGCTCTTCATCGCCGTCCAGGTCGTCCAGGGCATCATCGTCGTGCGCTACACCGTGCGCGCGGCGGCGACGGCGCTCGAGTCGGCGCGCATCCCCGAGATGACGGCGCGCTATTCAGAGGCGCTGCACACTTCGCAGGAGCTGGTGGCCACGCTCAACCAGAACGTCAGCGAGCTGTCGCGCCTGGTGAGCGCCTCGACGACGGCGTGGAAGGAGCACGTCGAGCAGTTCGTCGGCGAGCTGCCGGCCCTCCAGAGCGCCTATCAGAAGTCGGCGCGGACGTTTACCCAGGAAGCGGCGACCTTGCCCACGCGCATCGTCGATCGCTTCTTCGAGGCGCCCGAGGTGCGACGGTCGATCGCGGCCTACAGCGCCGGCGTCGATGGCGCGACCAACACCGTCCAGCGGCGCTCCGACGAGGGCATCGCCCAGGCGCTCAAGGCCTACGAGGTCAAGGTGTCGGGCAAGGAAGCGCTCGCCCACTTCGAGGAGCAGGTGGAGAAGAAGTTCGACGACGGCAAGGACCGCATCGAGAAGGCCGTCGCCAGCGGAATGCAGGAGGCCGTGCAGGGTTCGCAGCTCAAGGAGAAGCTGGCCAGCTTCTGGGAGGACGGCCTGCAGATCGTCGACGAGAGGAAGCCCGAGGGGTGGCTCTATCGGCGGCTGCGCGACCAGAGCGAGCAGGCCGCGCTCGACGAGGGTCTGTCCAAGTCGGTGGACGCGGCGCTGGCGACTCCGCTCTCGGCGTTCTTCAAGGAGCAGCTCGGGCCCAAGGGGCCGCTGGCGGGGCACCTCTTGAAGGACTTGGACAAGACGCCGGCCATGCCGCAGCTGGTGACCGAGCTCGTCAAGCGGCGGGTCGAGGGGGCGATCACGCTGCCGGGCGACGACAAGGTGCCGCCGCTCGACGAGGTGCTGCACGATGTGGTCAGGGCGCGGATCAACGCGCAGCTACAGGCGCTCTCGCCGCCGAAGGGGCCGGTCATCTTGACATGCAAGTAGGGGCGCTCTCAGGAGACGAGCGGCGCGCGCGCGGCCACCGGATGCTGGCGGCGCTCTGGGTGCGTATCGAGTGGCTGCTCTCGGGGGCCGCGGCGCCGCTCGCCGTGATCTTGATGCGCGAGCGGGGCTTCGCGGCGGGCGTGCGGGCGGCGGCGCTCTGCATCGGGCTGCTCGCGCTGGCGCTCTTCGAGCTGCACCAAGGGCAGCAGTGGCGGCTGGCCTGGCTCGGCGCCCGCTTCTTGCGCCACCCGACCGACGCCGGGCTGGCCAGGCGCGTCGAGCTGGTGCTGCGCGGGCTGCCGGCAAATCACGCTGGGCCGCTCCCAGAGCCACCTTTCCGCGTTCGCGCGCTCTTTGCCGAGCAGCTCGCGCTGCGCAAGCTCTGCCCGCTGCGGGTGCGCCTCGTCATCAGCCGGGAGGTCGAGCTGGCCAGGACGCGCGACGCTGGCCCCTTCCACCTGGTCGAGCTTCACCCCGAGGCCGCGGCGGGCCCCGCGTCGCTGCTCCTGGCGCTCTTCGCCCACGAGCTGGCCCACGTGCAGCACAGCGACCCGCTGGTGAAGCGCGTCCTCGCGGGGGCGCTCGTGCCCTCGTGCACGCTGCTCGCCGCGGTGAGCGCCGGCATGATGGAAGGGGCGAGCGATTCGGCGGCGCCGCTCGGCATCGCCATGGCGCTGCTCGCCTCGGCGACGCTCTTGCCCTGGGCCTACGCGGTGCTGCAGGCCGTGTCCTACGCAATGGAGCTGCGGGCCGATCGCGAGGCAGCGGCGCTCTGCGGCGGACCGGGGCCCGTGTTCGACCTGCTCGATTGCCTCGACGATGGCGGCCAGCCCTATCGGCTTCACACGCCCAAGCCGCCGCGCCCCTCCGAGCTGGTCGAGCGCGAGACCAACAGGCTGCTCGAGGAGGTGCTCTATCTCTTGCCGGCGCACCCGCCCACCTGGGAGCGCCGTCGGCGGATGCTGTCGCTCCAGCGCCTGGGACCGCGCGCAGGGCATTTCTTCTACGATGCGCTCCCGCACGCGCTCTCGGGAACCGCGCCGCTGGTCGCCGCGCTCGTGCTCCTGGCGCTCGCAGTCCAGCTGGGTCGGCAGGTCCAGGCAAGGCCGCTCACGCACCACGCCGGGCGCCTCACGCACCTCGTCCCGCACGGCGCGCTGCCCCCGGTGCTCAGGCCCGACCCGAAGTGCCACGGCGACCCGACCGGAGCGGGCTCCGGCACCCTCTGTGAAGAGAGGCTCCGGTCGGGCATCGCGGCGTTGCTGGCAGCGCCGGCACTGGACAAAGATTCAGTCAAAGAGCCACCGGGGCCGCCGCGAAAGGCAAAGGGGCGAAAGCCGAAAAAGCCGCTCCCCGCGCTGCCCCTCTGATTCGCGACCCCGAGGAGACGACGTGCAGGAGCGGATGAATGCCGACGAGCCGGTTCCCGACCACTGCGGGCCCGCGTGCCGCAGCTGGGAGGCGGCCGAGGCCCGCTGCGGCATGCTCAACGAGCGCGAGCAGCGCATCAACCGCCACGGCAACGTCGGCTACTTCCCCGACCAGAAGAGCCGCCACGCCTTCTTTCGCGGCCACCCGTGCGAGCCGTACAAGACGCTGATCGGCCGACTGCTCGGCACGCCGCTGCTGCGCCGGCCCACCGCGCACGAGACCCGCGACGCGGCTCATCAAGTCTTGCACGCGGGCATCGGCCGCTGGCTGGAAGGGCGCGCGCCGCTGCACATCGTGCAGAAGACGCGGGGCCAGGAGCAGCGCGAGACCGTCTGGCGCCACGACGCGGTGCTGCTCTCGTCGCGCTGGCCCTACTACTACCTGTTTCGCGACGAGCTGCGGCGGCTGCTCGACGACCGGGCCAAGGCGCAGCTCTCCTCGAGCGCGCTCTCCGACGATGCGCGCAGCTCCTCGTCCCGCGAGGCCGAGCTCTTGCCCTCGCCCGACGCCACGCCTGAGGAAGCGCTGAGCGAGCTCGAGTCCTCGCGCGCCTCGCACGAGCAGCTCTCCGCCTTGCACGCGCAGGTGGCGCGGCTCGACCCGATCGGCGCGGCCATCCTCTCTGACCCCGACTACCCGGACATCGACACGGCGAGGCACGCGGCCGCGCTCGGGGCCGAGTATGCGCGGCTCGACGCCCTCGAAGGCAAGTCGCGCTCGCCGCGCAAGCCGACGCCGACCGACGTCACCCACCGGCGCCACCTGGCCGAGCTGAGGGCGGCCGTGGCGTCGAGCGACCTGCTCGAGAAGCTGGCCGCGCGCCATCGCTCGCGGTCGGTGCGCGAGGCGCTGGCCCTCGAGGAGCGCTCCACCTCGGTGCTCTCCAAGCTCTTGCAGGGCTATCTGCGCGCCTACGATCGCGAAGGCATCTTCGACACCTTCGGCTTGCAGCGATCGCTCGCGGCCGCGCTGGGCACGGGTGGCGGCGATCTGGCCGAGCTCGCCCAAGCGGGCCTGGGCGCGGCGGCCTCCGGCGAGGCCCAGGCTCTGCAGATCGAGCGCGGAGAGGGCGACGCCGAGGATCGGCGGGTGCGGGGCAAGAAGCTGCGCGCCTCCTCCCGCAAGCTGCAGCGCTATGTCGAGCGCGTGGTGCAGATGCTGCAGCCGCCGATCGGCGGGCGCTCCTTTGGCGACGCGCTCTCGACGCTTCGGGCGCACGCCTTCCGTCCTTATGACGCCAAGGACCCGGGGCCCTTTACCAAGCTTGGCCTGCCGGCCTCGACCAGTGGCGCCGAGGGCAGCTCGCACGAGCCGCTCTTGACCGCCGCATCGCTGGCGGTGCTCTCGGGCCTGCTCCGCCTTCCCGAGCGGAAGATGCAGCCCCGCAACGCCGTTCGTCTACTGAATGTACTGCTACGCGACTTCGTCGTCGGCTTTGGCCCCGGCGAGTCGGATGAAGAAGGGGAATTGCCATGATCGCACTCGCGCAAGACCACCTGGATGACCTGGCGCTAGCGGCGCTCGCCTTGGGCGATTTGCCGCCGAGCTTTGGCGCCGACGCCCGAAGCCACCTGCATGCGTGCGCCGCCTGCGCCGGGCGCTTTGTCCTGGTGGCGCACGAGGCGGACCGGTCTGCCGATCAGGGCGACCAGGCGCTGCTGTTCGAGGCCGCCGCCGCCCGGGCCAGCGCGATTCAATTGCTCGAGGTGGCGAGGCCCGACGGCGGCGCGGTGTTGCTCTTCCCGGCCCGCGCTGCCGAGGGCGTCTCCCGCGAGCCGAGCGGCGTGGCCCGCCTGGCGAGCCGCGTCTTCGGCCGCTTTGGCCAGCTGCTCCACGCCGCGGCCGGCGTGCCCGAGCGCGAAGGCGGCCTGGAAGTGGCGTCGGGCGACGAGGTGCACTCGCTGGCCGGCGCGCCCGGCGACACCCTCGAGGTCTGGTTCGGCAACCCGCACCCGCACCTCGCCTGGCTCACCGTTCTGCGCCAGCAGGCCGGCAGCGCGCTCCCGCCCAGCGTCTGTGACGGGCCCCGCGCGCTCTCGGCCGGACGCAACGCGGGTGACCCCACCCGGCTCTCGGTCTCTGGCGCGGAGGAGGTGGTGCTGGCCGTCCTCACCCGCGAGGAACCTCCGGCGCGCGAGCGGCTGCAAGAGGCTCTCTCGCTCGGCCTCTTCGGCGTCTTCGACGCACACGGGCCGCTCGGCCAGGTGGTCTGCCGGGTGACGCCGAGAGCTTGAGTTGATCCAAATTGCGGCACTTGCCGCCCGATAGGCTTGCCGTTGGCCGGGGCATGGTTAACGTGGAAATGCGGGCGCGAGATATCGCGCCGCACCCAGCCTGATTCAAGGCAGAGCCGGACGGACACGCCATGACCGCAGCCTTTCCTTCGCCCTGTTGCAAAGCGCTCTCGCGCTTTTTGCGCATCGAGAGCGGCTCCATGCAGTTCTCTTGCGTGGCCTGCCGCAATATCTGGACTCACGGGGCGTCGGCGGCTCCGCGCAGCACCAAGGCGCGCGCGCACTCTCCCAAGCGGCACCGCGTCAGCCGGCTCGAGCGAGTCTCAAAGCCAGGCAGATAGGCCCCAGGGGGTTACGCCGCGTTTGCTGAAAAGGGCCGCCGCTTGGGAGCGGCGACCCTTGAGTTTGCTTGAACTGATCGTTGCTTGACTAAGTCTTCTTCACTTCATCCCAGATGCGCGTGTGGTGCGCCTCTTTGAGCATGATCGAGCCGACCACGAAGGTCACGCTCGCCACGATCATCGGATAATAGAGGCCCGCGTAGATATTGCCGGTCTCAGCGCAGAGCCACAGTCCGATGAGCGGCAGGAGGCCGCCAAATACGCCGTTGCCTATGTGATACGGCAGGGACAGCGCCGTGTATCTGATCTTGGCCGGGAAGGCCTCGACCAGATAGGCCGCGATGGGCCCATACACCATGCAGACGAAGACCAGCTGGAGCAGCACCAGCAAGGTCAGCATGGTGGTGTCGGGATTGGTCGCTTCCTTGGCCGGCACGAGCTTGTTGCTCGCGTCCAAGGTCTGCGGCGTCAGCGTGATGGCGCCGGTGATCTTGTTGCGCACGTTGCCGACCGAGACGACTTTGTTGCCCGCCGCGGCCTCCATGCCGTGATAGATGGGCAGATAGCAGACGACGGCCAGGGCGCAGCCCGCCATCATGATCCACTTGCGGCCGATCTTGTCCGAGAGCCAGCCGAAGAAGACGAACAACGGCATGCCGAGGACCAGCGCCGTCGCCATGATCAGGTTCGCGGTCTTCGCGTTCACCTTCAAGATCGACTGCATGTAGAAGAGGGCGAAGAACTGTCCGGTGTACCAGACCACGCCCTGCCCGGCCGTCGCGCCAAAGAGCGAGACGAGCACGCGCTTCAGGTTCTCCCACTCGGTGAACGCCTCCTTGAGCGGCGCCGCCGAGGTCATGCCGGCCGCCTTGATCTTGGTGTAGATCGGCGACTCCTTCATCTTCAGGCGGATGTAGAGCGAGATGCCGACCAGGAAGATCGAGACCAGGAAGGGGATGCGCCAGCCCCAGTCCTTGAAGGCCTCGGCCGTCATCGAGCCCTGCACGATGAGGATGACCGCGAGTGAGACGAAGAGGCCGAGCGTGGCGGTGATCTGGATGAAGCTGGTGTAGAAGCCGCGGCGGCCGTCGGGGACGTGCTCGGCCACGTAGACCGCGGCGCCGCCGTACTCACCGCCGAGCGCGAGGCCTTGCAGCACGCGCAAGAGGATGAGGACGACGGGCGAGAACCAGCCTGCCGTCGCGAAGGTCGGCAAGAGGCCGACGACAAAGGTCGCGCCGCCCATGATCACGAGGGTGACGAGGAAGGCGTATTTGCGTCCGACCAGGTCGCCGATGCGGCCGAAGAAGAGCGCGCCGAACGGGCGGACGAGGAAGCCGACCGCGAAGGTGGCCAGGTAGGCAACATAAGCAAAGGTATCGTTGCCGGGTGGGTAGAACTTGGGCGAGAGCACCGCCGCGAGGCTGCCGAAGATATAGAAGTCGTACCATTCGATCATGGTACCGACGGCGGAAGCGGCGATGACCTGCCAGATTACCGCGGGCTTTTCGTAATCAGCGCCCGAGCTTTGCAGCGCAGCCGAATCGGACATGTGTGCGTCTCCTGGGACAGAGGTCTCGCCACGGTGCAGCACAAAACGGTCGATTGCGGCTGTAGCACAAGCGACAATGCAAATCGATAGCCCCGCCAATGACGATCTGCGTCAGCGGGTGTTAACGGCGATTATCGAATCCGCGACTCAGGCGCGGGAGCGGTGGAACTTCTCCAGCTCGGCGTTGGCCTTCACCACGCTCGCGAGCTCGGTGACCAGGGCCTGCAGCTTGTCTCCGGGCACGGCGACATAGGCCTCGTCGTCGGGCAGGCCGGTGTAGACGCGGTTGCCGATGCAGCCAAAGCTGGTGGCCGTCTTGCCCGAATCGAGCGCGAGCGGGAGCGCCGCGCAGGTCGGCCGGCCCATCGCCGGCGAGGTGCCCGCGACGCCGGACATCTGCGCCGCCTCGGCAAGGAGCATCAGCTGGCGCGCGGTGCCACGGATGAGCACCACGTCGGGCGCGAGCGTGGCCTTGGCGAGCGGCGCATAGACCGCCACGCGCAGCGGCTGCTGGCGGTGGGGGATCTGCGGCACCTCTTCCATCTTCAGATATTTCAGACCGACCATCGTCTCCACCATGGCCATCAGCTCCTTGCCCTTCGCGGGCGAGAGCGCGACGCCATGCGTGTGGGCGCCGATCGGGCAGCCCTCGTGGTCGGCAGCCTCGGTGTAGAAGCTCTCGCCCTCGGCGGCGGCGCGCCAGTATCCGCAGCTCGCGGGCGCGGCAGCGCGGTGCGGAAGGCCGGCCGGCGCCGCGTCGGTGAAGGAGATGGCGATGGCGGGAGCGCGCGTGCCGAGAAGCTGCTGGAGCTCGGCGGCGAGTTGGTTCGAGGTCGGCATCGGCGGAACCTAGCATCTCGCCCCCGCGCCGTGGCGCTCCTTCATGCCGCCACCCGGCGTGGGCGCGCGCCTGGGGCTACTCGACCAGGACGCTGGCCGTCAGATACCGGGCCGGGGTGGCCCCCTGGGCGTCGCGCAGCCAGGCGCGCACCGTGCGCGGGCCTTTGCCTTCGAGCAGCGTCCAGTTGAGTGATGGAACAAACGGAACCCAGTCGATGCACACGGCGCCGTTGGTCAGGCACATGGCCGCGGGCGGCGCGCCCGTCGGCGCCAGCGACAGCGTCACGGCAGCGCCGGTGGTGATGGCCGCACCTGAGTTGATCGACATCCGCGCGAGCGGCGCCTCCGCGGGCGAGGCGGCGACGGCGGAGGGCAAGTCGAGGCGCGGGACCCGCAGGCCATTGCGCTTGTCGGTGATGATGGCGGGGCTCGACCGCAAGCGCGCGAGCAGCTCGTCCACCGACTCGGCGGGAAAGGCGGCGCGCAGGACGGCAAACGCGCCCGCCACGTGCGGAGCCGCCTGCGAGGTTCCCGCCATATTGAGCCCGCCGGCGGCGATGACCGCGCCTGGGGCCAGCAAGGTGAGAAAGGGCGCCGCGTTGGAGAAGCAGGGCACCTGATCGGCGGCGGTGCTCTGGTCCAGGCAGCCCGCGAAGTCGATGCCGCCGAGCGCAGACTTGTAGACCGCGCCCACCGAGACGGCCGAGGGCGCGCAGGCCGGCGCGGAGAGGGCGTCGGCGTGGCCGTCATTGCCGGCGGCGACGGTGGTGGCGATGCCGGCGGCGCGCGCCCAGGCGATGGCGATCGACAGCGAATCGTCGGCGCAAGGCCTGTCGTGCGCGCCCGCGCCAAGGCTTAAGTTGATGGCCGCGATGTTGAGTTGATCCTTGTGTTCGATGGCCCAGTCGATGGCCGCCAGAAGGTCTGGCGTGAAGGCCGTGCCGCCGCTGAAGATGTCGAGCGCGGCGACCCGCGCCTCGGGAGCGACGCCGAGGACGATGGCCGCGACGTTGTTGCCGTGGCCGTTGGTCAGCGTGCTGGTCCCGGCGGCGATGCGCTCGTTCGCCACCAGCTTGCAGCCCGGCGCGGAGAGCTCGCCCGCGGCGCACTTGCCGAAGGCAGGGTTCGAGGAGTCGACCGGACCGTCGGCGACGACCACCGTGGTGCCCGCCCCGCGCATCCCGAGCGCGGCGACCGCCGGTTGACCGATGAGCGGCAGGCTCTGCGCGAGCGAGGGCGTGTACGCGACCGCCTTCTCGACCCGGCGCACTCCGGGCAGGCTGGCGAGCGATTGCCAGGCAGCCGGCCCGCGCGCGCGCACGTGCAGGACCGGCAAGTGGCGATAGCGGCGCTCGACCGCAAGGCCGGCAGGCTCGGCGGCCGAGCCGTCGAGCACCAGCAGATAGCTCTCGGCCGAGGAAGCGTTGCCCGCGTCCGCGCCGGCCTGCGTGCAAGCAGCGGAGAGCGCGAGGAGCACGGCGGTCAACGTCGTTCTCGAGCTCTGTGCCTCGGTGTGCCGCATCTGTCCCTGATGAAGGCGCTCGCCACACAACCGTCCAACCGGCGCCTCGCTCGAGGTCACTGTACCAGCGGGGCAGCCGTTTCCTTCCCGGGCATCGGCGACCGCCTGCTGCCGCCGAGCGGCAGTTCCGATCCAGCCGCGCAGTCGCTACCTCTCTCTTGACAAACTCGAAGGGAGCGAGATGGCGTCCACGAGAAAGAGCGCGACCAGCAACAGGAAGACCGTGCAGCGCCTGCCCAAGGCCGCCCGCACCCGCTCGCCGGCGACCAGGATGAGCGTGCGCGAGGTGATCGACAGCGGCTCGATGGCGGCGCCGCAGATCGAGCTCAAGCCCTGGATCGTTCCCGCGCCTTCCCTGGAGCGGCGCGACGACCAGGGCCGGCCGCCGAAGAGGTCCGCCAAGGAGCCGTCGCGCGCGCGCTCGCTGCTGCTCGCCGCCGCGCAGGTGGTCCTCAAGGGACGCGCGCTGATCGACAAGGTGCGGGGCTCTTAGTCAGGTCTCTAGTTGGAGCAAGGGGCGCCCATCGGGCCCGGCGCCGAGACGACCGCCGTTCCTGTCGAGAGGAACGAAGAGAGGAAGCACGCATATTGGTGCTTCACTTCGGGCAATTGCCGATAGATGGCGTGCGGGTCCTCGATGCCATCGCCCTCGTACTGAACGACGACGCCGGTATAAGGCGTTCCATCGGCGGAGGCGCGGTTGTTCTTCACCGGATAGGAGAGCAGTCCGTCGAGCCCGCCGAGCTTGAGCGCGTCCTGCATGCTCGGCCACACCTGGCCGCCGGCTTGCTGGTGCGCGTAGGCCAGCGCCATGGCGTCGTACAGGATGGTCGGGAAATATTGATCATTGCGGCCCGCGGTCTCAAAGACCGGGCGCACCGGGTGGCCTGGCAACGGGCGGCGACCCAGGCGCGGCATCGAGAGCATCGGGTCGGCGGGCTCCCAGCCAGTCTCGATTAAATGCAACGCCGGGTGGAGCGCGGTCAGCGGCGGCTTCGCCGAGAGCAGGATGGCCAGGAGATCGGGCAGCCCCGGCTTGAGTTGGGTCACGAGGATGAAATAGGTCCAATCACCGCCCGCGCCGGTGGGAACCGCGGCGCGGATGCGCTTCTCGGTGGCCGAGACGAGGTTCGTGTACATGCCTCCCATCGATTGACCCTGCGCGACCACTTGAGCCGCATTGAAGCGATAGGAGTCCTCGCCGGCGGGCAAGGAGAGGCCGCTGCAGCCCGCCACCAGAGCGGGCGGGACGCGAAGCTTGAGGAGCGCGTCAAGAAAGAGGCGCTGCTCGATCACGCCTTGGCGGAAGGTATCGCGCAGCGCCGCCGGATTGCCCAGGTTCAAATAGGCGGTATCGGCCGCGCCGGGCAGCCGCTCGGGATTGAGGGGCAGCGCGCTGCCGGCCGCGCCGATCCCATAGGACGCCAATACCCAGGCCGGACCCTGGCCTCGGGTAGGGTTGCCGCCTTTGGTGAGCGTCGGTCCTTTGTCGATGACGTCGGCGCTCGAGCCGCCCGAGCCGTGGAAATACAACACCAGGGGATATCCGCCCGCGGGCATCGGCGCCCTCGGCAAGGTGAGCACCACGGGGGCGTCCTCCGCGCGCTGCTGCAGCGGCAGGCCATCGGCGCCGCTCGCGAAGAGGCCGGCGCTGTCGAAGGGAGGGACGCCCGCCTGATATTGCGGATAGCGAACGGTGGCGGAGAGGACGCAGACCCGATCGCTCCCGGGCGCGCCGGGCAAGGCCTGCAGGCCGCTGAGCGAGACGCTGGTCTCCGCGGAGATGGCGTCGGCGAGCGCGGCCGTCTCGGACACCGCGTCACCGGTGGTGAAGACGGTCGCGGCGGCCACCGACGCCTCGTCCACGCCGGCGAGCTTGAGCGCGTCCCAGAGCGGCGCATAGAGAGCGGCCGCCTGGGGGCCCAAGGCTCCGGCCACAGGAACTCCCCGGCGCAGCCGATCGAGCGCCGCCGGGACGCCGAGCGGCTGCCCTTGCGCGTCGCCGAGCTGCCGCAGCACCACGAAGGCGTGGCTGCGCCCTGGGGCGAGGATGATGCCGGGCCGGGGCGCGAGCGAGAGCAGATTCGCGGGCACGTAGTCATCGGAAGGAGGCGTCGCGGCCACCACCGGCAGGAGGCGCCCGCGCTCGGGCGAGCCCGGGTCCACGTCGATGAGCAGCGCCGGCGCGAAGGGCAGAACCGGCAGCACGTCCGAGGCGGAGCGTGGAGCGAGCGGCGCCGAGAAGCGGAAATAGCCGACGGGCACCACCGGGAACCCGCGGCGCTGCTGCGCGATCTGCTTGAAGGAGTCGATCAGCGGCAGGTCGCGCGGATTGGGAAACCCGACCAGGCGCGGCGTGCCGTCGGCGGAGAGCCGCAGATCGCTCGGATAGGGAAAATCATAGAACGAGGCTTGAGTATCGAGATCGGCGTCGAGCTGGAAGCTGGCCTGCGTCCCGGGCTGGCCATAGGTCGCAGGGGGCGCGGGCGGCGCGGACGTTCCCTTGGCGCAACTCAAGGCGCAAGCGACAACCCAGAGCGCCTTGCTTGCCGACGCGCAGACGCGGAGGCCGCGAAAAGGCATCACTAGATCCTCACTTCGCCGAGCAGCGGCAAGGTCCCGATCTTCAGATCCCTTGATTCCCGCTGCAGCCGTTCGACGAAGCGGGGAAATTGCAGCGCCTTGAGTGGCTTCAGCGGCAGATCGAGCGGGCGCAAGAAGTCGTCCCAGTGGGCGAGCAGCGCGGCCTTGGGCGAGAGCGCGCGCACGGCCCGCTCGGGAAAGTCGCGCGAGGTCTGCCAGCCGGCCACGGTCATCAAGAGCAGATCGACGTCGCGCGGGGCGTCGCGCAGCCGGTCCTCGACCAGCTCCGCCGAGCCGAGGTGGAAGATGGTGCGGCCGGCGGCGCGAATCTCGACGCCGAAGACGGCGCCGCAGCGGTAGCGGTGGGCGCGCATCGGCACCTGGTCGCAGTCGGCGATCTCCCCCGCAAAAGGAACGCGGCCAAGGAGCAGCCGCGCGTGCGCGCTGCCAAAGAAGCGCAGGCGGAAGGGTCCCACCTCGGCGGTGTGGGGGCCGCCGGCGCAGAGCGACTCCACCTCGAAGATCTGCGCCTCGGGGACGCCCTGCGAGCGGCAGAGTGTGGCCGCCGAGCGCGATCCAAACACCCTGGCTCCCGTCGCGCGCGCGATGGCCGGCGCGTCGAGCGCGTGGTCGAAGTGGGTGTGGCCGAGGATGATCGCATCGGCCTTGGGCGCGTGGCGCGCGACCAGCGCGGGGTCGCTTTGCAGCGGGCCGGCGACGCAGCGCCAGAGCGGCGCGCGGCTCAAGTAGGGGTCGATGAGGACCACGTGGCCCTCGCACTCGAGCGCAAAGCCGGCGGTGCCGAGCCAGCGCACCGAGAGCGCGCCGCCGCCGAGCGCGCCGGGCTTCCACGCGAGCGAGAGAGGGTCCACGCGCTCGCCTTACAGCAACGGACGGCGATCGGCTATCGGGCCTCTACCGGCTGCCGACGATCGGCTGCTGCGGCGGCGTGGGGCGCGGCGCCTCGGCTGCTCGAGGGGCCTCCGGCTGGCGCGTGGAGCCGAGGATGGTGCGCTGCAAGAGATCGAGCTCGACGGGCTTGGTCAGGTGGAAGTCAAAGCCGGCGTCGCGCGAGTGCTCGCAGTCGAGCGCGCGGCCATAGCCGGTCACGGCCACGAGGCGCACGCCCTGCAGCGCTGGGTTCTTGCGCAGCCGGCGGGCCACCTCGTACCCGTCGAGCCCCGGCATGCCGATGTCGAGCAAGATGATGTCGGGCCGGCGCTCCGCGGCAGCCTCCAGCGCGGTCGCGCCGTCGTTGGCGACGCGCACGTCGCAGCCCCAGAGCGTCAGCGCCTCGGCCAGCATCTCGGCGGCGTCGCGGTTGTCATCGACCACCAGCACGCGGCGGCCCTCGCCGGGAGACAGCGTCATCTCCAGCGGGAGAAGCGGGGGCGGGGGCAGCGGCAAGGGAATGCCCACGTCCCGGTCGGGCAGCGCCGGCAGCCGCACGGCGAACTCGCAGCCAGAGCCCGGCCCGCCGCTCACCACCGTCACCTCGCCGCCGTGGAGCTCGACCAGGGCGCGCACCAGCGACAGGCCGATGCCGAGGCCTCCGCGCGAGTGCTCGGGCCCCTCGCCGACCTGCACGAACAGGTCGAAGACGCGCTGCTGCTGGTCGCGCGGGATGCCGATGCCGGTGTCCCTGACGCGGACGACGGCGCAGTCGTTCTGCCGCTCGACGGCGAGCCGGATGCGCCCGCCGGGCGGCGTGTACTTGGCGGCGTTGTTCAAGAGGTTCAGCACCACCTGCGCGAGGCGCACGGGGTCGGCGACCAAGAAGACGCTCTCCTCGGGCAGGGAGATGGCGAGCGTGTGGCGGAACTTGCTGATGAGCGGCTGCGCGGCCTCGACGGCGCGGGTGACGACCGAGGCCAGATCGACCGGCTCCTTGCGCAGCTCGAGCTGGCCGCGGCTGACGCGGGAGACGTCGAGCAGATCGTCCACCAGGCGCGCGAGGTGGCCGACCTGCCGCTCGATCAGGGCGCGCTCGCGGGTGACGCTGCGGCCGTCGTCGCCGCGAGTCCGCATCAGCTGCAGCGCGGTGACGATGGGGGCGAGCGGGTTCCTCAGCTCGTGCGCCAGCATGGCGAGAAATTCGTCCTTGCGGCGACCCTCCTCCTCGGCCTCTTGGTACGCGCGGCGCGTCTCCTCCTCGGCGGCGCGGCGCAACAGGCACGAGGCCAGCACCTGCAGCGAAGGCGCGAGCAGCTCCTCCAGCTCGGCGGGAGGAGGGCGGCAGAAGAAGAGCGCCAGGACCCCTTTGCACTCTCCGTTGGCGAGCAGCGGCAGCGCCAGCAACGAGCCCGGGCCCGCCGACGAGAGCACCGGGTCGGCGAGCAGATTCGCCACCGCGCGCGGCGAGCGGGAAGCGGCGATCTTCTGCACCTCGAAGGCCTCGATGGGATCGAGGTGTCCTGCCTCGGCGTCGCTGGCGGAGGCCTTGACCTCGAGCTGCCGGCCCACCTCGCTCACCGACCAGAGGCGCAGGTGTTGGGCGGAGACCTCGGCGCGCAGCGCCTCCGCGCAGGCCAGGAACGCGAGCGCGGGCTTGTGCTCGCGCTGCAGCATGGTGGCGAGCCGGTGCGAGAGCTCGAGGCCCGCGAGGCGTCGCGCGTCGGAGGTGCGCGCCAGCTGCGCCTCGTGCTCGCGCCGCGCTCCCTCGAGCGAAGTGGCGACGCGCGCGGCCAGGTCCTCGGCCAGCGCCAGGTCTGCCGGCCCATAGGGGCGCCTCTCCGGTCCCGCGCCCAAGAGCAGCGTGCCGATCATCCGGCCCGACGCGAGCAGCGAGACCGCCAGCGCCGAGGTGCAGCCGTCGCGGAGGAGGCCGTGGTAGCGGGGGTCGGTCGAGGCCAGGAGCTCGCGGTGCAGCTCGGCGCGCTCGAGCGGAGGCGCGGCGAGGCCCGCCAGCTCACGCACGCTGCCGCCCGCCTGGATCAGCACGCGCGCGGGCCAGCCGAGCGCGGCGTCGTGCGGCAAGAGCTGCACCTCGCATTGATCAGCCAGGGCCGGCACCGCGACGCGGCCGAGCGCGTCGAGCGCACCGCGCAGGTCGAGCGGCCCGGCGAAGAGCGCCCCGGCGCGCGCGAGCAGGCGCAGCGACTCCTCGCCGCGGCGCTGATCAGTCTCGTCGCGATAGAGCGCGACCAGCGCCAGCACGCGGCCCTCGTCGTCGCGCAGGGGGGCCGTGCGCACCGCCGCCCAGCGCTCCTCGCAGGTGCGCCGATCGACGAAGCGCAAGAGCAGCTCGGGCGGCGCCGGCGTGCGCAGCGCCAGGAGCGGCAAGCGGATGGGCGAGACCGGCTGGCCCCACTCGTCGAGCACGGCGACCCGCGCCTCGAGCTCGGCGGGCGAGGCGGAGATGAGCGTCACGCCCGAGGCAAAGCCGTGCAGCGACGCAGCGGCGCCATTGGCGTGGAGCAGGCGGCCCGAGGCGTCGGCCAACAAGAGCCCGCCGCCCACCACCTGGAGCAGCCCGTCGAGGCGGTCGCGCACGCGGGCCAGCTCGCCGCCGCTCTCGGGCCGCTCGCGCGCCACTTCCGCCGCCAGCAGCTCGGCGATCCAGTGCGGGTCAACGGTGCCCGGCGCGCGCAGCGCCTCGTCGTTCACTTGTGCGCCTCGCAGTCTGCGGCCGAGCCGAACGTAGGGACCGCCAGACGGGCGTACAACTCGGGACTTCGGGGCCTCGTTCGCTGGCGTACTCAAGCGCGGGCCTATCGTCCGATAGTGACCGCATCGCCGTGGCGGCGCGCTTTCTGTAGAGTGCGCCGCCACGATGCGCCCACTCTTTCCGATGACCGCCGCGCTCCTGGCCTGCGCCTGCGCGACCCCAGCCAACAAGAGCCCAAGCATGAGCAACGCCGACGAGTCGGCCGCCCGCGCGCCCGCAGCCGCGCGGCTCACCGAGGCCGACGAGAAGTTCCTTCGCGACCTGGCCGAGACCAAAGGCTTCACGCTCGGCAAGCCCGGCCACTTCGTCGTCACGCCCGACGGCTCTCGCGTGCTCTTCCTCCGCGCCGAGCCGCGCCGCGCGCGCCAGCACCTCTATTCAATGGATGTCGCCTCGGGCGAGACCCGCGAGCTGATCACGCCCGAGCAGGTCACCGGCGGCGCCGCCGAGCAGCTCTCTGCCGAGGAGAAAGCGCGCCGCGAGCGGATGCGCATCACCGGCGGCGGCTTCACCGGCTTTGGCCTCTCTCGCGACGGCCGCAAGGTCGTGACCAGCCTCTCCGGCCGCGTCTTCCTGGTCGAGCTGGGCACGGGGAAATCGCAGCTGGTCGCCGACAAGGACGACAAGGGCCACGCGCCTTTTGACACCCACCTCTCGCCCGACGGCGCGCAGGTCGCGTTCGTGCGCGGCGGCGAGCTCTGGGTGGCGCCGGTCGCGGGCGGTCCGCCACTGCAGCTCACCAGCGGCGCGGCCGGCGCGCTCACCCACGCCCAGGCCGAGTTCGTCGCGCAGGAGGAGATGGGCCGCTTCACCGGCCACTGGTGGTCGGCCGACTCGCAGCGGCTGGCCTATCAAGAGGCCGACGCGACGGGGGTCGAGGAGCTGCACTTCGTGGACCCGGCGGCGCTCTTTGGCGCGCACTCGTCGCAGTTCTATCCGCGGCCCGGCAAGGCCAACGTCAAGGTGCGCCTCGGCGTCGTCTCCGCCTCGGGCGGCGAGACGACCTACGTCAAGTGGGACGCGGAGAAGTATCCCTACCTGGCCCGCGTGCACTGGATGAAAGACGCGCCGCTGACCATCCAGGTGCAGACGCGCGACCAGCACGACCTGCTCCTGCTCGAGGTGGACCCCAAGACGGGCCAGACCAAGGAGCTGCTCCGCGAGCACGACGACGCCTGGGTCAACCTGCACGACCAGTACTCGTGGCTGCGCGACGGCTCGGGGTTCCTCTGGGCCAGCGAGCGCGGCGGGGCCTGGCAGCTGGAGCTGCGCGCGCGCGACGGGCAGCCGGTGCGCACGCTGTCGGCGCGGGAAGCGGGCTTTCGCGGCGTGCGCTGGCTCGACCCCGCGGGGCGCACGGTGATCGTCGCCGCGGGAAAGGAGCCGATCGAGCAGCAGCTCGTCGAGATCCCGCTCGACGGCAGCGCCGCGCGCGAGCTGACGCGCGGGCCGGGGTTCCACGACGCCATCTTCGCCCGCGAGGCGCGGACCCACGTGCGCACGCTCTCGCGGCCAGACGGTGCCTCGACCGCCGAGGTGGTCAGGCCCGACGGCACGGTTGCAGGGGTCGTCCCCGAGGTCGCCGAGCGGGCGCCCTTCGCCGCCCGCGTCGAGCTGGCCAAGGTGGGCCAGGCGCCGGGCTTCTGGACCTCGCTCGTCCGCCCGCGCGACTTCAATCCAAAGCGGCGCTATCCGGTCTGGCTCTCGGTCTATGGCGGCCCCGGCCACAACGTCGTGGTGCCAACTCAAGAAGCCTATCTCTTCGACCAATGGATCGCCGACCACGGCTTCTTCGTCGTGCGCGTGGACAACCGCGGAACCCAATGGCGCGGCCGCGATTGGGAGCGCGCGATCAAATACAAGTTCGCCGATGTTCCTCTCGAGGACCAGGTGGCCGGCCTGCAAGCGCTGGCCGCGGGCGAGCCCGCCCTGGACCTCTCGCGCGTCGGCGTCACCGGCGGCTCCTTCGGCGGCTTCCTCTCCGCCCTCTGCGTCCTGCGCCGCCCCGATTTCTTCAAGGCTGCCGTCGCGACGTCTTCGGTGACTGATTGGCTTGATTACGACACGCACTATACCGAGCGCTATCTCGGCGTCCCCGGCAAGGACGATGAGATCTATCCAAGGAATAGCCTGTTGCAATACGCGCCCAACCTGGCCCGGCCGCTGCTCTTGGTTCATGGCACGGCCGACGACAACGTCCTCTTCAGCCACACCCTGAAGCTGGCCGACGCGCTCTTCCGCACCGGCCGCTCGTTTGAAACCCTACCGCTCGCCGGTCAAACTCATCAGGTAGGAGCCGACCCCGTCATTCGCCTTCAGTATTGGCGCCGCGTCTTTGATTTCTTCCACCAGCACCTGTAATCAGCCGATCGCTGTCGTTGATATCCACCCCCAGTTGGAGCTTCCCATGACCCGCCTCTTTGCCACTCTCGCCGCCCTGCTGCTCTCCTCGTCCATCGCGCGCGCCGATGCGCCCGCCGCCACCAAGCCGCCCGACGCGCCGCCCGCCGCTCCTCCGGCAGCGATGCCGCCCGCCGTCGCGCCTCCCGCCGCCCCTGCGGCTCCTCCGGCCGCGGCCACGGACGCCCCCGCCGCCGCCGAGGCAGCTCCTGCCGCCGAGGCGCCGAAGTGCAGCACCGAGGAGATCGACAAGAGCATCGACGCCGCCCTCGCCGCCCTCGCGGCCAGCCCGGCCTACAAGCACGCGGGCGGCCACTTCAAGCGCGCCGAGATCCAGCTGCACGCCGCCAAGAAGAGCGCCGCCGCCGGGTGCAAGGTCTTCAGTGCGCCGAAGAAGGGCAAGGCGCACAAGGCGCCGGCCAAGGCGAAGTAGCCGCGCCGGGCCGCAGAGCAAGAACGTTCCTCTGCGGCCCTACGTTCCCTGCGCCTCTGCGTCGGGCGCAAGACGGTTGGTTGTATCTTGGCTACGGGTTGAACCGCACCAAGATGGCCGTGACGTTGTCGAGCCCGCCGTTGGCGTTGGCGGTGTCGATCAGCTTCTTCGCGGCCAGGTCGAGATTCGGCTGCTTCGCCAGGATCTGGCCCATCGCCTCGTCCTCGATCATGCCCGACAGTCCGTCCGAGCAAAGCATGAAGATGTCGCCGGGCTGCGGCTCGTGGACGGTGACCTCGACGTCCACCTGGTCCTGCTGCCCGAGCGCGCGGAGGATGATGTTCTTGTGCGCGAAGTTCTTCGCCTCCTCGGGGGTGATGCGGCCCATGCGCAAGTACTCCTCGACCAGCGAGTGGTCGATGGTGATGCGCGAGATGGCCCCGCCGCGAAACAGGTACCCGCGGCTGTCGCCGGTGTGCGCGACGACGACCTTGGCCACGCCGTTGCGCTCCACCACCTGCAGCGCGACCGAGGTGGTGCCCATGTTCTTCTTGTGCGCGTCTTTCTTGCTGGCCTCGATGATGCGCGCGTTGGCCAGCTTGATCGCGGTGATGATCCGGTTCTCGTCGTAGCTCTTGGCGCGATCTTCCTTGAAGGGCCAGGTCTGGTCCTCGTCCTTGGCCGTGAGCTCGTAGAACTCCTTCACCTCGGCCACGGCGATGCCGCTCGCCACCTCGCCCGCGGCGTGCCCGCCCATGCCGTCGAAGACGGCGAACAGGCTCTGCTCCGGGAGCGCGAGGAAGTTGTCCTCATTGTTGTCGCGCTTCATCCCGACGTCGGACTTCGCGGCATGCTCGATGCGCATCGCGTCCCCTTGGCGTCCTTGAGGCTGCCGTGGCCGCGAATTCACTAGGCCAGAGCGGAAGTGGCGTCAACGGTCAGGTTTCGTTTTCGCGCGCGCCGGCAGAGGGAACGGCGCGCCCTCCGCGATCGTTGTACCCTCAGCCGATGGAACCGCTCGCCCCCCCTGCGCCGCCCGCGCGCCCCTCGCCACCCCGGCAGGATTGCCCCGACTCGGGCGACTGCATCGAGGACGCGAGCGAGATCGGCCGCATCTGCGGCTACGGCCCCATCTGCGGCACCTGCATCGTCTATCGGCCGCGCGAGCTGGCCAGGGGCCTGCTCGCCGGCACCTGCCGCCTGCGCCCCGAGCGGTCGGTCTTCCCCTGCACCGCGCCCATCTGCGACGACTACACCCCGCGCGGCGGCGCGCTCGACGCCAAGGGGCGGCGCACCGACGGCGGCGGCCAGTCGGCCCTGGTCCAGCTCGCCAAGGCGGCGGCCCGGAACGCGCGCGGCGGCGCTGGTGGCGGCCGGGCGGCGACGCACGTGATCGACCCGCCGCGACCCAAGATCCCGGACGGACCCTGTGGAGAGCTCGAGATGACCCGTGAAGAGCTGAAGGCGCTGATCCGCGAGGCGATGGACGAAGAGCGCGGCGGCGCGCTGGCCCCGCTCGCGCCCAAGTGGGAAGGCGGCGTGGCGCTCCTCAAGCCACAAGATCCGAACCTGCAAGCCAAGGAGCTGCCGCTCGACGCGCTCTTCCACAAGGTGGTGATGATCCGCGACCGGCTGCGCGTGCTCGAGCAGAAGCTCAACGCGCACCCGAAATTGAGCGACGCCGAGAAGGTCGATCTGCAGAGCTACCTCACCAAGTGCTACGGCTCGTTGACGACCTTCAACGTCCTCTTTCGCGATCGCGACGATGGCTTCACGGGCGCCGCGGGGAAGGACGAATGAACCCCACGGGATTGCGCGCGCTCGCGCTGGTGGCGGTCGCCCTCGCTTTTCAATTGCCCGTGCAGGCCCAGCAAGCAGACGCGGGGGCAGCTCCTGCCCAAGCCGCGCCGCCCCCTGCCGCGCCGCCCCCTGCCGCGTCGCCGCCCGCCGCCCCAGCCTTCGTCCCGGGCCTGAGCGCCGAGCGGCTGGCCGCGATCCAGGCCGCGCTGCAGGCCGCCAGGATCGACGCCTGGCTGCTCACCGATTTTCGCCACTCGGACCCGATCGCGCTGCACGTCCTTGGCCTCGATGGGCCAGGGGACCACATCTCGACGCGGCGCTGGTTCTGCCTGATTCCGGCGCGCGGCCAGGTGCAGAAGCTGGTCAGCGCGGTCGAGCCGACCTCGCTCGACGCCGTGCCCGGCGCGTCCGCCGTGTATCCCTCCTGGCGCGTCCGCGACCGCGAGCTTGGCCGCATGCTGCGCGGGCTGGCAAAGGTCGCGCTCGACTACTCGCCCCGCAGCGAGCTGCCGATGATCTCGCGGGTGGACGCCGGCACCGTCGAGCTCTTGCGCGCGATGGGCCCGGAGCTGGTCTCCTCGAGCGAGCTGATCGCGCAGCTCGAGAGCACGCTCGACGCCGCCCAGCTTGCGGGCCAGGCGCGCGCCGCCGATCTGCTCACCGCCGAGATGGACGCCACTGCTCAAGAGGCCGCCAGACGCCTGCGCATAGGTTCGCCCGCCAGCGAACGCGAGCTGCAAGACTTCCTGCTCGCGCGCCAGGCCGCCGTCGGGCTGACGAGCGAGGGCCGCGCCATCGTCGCGGTCGATGCCCACTCTGCCCTGCCCCACTATTCGCCGCCCGAGACGGGCTCTGCCCTGGCGGGCAAGAACAGCGTGCTGCTCATCGACGCGGTGGCGAAGTTGCCCAACGACCCGCGCGCCATCCCGGCCGACCTGACCCGCGTCTATTTCCTGGGCGAGCGCGTCCCCGACGAGGTGGCGCGGGTGGCCGCCGTGGTCTTCAAGGCGCGCGACGCCGCGGTCGAGCTGCTCCGCTTCCGCGCCGAGTGGTCAAAGCCCGTCACGGGCGCCGAGGTGGATCACGCTGCCCGCAAGGTCGTCACCGACGCCGGCCAGGGCGAGCGCTTCTTGCACCGCACCGGCCACAGCATCGGCGTCCACGGGCACGGTGAGGGAGTGAACAACGACGACCTCGAGACCCACGACACGCGCCGCCACCTGCCCGACACCTGCTTCAGCGTCGAGCCCGGCGTCTATGTGGCCAACCGCTTTGGCATCCGCAGCGAGATCAACGTCTGCCTCATCCGCGCCGCTCATGGAAAATTACAGGTAGACGTGCGCGGAGGTCCGCTCCAGGCAAGCGTCCCCGCGCTCCTGCCTTGAGCAGCGCCAGTTCGCCAGCCGGTCGTTCGGGGCCTCCCGGATAGGCGGGGCTATCCGGCCACCATCCGCCGCCGCACCAACTCAACCAGCGTCCTGACTCCCACGCCCGTGGCCCCGCGCGGGTGGACGCCGCGCTCGCGATCGACGGTGCTCGGCCCCGCGATGTCGAGGTGCGCCCAGGGCGTCCGGCCGACGAAGTGCTGCAAGAAGAGCGCGGCGTTGATGGCGCCGCCAAAGCGGCCGCCGGTGTTCTTCAGATCTGCGATGGGGCTCTTGATCAACTCTTCCATCTGCGGCGGCAAGGGCAGGCGCCAGAGCTCTTCGCCGGCCGCCTTGCTGGCTCCCATCAACTCCGCCGAGAGCGCGTCTTCATTTGAGAACAAGCCCGAGATCAGCGTCCCGAGCGCGACGATGCAGGCGCCGGTGAGCGTGGCCAGGTCGATGACGGCGGCAGGCTTCTCCTCGCACGCCCAGGCGAGCACGTCGGCCAGGACCAGGCGGCCCTCGGCGTCGGTGTTCAGGATCTCCACCGAGGTGCCGCTCTTGCCGATGATGACGTCGCCCGGCCGCGTGGCCTGCCCGCTCGGCATGTTCTCGCAGGCGCCGAAATAGGCGTGCACGGGAAAGTCAGGCTTGAGTAAAGCAATGACCTCCATCGCCGCGATCACGGCTGCGGCGCCGGCCATGTCGGTCTTCATCTCTTCCATGCCGGCGGCGGTCTTGATTGACAAGCCGCCCGAGTCAAAGGTGAGCGCCTTGCCGACCAGAGCCAGCGCGGTCGAGCGCGAATCCCCCTTGGGACCCATCTTGAGTTGAAACCCTTTCGGTACATAGGAGAGCTTGACCAGGAGCGGCGGCAGGACGCTCCCCTGCGCGACGGCGAGGAAGAGGCGCATGCCCAGCTTCTCGATGCCGGCGCGATCGTGCACCTCGATGAGCAGGCCCGCGCGCGCGGCGACCTCTTCGGCGGCCTTGACCAGCGCTTGCGGCGTCATCACGCCGGCGGGCTCATTGACGAGCGTGCGCGCGAGGCAGGTGGCCTCGGCAAGGCGCACCCCGAAGGCGGCGGCCTCGGAGAGCCTGGCGTCCCGCATCGCCTCGGGCACGAGCAGCTGCAGCTGGAGCAGCTTGAGCGGCTTCTTCTCTTTCAAATACTGGTCGAACTTATAGGCGCCGAGCTGCGCCCCCTCGGCCAGCGCGGTGACGTCCCTGGCCAGCTCGGCGCCGTCGGTCTGCTCGGGCAGCGCGATGGCCAGCACCTTGGCGCCCGCCGAGCGCGCCAGCCGCACCGCCCGCGCCGCCGCCACCCGGAGCTGGTCGCGATCCTTGTCGGCGTCCTTCTTGCGCCCGATGCCCATCACCGCGAGCCGCGCCGCCGGCAGCTTGCCGTGCGTGTGCAGGAGCACCGAGGTCAGGTCCTTGCCGGTGAACTCCTCTTCGCCGGCCGCGCGCAGGAGCACGCCGCCGAGCGCCGCGTCGAGCTTGCCGAGCAGCGCGTGGTCGAGCTTTGGCGGCGCATCGCCCTCCTTGTCGAGGACGACGGCGCCGTCCTGGACGATGACGGCCAGGAAGTCTGCCCGATGGGCGAGCGGGTCTGCGAACTGGACGCTGGTCTCGTAGGCCATTGCGCCGAGCTTAACCGCGCTTCAGCGAAAACGCAGATAGCCCTGCACGATCTGCTGCACCAGCGACTCGACCGAGACGCCGTTCCTGGCCGCCATCTGCGTCAGCCGGAGCAGCTCGTCGCCGCCAAAGCCCACGGTCAGCGTCTCGATCAGCTCCTCCAGGCCCGGCGCGGCCGCCGCGGCCGGCAGGACGAGCGCGTTGACGGGCGTCCCGCGGCCCGGCGCGGTGATGTTCTCGACCCCGGGCGGCCCGGCCTCGGCGGGAGGCGCGGGCGGCTCCGCCTCGTCGCTTGCTTGCAGCGCGACGCCGCGGTTGTGGAGGCGCTTCTTCTCCTCCTCCATCTCGTCGGCGAAGAGCTGCTTCATGAACGTCGCCAGGTGCTGATTGGACGGCGTGAACTCATTGGCCGAGAGGAAGCTGTCGAGGTCGTACTGCATCTCCCAGGCATTTTGATAGCGGGTGGCCGGGTCCTTCTCGAGCGCCTTCATCAAGATGGCCTCGACCTGCTCGGGCACGTCGGCCTTGAAGTAGCTGGGGCGATAGATCTTGCCGTCGGTGATTGATTTCAGCACCGCGACGTCGGACTCACCGGTGAAGAGCTTGAAGCCGGTCACCCACTCATACAAG
Organism: Myxococcales bacterium; assembly: GCA_038231075.1. GTDB lineage: Bacteria > Myxococcota > Myxococcia > Myxococcales > 40CM-4-68-19 > JBBRMA01. The sequence goes on along the minus strand of JBBRMA010000005.1, from coordinate 80,729 downwards.
ACGACGCCGAGCGAGAAGACGTCGGACCGCGCGTCGAGCGGCTTGCCCATGCACTGCTCGGGCGACATATAGGAGAGCTTGCCTTTGATCTCTCCCGCGCGCGTCATCTCTACCTGGTTGGCCGCCTTGGCGATTCCAAAGTCGAGGACCTTCACTCCGCCGTCGAAGGAGACGAAGATATTCTCCGGCGTGACGTCGCGATGGACGATCCCGAGCGGCACTCCGTAGATATCGGCCTTCTTATGGGCGTAATAGAGCCCTTCCAAAGCCTGGCTCGCCACCTTGCAGGCATAGACGATAGGAAATGGGATACCTAAGGAATCAGCCTTGGGGATCACCCGGCGCATGTCGCGGCCGAAGAGATATTCCATGGCGATGAAGTAGCTCTCGCCGATCTTTCCCAGATCGTGGATGGTGACGATGTTCGGGTGGCTGAGCTGCGCCGCCAGCTTGGCCTCGTTGAGGAACATCTTCACGAAGCTCTTCTTGTCGCCGAGGTGCGGCCTGATCCGCTTCAGCACCACCGTCTTTTCAAAGCCCTCGAGGCCCGTCTGGCGCGCGAGAAAGATCTCGGCCATGCCGCCCACGGCGATGCGGTCGAGGAGCAGGTATTTTCCGAACAGCTGTTCGCGCACGGCCCCGCCCCCGAAGTCCTCGGCAGAAAGACGATACTCCGCGAGGGGCGCGCGTTCTAGCAGGCGCGGGTCGCGGTGGAAAGCGAAAGCGGCGGGGCCTCGCGCAGCCCCGATTTGACCGCCCATGGTAGAGACATTTCCATGGCCTTGACCAGCATCGCCGCCACCGAGCTCGCCGATCTCGACGCCTCCGGCTCCGATGACCTGCGGGTCCGCTATCTCGAGGACGCGCAGCTCCCTGACCTCGACGGCTTCGAGGGCCGCATCGCCTCGCTCGGCACCTCCGACCTGAGCGCGAAGGGCTTGCAGCGCCTGATGAAGAAGTCGCTGCCCAAGCTGACCTCCCTCGAGTTCTCGTACGGCAAGCTCGACTCCGCGACGTTATCGGCGCTGGGCAGCTCGCCGCTGGTGGAGCACGTCAAATCCCTCGTGCTGCGCGGTGCGCTCGGGGGCGCCGCGGGCATCTCGGCCCTGACCGCGACCCCCCTCTTTGCCCGGCTCGAGGCGCTCGAGCTCTCCGACGGCGATATCGGCGATGACGGTTGCGCCGTGCTCGCCCAGGCGGCACCGCGGGGAAAGCTGAAGAGGCTCGGCCTGGGCCGATCGAACTTTGGGTCGGCAGGAGATGCGTCCAACAGCAAGGTGGACTCGAAGGGGCTGGCGAGGCTCGTCGCGGCGCCGGCGCTTGCGTCGCTCGAAGAGCTCGCCGTCTCGATGCCCATCATCGATGCCGAGCTGGCAGCGACGCTCGTCGGGTCACCGCTGGCGCGCTTCGTCTACCTTTTTCCCGGCTCCTATCAGACGCGCCGCGAGGCTCCCAAGGGCGGCGCCTGGTTCACGTTTCAAGGCGAGAACCAGATGCCAGCGGGGCCTCCGGACGGCGCCTACTTCGGCAAGACCACGCTCAGCAACGCCAAGGTGGTCGAAGGCAGCGGCGGCAGCGGAGTCTTCTCGGACGACGGCCGATACGCTGCCATTCCCGTGTGGGAAAAGGACTCGCGCGGCCAGTTTACCAACAAGAGCTTCGTCCGGCTGATCTCGCTGCAGAGCGGCGCCGGCGCGGACCTCGAGCCCCGCGCCACCGGCAGCCTCGCGCTCTACGCCATGGACGGGAAGTCGGTCCGCGGCATCGCCAACCTCGAAGACGAGCGGACCGCTTTCGAGGCGCCCATCACCGCGCTGCCTTGATTACGGATGCGCCGACGACGTCGAGGCGCCATGTCCCTTCGGCGCCGTGCTCTTCGCGCCGTTCTTGGCCTTCGTCTCGGCGGCCTTGGCCTTGCCTGAGATGGGGAACGGCTTGCCCATGGTCTTGTGCCAGAAGCAGGCTTCCGAGGCGGTGACGAAGAGGCTCTCCTTCATTGGATCCGCCAGGTGCGCGTCCAACCGCTTGGTGATCCAGCTCTTGCTCATCATCGTGTTGTTGACGAGCCAGATGGTGGTCCCCTTGAAGTAGCGTTTGCCCGCGCACCAGATCAGCTTCTGGTTGATGTCCTGGCTCCAGGCACCGTTCGCCACGGTCAGGCGACGGCACTTTCCCGGATACTTGGCGAGATACGCATTGATATTGGGGCCCATGCCGAGGCAAAGGGGCAGCTTGTCGAATCCCGGCGAGCTGGGATTGGCATTGGGCAAGGAGCCGCCCCAGAAGATCTTGTCGCTGCAGTCGGCCTGCTTGTAGGTCGAGATCGGCTTGGCCTGGGGAAAGAACTTGCCGTTGGACGCCCTGTAGAGCTTGTCGCAATCGCTCGGGTCCATCGGGTCTGGGGTGGCCCGCTTTTGCGACTGTGCGTCGTAGAGATCGTTCGCCTTCCCGATCGCCGCGGTCGAGAAGACGGACGCCAGGGCAGTGGCCAGGATCAATTTGTTCACGGGTGCTCCAGGGGATGCGCCATTTCAGCTTACCAGCGACGGAGCCAGGCGTCCAACCCACCCAGGGCGCGGGCCCTTCTTCGAAGGTTCGACGCCGATAGGCCGGCCGCACCCTCCCGATCCATGGAAAAAGGGGCGCACGGACGGCGAGAGTGGTGCAGGAACGGCCTGCGTCTAGCTGTCTGAATCGTTGACCCGCGCCCCCCGAATCGCTAGGGTCCGCTCCCTTTCGAGTCCAGGATGGATGACAAGTTCCAGGTGATCGAGCAGCGGTTCGAGCGGCTCACGGCCGACCTCGGCGACCCCTCCGTCATCTCCGACCGCGCCAGGTTCTCCGCCGTCGCCAAGGAGCGGTCGTCGCTCGAGCCGCTGGTGGACACCTTCCGCGACTACAAGAAGGTGCGCGACGAGCTGCGCGGCAACCAGGCGCTGCTCGAGGACCCCGAGCTGCGCGACATGGCCCGCGAGGAGCTGCCGGCGCTGCAGGCCAAGGTGACGGCGCTCGAGGAGCAGCTGAAGATCCTGCTCCTGCCCAAGGACAAGAACGACGAGCGCGACGTCATCCTCGAGGTGCGCGCGGGCGCGGGCGGCGACGAGGCGGCCCTCTTCGCGGGCGAGCTGTTGCGCATGTACATGCGCTTCGCCGAGCGGCGCGGCTGGAAGATCTCGCTGATGGACGCGAGCGACGGCCCCGCGGGCGGCATCAAGGACGCGACCGTCACGCTCGCCGGCCAAGGGGCGTACAGCGCGCTCAAGTATGAGTCGGGCGTGCACCGGGTCCAGCGCGTGCCGGCAACCGAAGCGCAGGGGCGCATCCACACCTCGACGGCCACGGTCTCCGTCATGCCCGAGGCGGAAGACGTGGACATCGACATCAACCCGGCCGACATCCAGATGGACGTGATGCGCTCGACGGGCGCGGGCGGGCAGAGCGTCAACACCACCGACTCCGCCGTGCGCCTGACGCACAAGCCGAGCGGCATCGTCGTCAAGTGCCAGCAGGAGAAGAGCCAGCTGAAGAACCGCGCCATGGCGATGAAGATGCTGCGGACCAAGCTGTACGAGACCGAGCTGGAGAAGCAGCGCAACGAGCGCGACGCGGCCCGCAAGAGCCAGGTCGGCACCGGCGACCGCTCGGAGAAGATCCGGACCTACAATTTTCCCCAGGACCGTCTGACCGATCACCGCATCGGGCTGACGAGGCACAACCTCGCGGCGGTCATGGATGGCGACGTGGAGGATGTGATCAGCGCTTGCCGGACTCACTTTCAAGCAGAGGCGCTCAAGGGCGAGATGGGCTCGGGCGGCAGAGCGATGGGAGGCACGCCGGCATGATGCACTCGAGCGGCGGCGCAGCCGGGCAGCCCGACGTCCACAGACAACAGAGCCTCGCGGCGCTGCTCGCGGAGACCGAGCGGACGCTGCGCGCGCCCGCGCTGCTCAGCGAGGGGCCGGAGAAGGAGGCCAGGGAGCTGGTCGCTTTCGCGCTCGGGCTCCTGCCGAAGCAGCTCACAGGCCGCGAGGCGCAAGCGCTGACGGCCGCGCAGCTCGCCGCGGCGGACGCGGTGCTCAAGCGCCGCCTCGCCGACGAGCCAACCGGCTACATCGTCGGCGCGGTGGACATCGGCGGCGTGCGCTTCACCGTCGATCGCCGCGGCTTCATCCCGCGGCAGGACCTGACCGTCCTGGTCGAGGCCGGTCTGCAAGGACTCGCCGACGGCGCGCCCATCTTCGCGCTCGATCTCGCGTGCGGCATCGGCGCGGCCGGCATCCTCGCGGCCCTCTTGCGACCCGGACTGCAGGTCGATCTGGCCGACGTCTCCGCCGAGGCCATCGAGCTGGCCAAGGAGAACGCCGACCGCCTGGTCCCGGGCCGCGCGCGCGCCTTCGCCGGCGATCTGTTCGCGGCGCTCCCCCGCGACCGGCACGGCCAGTACGCGCTCATCACCGCCAACCCGCCCTGGGTGCCCGACGGGACCGACCTGCCCGACGAGGTCCTCCACGAGCCGCACGTCAGCTTCTGGGGCGGCCCCGACGGCCTGGACGTGGTCCGGCGCATCGTCACCGAGATGCCGGCGTGGCTCGCGCCCGGCGGCGTCTACGCGCAGGAGTGCGACCCCTCGCAGGTCGGCAAGGTCCGGCACATGCTCGCCGACGTGGGCATGCACGACCTGAGAGCGCACCGCGATGCCGAGGGCGTCGAGCGCGTCGTCTCCGCGCGGCGTCCCCGCTGATGGGCGAACCTCTGCAGACCTGGACGGTGCGGACGCTGCTCGCCTGGGCGCGCCCCTGGCTCGAGCGCAAGGGCGTGGACGCGCCGCGCCTGGACGCCGATCTGCTCCTGGCGCGCGCGCTCGGCTGCGACCGGCTGCGGCTCTACATCGAGCACGACAAGCCCATCTCCCTCGACGAGCTGGCGGCCTTCAAGGCGCTGCTGGTGCGGCGCGGCGAGCGCGAGCCGGTCGCATACATCCTCGGCTCCAAGGAGTTCTACGGGCGGCCGTTCGCGGTGGGCAAAGGCGTCTTCGTGCCCAGGCCCGAGACCGAGATCCTGGTCCAGCTGGCGCTGGAGGCGCTGCCCACCGAGGGTCCGCTCCTCGCGCTCGAGCAGTGCGCGGGCGCGGGCGCGATGGGGCTGAGCCTCGCCACCGAGCGCAAAGAGCTGCACGTCGATCTGGTCGAGCTCTCGCCGGAAGCGGCCGCCTTTGCCGTAGTCAACGCGGCCAGGCACGCAGAGGGCCGCTCGCGGGTGCTGGTCGGCGACATGTTCGCGCCGCTCGGCCAGCCCGAGCCGCGCTACCACGCCATCGTCGCCAATCCGCCCTACGTCCCGATGGGCGAGGCCGGACAGCTCCCGCCCGACATCATGCGCCACGAGCCGACCGTCTCACTCTTTGGGGGCGAGGACGGACTCGACATATTGAAGAAGCTGGTGGCCGAGTCGCCGGCCTGGCTGCGGCCCGGCGCCTTCTTCGGCTCGGAGATGGATCCGACGCAGACCCCCGGCGTCGTCAAGCTCTGCGAGGCCGCCGGATTCGAGAAGGTACGGGTGGTGCAAGACCTGGCGGGGCACGGTCGCTTCGTGGTGGGGCGAAAGCCGTCGTAGGCGGAGGCTCGCGTTGGACTCGATCGAGATCGACGGCGGCATCCCCCTCCGCGGCGAAGTGCGCGTCTCGGGCTCGAAGAACGCCGCCCTCCCGCAGCTCTGCGCCGCCCTGCTCGCGCCCGGCAAGTCCACGTTTCTCGAGGTGCCCGACCTCGCCGACGTGCGCACCATGGGCCGCCTCTTCGCCAACATGGGCGCGAAGACCACGCGCGACGAGGGAGCGCCGGGCAACGGCCACACCCTGCACGTGGACGCCGCCGGACTCGACAATCCGGAGGCGCCCTACGAGCTGGTCAAGACCATGCGCGCCTCGGTGCTGGTGCTCGGTCCGCTGGTGGCGCGGATGGGGCGCGCGCGCGTCTCGCTGCCCGGCGGGTGCGCGATCGGCGCCCGGCCCATCGACCAGCACTTGAAGGCGCTGACCACGCTCGGCGCGCAGATCGAGCTGACCCACGGCTACGTCGAGGCGCGCCTGGGGCCGAGCGGCCGCCTGCGCGGGGCGCTGGTGCTCTTCGATCTGCCCACCGTGACGGGCACCGAGAATCTGATGATGGCCGCCTCGCTGGCCGACGGCGAGACCACGCTCGAGAACTGCGCCCGCGAGCCCGAGGTGGTCGAGCTGGCGCGGCTGCTCATCGCCATGGGCGCGCAGATCGAGGGCGCTGGGACCTCGGTCATCACCATCCAGGGCGTGCGCGAGCTCAAGGCCATCACGCACACGGTGGCGCCCGATCGCATCGAGGCCGGGACGCTCCTGGCCGCGGCGGTCATCACCGGTGGCGACGTCCTGGTGCGCCGCGCGCGCGAACAGGACCTCGAGGCGGCGCTCAAGAAGCTGCGCGAGGCCGGCGCGACCATCACGCCCGAGGGCGACGGGCTGCGCATCTGCGCCCCCGAGCGCATCCGCGCGGTGGACCTGGTGACCGCGCCCTTCCCGGGCTTTCCCACCGACCTGCAGGCGCAGCTGATGGCCTGCCTCTCGGTCGCCGAGGGCACCAGCCGCGTCATCGAGACCATCTTCGAGAACCGCTACATGCACGTGCAGGAGATGTCCCGCATGGGCGCCGACATCGCGGTCGATGGCCACACGGCGGTCGTGCGCGGGGTCGCCCGCCTGCAGGGCGCGCAGGTGATGGCGACCGACCTGCGCGCGAGCGCCTCGCTGGTGCTGGCGGGGCTGCGCGCAGAGGGGACGACGACCGTCCACCGCGTCTACCACCTCGACCGCGGGTACGAGGCGCTGGAGAAAAAGCTGCAGGGCCTGGGGGCTCGCATCCGGCGGGTGAAAGGCGTTTGACGGCGATCGCGCGTTGCGGCGCTCGCGCGGCCTGCGCTAAGGTCCTCCAATGCGCCCTGTGGCGCGGTTGCTGAGGAGCACACAAGTCATGGAATGCCCGCGTGACAGCGTCGATATGGCCGAGCTCACCGACGGAGAAGATCGTGTCTTCTACCGTTGCACGGAGTGCGGTGGCCTGTGGCTCGACGTTGCCGATCTGAACCGGATCCTCCTTCATGCCGGACTGCAAACGCTCGAGTCGATGGGCGGACGCGCCGACCCGGAAGAGGAGGCGGGCGAGTGCCCGGTCGATGCTGTCGACCTGCTCGCGGTGGTCAGCCTGCACAAGAGAAACCCCCTGCTCTACGAGACCTGCGAGAGCTGCGGCGGCATCTGGCTCGAGTCGGGCGACTTCCCCGGCGAAGGCGACACCCCGCTCGAGCTGACCGAAGGCATCGTCGACTTCTTCCGCGAGTACTCGGCGGCGAAAGTGACCTCGGCCTCCCGCTAGAGCTCCGAGCGGGCTCCGCCAAGTTCTCCTTGCGCGGCGGCCCGCAGCTTGCTTTGACCCGCGGCATGGCAACTCTCTCGCCCCGCCTCTGCCTCGCCGCACTCGCGCTCACGCTCTCGCTCGTCGCCTGCAAGCAGCCCGCGGCCGAGCCCCAGGACGCTCCGGCCGCGGCGCCCGGCAAGACTCCTGCGCCCGGCGCGCGCAAAGACCTGCCGCCGCCCGTCCAGGTCAAAGAGGCCGAGCCCAACGACGTCTGGCAGAAGGCCGAGGGCCTGCCCGCGCGCGCCATCGTCACCGGCGAGTTCGCGCCCAAGAAAGGCAAGCTCGACGACGATTGGTACAAGCTGTCGCCGGGCCCTGGGGTCTCGCTCGCGCTGCAGGTCGAGCTTGCCCCGCGCGGCGCCGAGGCGATCGACGCAACCCTTGAAGTCCTCGATCGCGATCGCAATCGCCTGGTGCGCCTGCGCAGCGCCGCGGGCGATCCGCTCAGCCTGCACCAGCTCGTCTGCACCGAGGCGTGCTACCTCAAGCTCACCGGCGCGAGCGGCGGATACACGCTGACCGTGCTCGGCGGCCCACCTGAGCCCGGGCTCGAGCTGGAGCCGAACGACCGCGCCGTGGACGCGACGCCTCTGGCCGCCGGCGAGGCGATGCGCGGCTACTACGGCTCGGCGACCGACCAGGACTGGTTCAAGCTGCTGCTGCCCGAGCTGCGCCCTGGCCAATTCCTGCGCCTGGAGCTGTCGGGCGTGCCTGGCGTGCGCGCGGGCCTGGAGGTGCGCTCGCTCGACGGAACGCTCGTCGCCGAATATCGCGGCGCGGCCGAGGGAGAGCCGATCTTCATCCGCAACCTTGCCACCACGCCGCCGCCGCTCGCGCCTCCGCTCCACACCAGCGCGGCCGGCCTTGAAGACGGCGGGACCTCCCTTAAGAGTCTTGAGACGCCATTAAAGGCTCCTAGCGCCGATATAAGAACTGCTGATGAGGCGTCAAGAGACTCTGGGACCGCTCTAGACATCGCTGATGCGGCGACCAGTGACTCTGGAACGACGCCGGACGACGCCGGGGGCTCCCCGGCCGATGCTGGAGCGCCAGTGATCGACGCTGGCACGCCGAGCGGCAACTCCGGGCCGGCGCCCGCCGGATATTACCTGGTGGTGAAGTCCACCTATCTGAGCAGGACCAAGCGCGGCGCCAACGCCAAGGACCCGTACACGCTGCTCGCCTCGCTCGAGAGCGGCCCCGCCGATCTGGAGCTCGAGCCAAACGACGACCCCCAGCACGCCACCGACCTCGGACCGGGCCTTTCGCGCTCTGGCTACCTCGCGCCGGCCGGCGACGTCGATTGGTACCGCGTGCGCGCCGACAAGGCCTCCGTGCTGCACGTCGAGCTATCGGCCCTGGAGCGCGCCGACGTCGAGCTCTCGGTCTGGTCTGCCCCCGCAAAGCCCGGTGACAAGCCGCAGCTTCTGGCGCGCGCCAACGAAGGCGGCGTCAAAGAGGGTGAAGTGCTGCCCGCCGTCGGCATCCCAGCAGGCGACAGCTTCATCAAGGTCGAGTCGGCCCTGCGCGACGTGGACGGCAAGAAGACCCGCGACGGCGAGGACCGCCAGACCCTCTACAAGCTCACGGCGCAGCTCGCGCCCGACGACGGCACCCTCGAGCGCGAGCCCAACGACGCCGCCCACCCGCAGCCCGCCACGCTGCCCTTCACCGTCAAGGGCTTCATCTGGCCGCGCAAGGACGTGGACGTCTTCCAGTTCCACGTGCCCGAGGGCCAGCCGCCCATCACCATCCGCGTGAGCGCCGTCCGCGGCGTGGACCTGCAGCTCGAGCTGCGCCAGCTCGGCCCCGACGGCAAGGGCCCCGGCGAGACCATCGGCACCGCCGACGCCGTCAAGGGCGAGGGCGAGGAGTCCATCGTCGCCGTCCCGGTCAAGCCCGGCGACTACCAGGTCGAGGTCTCGAGCCCGCGCCACAAGGACGCCTCCGCGACCCAGGGCTACACGCTGTCGGTCCAGTGAGCGCGGCCCAGAAGCTCGTCCTTGACGCCCGGCGGAGGCCCGACTAGCTTCCGGCGCGCAGCAGGCGTGGCCGTGAGCGGGAATAGCTCAGTTGGTAGAGCATCAGCTTCCCAAGCTGAGGGTCGCCGGTTCGAATCCGGTTTCCCGCTCCAATACAAAACCCTGATTTCGTAGAGTATCGAAACTCGGGTTTTAGACTTCCAAGTTTAGAACGCCGCTCTTCTACGACCTCCCGGCTGGCAAGGTCGCTCTGGCTTCCATCTAGTTCCCGCCCGGCCTGCGGGTAGATGATCCAACACATTGACGGCCTCGCGATTGGACTCGCGCCGCACGCGCGGGTCCAATGCGCCGTGCCCCGCCTCGCGTCGCTTGCCGTGCTCTCGGCCGCCCTCTCGGTCGGGCCAGCCTTTGCGTCCAATCCGCTCAACTCCAGCGACAAGCCGGACCCGAACTCGACCGCGACCAATCAGCCCACGAACGAGCTGAACCTCGTGCCCATCGCCGGCGGGAGCACCGACATCGGCTTTGGCGGCGGCTTCTTCCTCGGCCTGGCGCGGATTGAAAAGGGATATGACCCTTACCTCTGGAACATCGAGGCGGCCGGGCTCGTGACGTTCAAAGGAGGCTCGAGCGGTCTCGAGCTGCCCGTGCAGGACCTCTATCTCAAGCTCACGGTCCCGCGCTTGTTCGGCTTGCCGGTCCGCCTCGAAGTGCGGCCCTCCTATACCTGGGAGATCCTCCGCTACTATGGCCTCGGCAACGCCGCGCCCGACCCGACGCGCAACGGAGCAGCGACCGACTTCGTCAGCTATCGCCGGCTCCACCCGCAGCTCGACTTCGACCTGCGCTGGAAGATCGTTGACCACCTCTCGGGGCGCGTCGGAGCCCGGTACACGCAGAACTGGCTGCAGACCAATGCCAACTCGCTCCTGGTGCAGGACCAGCAGCGCGGCAGCGACGAGGCGAAGAAGCTCCTCGGCAGCTTCGAGCAGCACGGCGTGATCCTCTCGAAGGTCGGCCTGCAATGGGACGATCGCGACAACGAGCTCTCGACCCACGCCGGCAGCTTCCACGAGCTCAACCTCAAGTTCAGCCCCGGCGGCTCGACTGAATTTCCCTATCGCTATGGAAACGCCAACGTGATCGCGCGCGTCTTTCTTCCCCTCTGGAAGCCGAGGCTCACCCTGGCCATCCGCGTGGTCGCCGATGTGCTGGTCGGCGATGCGCCCTTCTACGAGCTCTCTAGATTCGAGGATACCTATGCGCTCGGCGGCAGCGGCGGCGTGCGGGGCGTGCCGGCGCAGCGCTACTATGGAAAGCTCAAGGCCTTCGAGAATCTTGAGCTGCGCTCCGAGCTGGTCTCGTTTCATTTCCTCGGCAAGCCGATGGTCTTCGGCTTGATCGGCTTCTTCGATGCCGGCCGCGTCTGGACGGACACGCACAGCGAGCCCACCTTCGACGGCACGGGCGCCGGGCTCAAGTACGGCGCGGGCGGCGGGCTCAGGCTTCAATCAGGCTCGGCGTTCGTCCTGCGCGCCGATATCGCCTGGTCGCCCGACGCAAACCCGATCAGCGGATATTTCGCCGCCGGTCAGGTCTTCTAAACAAAATCACCCGACGCGAGCTTCCGTGGCGTCGGGGCGCGCCATCTGCTCGGCGAGCAGTGAGTACGAACGCCGCCTGTCTTGGTGATCGTGCACGATGCTGGTCACCATCACTTCGCTGACGCCCGCTTTGTGCGCCAGCTCGGCGAGCTGCTCGGCCACGGTGGCCGCTGAGCCGACAAAGAGGCGAGCGCGATTGGCTCGCAAGAATTGCCGCTCGGGTGTTGAGTAGGGATAGGACGCCGCCTCTTCAATGCTCGGAATTGGACCTGGCCGGCCGGGCTCATAGCGCAAGCGGGCCAGCTCCGCGCTGGCGGCGATCTTCTCGGCCCGCGCGTCGGTGTCGGCGCAGACGGCGGCCACGCCAATCAGCGCTGCCGGCTCCGGGAATTGCAGCGAAGGCTTGAATTGATCGCGATAGAGGTGGAGCGCGTCGATGGCCGAGGCCGGGTTGATGTGGTGGGCAAAGGCAAACCCAAGGCCCTATTGCGCGGCGAGCCTGGCGCTGAAGTCGCTCGAGCCGAGCAGCCAGATGGCCAGCCAATAGCGGACATATCCAAGCTCGTCGGCGTGGCGCGCGAGGTCGAGCGTGTTGCGCAGGGCCACGGAGGCCGAGGAGCCCGACGGCACCGGAGACAGGTCGAGCACCGACAATTGCAAGGGCGCCTTCATGGGCAATCGGATGCGCGGGCGGTGCGATTGGTTCAGTGGCTCAGGGCCCGAACGCGGCGATGCCAGTCTGGGCGCGGCCGAGGATGAGCGCATGGATGTCGTGCGTGCCCTCGTAGGTATTGACGGCCTCGAGGTTCATGACGTGGCGGATGACGTGGAACTCGTCGGAGACGCCGTTGCCGCCGTGCATGTCGCGGGCGACGCGCGCGATGGCGAGCGCCTTGCCGCAGTTGTTGCGCTTGAGCATCGAGACCATCTCGTTCGCGGCCTTGCCCTCATCGACCAGCCGGCCGAGCCGCAGCGCCGCCTGCAGGCCGAGCGCGATCTCGGTCTGCATATCGGCCAGCTTGAGTTGAATCAATTGATTGGCCGCGAGCGGGCGACCGAATTGCTTCCGGTCCAGGACATACTGGCGCGCGCGGTGCCAGCAATCCTCGGCCGCGCCCAGCACGCCCCAGGCGATGCCATAGCGGGCGCGACTCAAGCAGCCAAAGGGTCCCTTCAAGCCGGAGACGCCGGGCAATAGATTGGCGTCGGGCACCGGCACCTCGTCCATTGCAATCATTCCCGTGCTCGAGGCGCGCAGGCTGAACTTGCCTTCCATCTTCGGCGTGGTCAGTCCTTTCATGCCCCGCTCGAGGAGAAAGCCGCGAATCTTGCCCGCGTCGTCCTTGGCCCAGACCAGCAGCACGTCCGCGATCGGCGAGTTCGTGATCCAGGTCTTTTCGCCGCTCAGCAGATACCCGCCGTCCACCTTGCGCGCGCGCGCCTCCATGCTGCCCGGGTCCGAGCCGTGATTGGGTTCGGTCAACCCAAAGCAACCCACCCATTCCCCTTTGGCCATCTTGGGCAGGAAGCGCTGGCGCTGCTCTTCATTGCCATAAGCGAAGACAGGCCACATGACGAGGCTTGATTGGACGCTCATGGCCGAGCGATACCCGGAGTCCACCCGCTCGATCTCGCGAGTCAAAAGGCCCGACGCGACATAGCTGATGCCCGCGCAACCATATCCGTGGATGGTCGCGCCGAGGTACCCAAGCTCGCCAAGCTCGCTGACGATGGAGCGGTCGAACTGCTCGTGCCGGTTGGCCAGGAGCACCCGCGGCATCAGCTTGTCCTGCGCATAGGCGCGCGCGGCGTCGCGGATGCTCTGCTCGTCCGAGGAGAGCTGCTCGTCGAGCAGCAGCGGGTCCTGCCAGGTGAAGCTGCCGTCGGTCCCGGGCGTCGTCATGCGTTCCGTCCTAACGCAACCACAAGGCAAATGCACCGCCTCGGAAGGCGCCCCGGGGCATGCGACCTCCTGCGTGGGTCACGCGGACCGGGCTTGCGTGCGAACGCGCTCCGTCAGGATCACGCGCGTCCCGCCCTCGGGCGCCAGCGTGATCGAGCGGCGGCGAATGCGCACCTCGCCCGGCACGCGCACAAGCCGCGCCGACGAGAGCACCGTCGCGAGGACGATCGCCATCTCGAAGTTGGCGAAGGCCATTCCGATGCAGCGCCGGATCCCGCCGCCGAAGGGCAGCCAGGCATAGGGATCGGGCTTGCCGTCGAGGAAGCGCTCTGGCTGGAAGCGGAGAGGGTCGGGATACATCTCTGGACGGCGCTGGGCGAGAAAGATGCACGGCGCGAGCAGGGTCCCGCGCGGGATCTTATATCCCGCGATCTCATACTCATCGACCTGCACCTGCCGGGCGACGATGGGCAGGATGGGCCGCAGGCGCAGCGTCTCCTTCATCGTCGCGTCGAGATACTTGAGCTTTTGCACCGCAGCCGGCTCGGTCGCCGCGGGCGATTGCAGCAGCTCGGCGCGCAGCTTCTCTTCCACCTCGGGCGTGGCCAGGATGCGCTCGAATGCCCAGGAGAGCGCGGTGGCCGTGGTCTCGTGGCCCGCGGCCAGCAAGGTGACCAACTCATCGCGCAGCTCAGGGTCGGTGAGCGCGCGGCCCTCCTCGTCGCGGGCGTCCAGGAGGAGCGAGAGGATATCGGTGCGCTGGGCCACGCTTGCAGCGGTCCGGCGCTCGGCGATGATGGCGTAGAGCGCCTTGTCGACCTGCTCGCGCGTGCGCAAGAAGGTTCGATAAGGGCTGCCGGGAATATCCAGCCAGAGCGCGGGAAGGAACGACAAGATGAACGGCGGCGGCGTGAAGTAGCGCACGAGCAGCTCGCCAAGGCTCTGCATCTGCGCGCCCTCCTCCAGACCAAAGACGGCGCGGAGGATGACGTCGAGGGTGATCTTCTGCATGAAGGGATGAATCGAGAAGGGGACGCCGACGGGCCAGCGCGCGAGCGAGTCGAGGGTGATATCGCGCATCAATTGCCCATAGGCCGCCATGCGCTCGCCGTGGAATGGCGGCAAGAGCAGGCGGCGCCGGCGCAGGTGCTCGGGGCCGTCGAGCAGCAGGAGCGAGTGCGGGCCCAGCACCGGCTCGAGGATGCGGTTCGCCTTGCCGGCCGGGAGCACCTCTGGTTTTTCGTTGAAGACCTGCTTGATGGCCGCGGGGTCCGAGAGAAAGACGGCGTTCTCGATGACCGGAAGGCGAACGGTGAAGGCGCTGCCGTAGCGCCTCGCGCAGCGGGTGAGGAGCTGCTCGGGGCGGTAGGCCCACTCGAGGAGCTGAAGGGCGACGGGGCGGCGTGGGCCGGGAGGGAGCATTTCCCGACTCTATCAGCAGCGCAGCAAACCAGACGGCCAGGCTATCAATGACCGGCGCTCGTCGCGAAGGCCTCGCGGGGCAGGCGCAAGAGACGCCCGGTGGCCGGCGAGAGGCTGTCCGGATCGCAGCCGAGCCCGAAGTAGAAGTCGCCGTCGAGCTTCGCGAACGAGCGCGCGAAGGTATCGGCGGTGAAGCGCGCCTGCTCGGTCCAGCTCTTCAAGTCGCGGGTCGCGAACAGGTGCACGAGCGTCTTGGTGGGCGAGGGCCGGCTCGAGGCCAGCACATAGAGCGTCGTGCCATCGACGAGCAGGTCGCGCGGCAAGGCGCCGGCCGGCAGCGGAGCGGCGACGGCCTTGTCGATGGACGGCGCGCTGAAGAGGCCGACCGGCGCCCAGTCATGATCGATGAGCTTCTTCGCGCCGATAAAGACGACCTGGCCGGCGAAGGAGGTGGGGCGCGCCGCGTGCAAGGCCGTCGCGTCGGCGATGCCGGGGAAGAGGTGCACGCCCTTCTGCGTGAGCTTCGTCTTGCCGTCCCATTCATAGACGCGGCCGCCGCTGGTCGAGGCAAACAAGTGCCCGCCGAGGGTGAACAAGCTGCGCGTGCGCTGGCCCGGCTTCACGTAGCTCAGCATCTCGTGCCAGCTGAGGCCCCCGTCTTCCGAGCGGGCCACGGCGCCGCCGAGCAGGGTGCTGATGGCGGCGAACAACTTATGATCATACTCAACCACGTCATAGACATGGATGCCGTTCTTGATGGTCCGCAGCTTCTCCCAAACGCCCGACCGACGACGGTGGTGCAGGTTGCCGAACGCCCAGTCCTTGATGATGTTGATCGGGTTCGCCTTCATCCCCGGCACGCGCGAATCATGGCCAGGGATCCACAGCTCGCCGTCGATGACCTTGAGCAGATCGACCTGTTCGTCGCTGACGGTATATTCGTTGTGAAACGATCTGGTCTTGGGATCGAAGGCCCACAGATCGACGGGGCCCGCGTTGGCCGCGGGCGGCGGATTGTTGCTATTGCCCGCGCCGATATAGAGCTTGCCGTCGATGGCGTGCAACGTCCAAGGGTTGCGCGCATAGATCCACTCGCCCGCCGGCCAGCGCTTCTCGTTCGGGTTGCCAAGGAGCTGGAGCGCAGCGCTCACGTCCGGTCCGGGCTTGCCCTCGGGCGCGGCGCCGTTCACATCGTGCTGCGGGCGCACGAGCAATTCGCCCGCGTCGTCCCAGTGCTTCTCCGCGACGGCTCGCGCCAGGCGCGCATGCACCGCGAGCGGCGACGCGTGCGAGGGCTGCACATCGAGCCCCGGCGGAACGGTAGTCTGACCGGCCTTCAGCTTCGGGTTTTTCGCCAGCTGCGGCTCGACCGCGGCCGCTTGATAGACGGCGATGACGAACTCGGAGCAGAACATGGCCTTCACGTGCTCGGGACCGCCGGCGCGACCCGCGGCTCGCCCGTAGAGCAGCGCCTCGGCCTTGGCCGACGAGCCGTAGCTCGCGTCGCGAAAGGGCACGGTCACCGGCACGAGGTACTTCATGCGCCCGTTGGCCCACAGCTCGGCCACCTTGACGGCGCGCTCTGCCAGCGCCCTGTCGCGCGGGCGAAACACCTTGAAGAGATATCCGGCGTGATCGTCGAGCGAACGGAGCGCGACGCTCGCGGTCTTCCTGTCGCCGCCGTGCGCCTCCGCGGTGCGGCCGTGGCCCAGGTAGAGGGCGAGGTGGAAGGCATTGGCGTCTGCGTGCTTCAGCTCTTTGTGGAAGACGCCCGCGAGGCGCTTGACGACCTTCTGCCCGCCCGTGATCAGCTCCTCGGCGGCGGTGATCTTGGTGGTGGCGCCGAGGAACTTGATGAGCACGTCGCCGGGCTTGAGCACCTGGTCGGCGTTGGTGATGTCGATCACGCCGTCGGGCGTGGGCGCGTTGGCGGCGCTTGCTGCGCCTGCGAGAAAGAGGGCTGCGAGAAGGGGCAAGCGATGCATCTGATTCTCCTACGGAGCTAGCCGCTGCCAGGCGAGCGGGAGCCGAGGACCCTTGTCGCAGCTTCTGGTCCACCACCGCAAGCCGGCGAGCGAATCCCGGGCCCCGTCCGCCTATACTGGCCGGATGCGATCGATGCCTGCAAAGAAGCGACTGCCGCTGGTCCGGACGACGCTGGCCCTCGCGGCCGCGGCCCTGGCGATCTTTGTCGTGCCAACCATCTGGGGCAAGCCCTGGTCCATCAACCATTTCTACCTGCGCACGCTGGCGCAGTTCCTCCTCCAGTCGCCGATGATCTGCTCGTCCCTGCACCTGCTCGATTTTCGCAAGGACCAGCTCGACGACTACTCGCTGGCCCAGCGGGTCCGCCTGCGCGCGCGCGTGGCCAAGGACATCGACACCCTGCACCGCTACGACCGGGGCTCGCTCGGCCCGGCGGACCAGCTCTCGTATGACGTGATGGATTGGTTTCTCAAGGACCTGCAATCCAATGAGGGCGAGATCAGCGGCGGCGTCTATGCCTTCGATCAGCTCAATGGCCTGCACGTCGCGCTGCCGAACTTCTTGACCACCCAGCACGCGATCAAGTCCAAGTCGGACGCCGAGGCCTACCTCGCCCGCGTCGCCGCCTCCGGCGTGGCCTTCGATCAGGTCATCGCCGTGGCTCGCGACGACGCCGCCAGGGGAATCGTGCCGCCGCGCTTCATCCTGCGCAAGGTCAGGGCCGACGCCGCCGCCTTCGCGGAGCTGGCCGCGGAGAAGAACGTGGTGACAATTCACTTGATTGAAAAGGTCGCCGCCTTGAGTCTCTCCGATGCCGAAAAGGCCACTCTAGGCAACGCTGCGCGCGCCCGCGTCGAGGACACCCTGCGACCGGCCTATCGGCGCTTCATTGCCTTGATTGATGAGCTGGAGAAGAACGCCACCGACGATGCCGGAGTCTGGAAGCTGCCCGACGGCGAGCGGCGCTATCAAGCGGCGCTCCACAGCGGGACCGCCTCGGAGCTGACCGCGGCGCAAGTGCACGAGATGGGGCTTGCCCAGGTGGACCGGCTCGAGAATGAGGTGCGCCTGATCCTGGCCGCGCGCGGAGTCAACGCCACAGACGTGGGGCCCCCGCTGCGGGCGCTGGCCAAGGATCCGCAATTTCTCTATCCGGCGACCGCCGAAGGCAAGAAGCAGATGATCGCCGGCTACCAGGCCATCATCGATGACATCGAACACAAGACGGACGCGCTCTTTCACGACAAGCCTAGAGTCGGCGTCAAGGTGGAGGCGGTGCCCGACTATCGCGCCAAGACGGCGCCTCGCGGGCAATACTCTCCGCCGCCGCTCGACAACTCGAAGCCCGGCACCTTCTTTGCCAACATCGCCGATATCGGCTCGATGCCGAAGTTTGCCATGCGCACGCTCGCCTATCACGAGGCGATCCCAGGCCATCACTTCCAGATCGTCATCGCGCGGCAGCAAAAAGAGCTGCCCATGTTCCGGCAGTTGATTCCTTTCAATGCCTATGTCGAAGGCTGGGCCCTCTATGCCGAGCAGCTCGCGGCGGAGAACGGCTTCGAGGCCGATCCGCTCGACCGGCTGGGCTTTCTGCAGGCCCAGCTCCTGCGCGCCGCGCGCCTGGTGGTGGACACGGGGCTGCATTGGAAGAGATGGAGCCGCGAGCAGGCCATCGACTATATGAGCCGGCACACTGCCGAGCCCGACGTGGACGCGGTCATCGAGACCGAGCGCTATAGCGTCTGGCCGGGGCAGGCCTGCGGCTATATGGTCGGGATGCTCAAGATCCTTGAATTGCGCGAGCGCGCCCGGGCAAAGCTCGGTCCCAAGTTCGACTTGAGGCTGTTCCACGACACGGTGCTGGAGGCGGGCGCGCTGCCGATGCCGCTGCTCGAGCGCGTGGTAGATGCCTGGGTCGCGCGCAGCGTCGGCGATCGATGACAGTGCAGTCCGATTGCCATCGCCGGCAAATCAGCCGACCAGCCCCTCGGCGTTCATCGCGTCGAGGCTTGGCGGCTGTCCCGGCACGATGACGAAGAAGCTTGTCGCCACGCCGCGGATGACCACCCGCGGCACCGGATAGGGATTGCCCTCGATGCTGCCAAGCAGCCGGCCCGAGCC
Organism: Myxococcales bacterium; assembly: GCA_038231075.1. Taxonomy (GTDB): domain Bacteria; phylum Myxococcota; class Myxococcia; order Myxococcales; family 40CM-4-68-19; genus JBBRMA01. Next base: position 62,266 of record JBBRMA010000005.1, on the reverse strand, counting down.
GTCGCGCACCTCGCGCTTGGGCGTGTAGGAGGCGACGCCGACGATCTCGCAGAGGTAATGCGCATCGCTCGGATAGTGCTGGGTTGCGGTCGCGATGCCGCTGACGCCGTGGCTGGCGGCGACCTTGGTGGCCATCTCCGCATAGAGATCGTCGAGCCGCTTCATGCCCGCGAGGAGGTGGTCGCGAACGTCTGGGTCATAATCGAATTGGTAGATATCGCCGTTGAGCTCGTCGGGCTGGTCGTAGAGAAATCGGCCGAGGTGGCGCGCGTGACAGCGGACCCATTTGCCGGTGTATTGCTCGAGGTTCTGCACGATGGTTCCGCCGAGCGCGGTGATCGGGTGCTTCCCTTCGGCCCAGGCGTCGAACGCGGGCCTCGCCGCCTGCGCGGCGTCTTCGGCGCGCTTCTCGATGAGCGCGCCGCCGGCCTGGATCCCGGCCTGGGCCTTCTGGCGCGCATCGGCGGTCCCAGCCATCGCGGCAGCGATCTGGGCGTTCTCGGGCGCGTCGGGCAGCGCCTTCTTGAGCGCCTTGGAGTACAGCTCGGCGCCTTGCGTGTCGTTCTGTATCGACCGGCGCGTCGCTTCCGCAAGGCAGACCGCGGCCAGCTTCTCGCGCGCCTCCTTGTGCAGCGCCGCCGACTTGCCGGCCAGGCCGTCGGATTCGTCGTGATCCTCGGGAAGGATGGCAGCGGCCTGTGCGACCGCCTCGTCTACGCTGCCCAGGTTTCCGAGCACCTCGGGCCAGCTCCGGATCGCGTCCTCCGGGTGGCCGCGGGTGGCGTTGCGCCGGGCGCCCTCCGCGTCCTCGAAGGAGGCGCGGGCCCGCCCGATGGCGGCAGCGTAGTCGGCGGTCCGCGCCAGCCGGGCCTTCCATTCCTGCGCCCGCTTGACGAGCCTGGGTACGGCGGCCTCGACTGCTTGAATGGCCGGGTGCGCGCGATCGAGCTTGCGCAGCTCGTCTGCGATCTCCTCGGCCTGGCGCGCGGCCCTGATCATCGTCGAGGCAGCGCTCTCCACCTGGCCTGCGGCCGCGTGGCTGGCGAGGCCTTGCACCACATCGACGTCCTCCTCGAACCGCTGCTGACTCTTGAAATACTCTTCGCCGTAGCTCTCGAACGCGCGGTTGAGCTTGCCCAGCACCGCCTGGGTCTTGGTGTCGGCCGCGATGTCGATCGGGAACCGCGGGACCGCCTCGGCCTCCGCCACTTCGCGCGCGACCTCGGCGCCGAGCACTGCTTCGATGCGGCCGAGCGCAGCCCGCGCGCGCTCCTCGAGCAGGCGCGCGCGCTGCTGCGAGAGGAAGGGCGCGATCGCGCTGAGCCGCGCCTGGAGCCGTGGCGCGTGATCGCGCACGCGGGACACCGACCCGAGCGCCAGGCCGCGCTCGACCCGCTCGACCAGCGGTTTGACGAAGACCTCGGCGGCCTGGATCTCGCGCAAGACCAGCTTGTCGCCCAGCTCCTCTTCCGATCGCGCGAAGGCCCGCGCGCACTTGCTGAGGAAGTCCTGCGCGTCAGGGTCGTCGGAGAAGTCGCGCTGGAGCGGGACCAGCGCCGTTCGCAGCGCCTGGCGCCACTGCAGCACGCCGTCCTCGGCGAGCCGGTCGGTGTCGCGCTGGAGCAGCTCGAGCGACGAGCTCGCCGTGCGGATGAGCGGCGCCACCCGCAGCCTGGCGAGCAGAGGGCGCAGCTCGGTCGCCACCCGCTGCGCGACCGCCTGGTAGCGCGCCAGCGCCTCCTTGATCTCGCGGATGGACGCAAACCGCTCATCGCCGAACGGCCCGATCAGCTTCTTCACCGCGTCCCAGGCCAGCACCACGCGCTCGGGATCCTTGCTGAAGTTCCACTCGACCGAATCGATGGCCGCCGCGAAGCTGATCTCGCCCAGGTCCTGGACATCGGCCGTGGCCCGGAAGAGCGCGAAGGCCTCGGCGACCACGCGCAGCTCGGCGATCTTCTGCTCGGTCGCCGCGAGCCACGCGTCGGCCTCGGCGATGGCCGCCCTGCCCCGCGCGCTGCTCAGCGGCTCCCGGGCGGCGTCAACGGCAGCGCGAATCTTCTTGGCATACTCCGCCTGCTTGTCGGCGGTGACGTTCGGATCCAAGTCTTTTGGCTTCTTTTGCTCGCGCGCGCTCTCCAGATTCGTGACTTCGCGCTCGGCGGCCCGCTGCAGTCCGCCGATGACCAGCTTGAGCGCGTCGATGGCGATGGCGTCCGACTTGTTCCCCACTTCGTCGAGCCGCTGCCGGAGGGCAGCCAGCGCGGCAGAATCCGGTTGCAGCTGTCCGAGCGCGGCGACGGCGACCTCGGCGGCAGCCCGCTTGGGGGCGAACCTGGCGGCGTCGAAGGAGCGCTCGTTTGCCACCTCCCGCTCGGCGGCGCGCAGCGCGCTCTCAGCGTCATCGGCGGTGATCTTGCCTGCGCCAGCTCCGCTTGGAGCAGCCGGCGGCAGGACCGCTGCATTGGGAGGCGGCGCCGGTGGGCTGGCGCGCGGCGGCTCCATCACCGCGGCGCGGGGCTGCTCGACTGCTGCGGCGCTGGGCGGCTCTACCGGCGCGCGAGCGCCACTGGCGCGCTCGGGCGCGATCGGCTTTGGCGCCGGCGCCGGCGCGGCGACCGCGGCGGCAGGCTGCAGCGCCGCGCGAATGGCCGCGATCTCGGCGAGCACGGGCGCCTTGTGCGCCGCGAACTTGTCGTCGATGGCGGCGAGAAACTGCTCCGCGCTGCCCAGCGTCACCTCGACGTCCGCGGCGGCTTGCTTCTGCTCGAGCTGCGACTTCGCCTGCCGGATCTTTCCCTTGGCCGCCGAGAGCTGCCGCTCGTCGGCGGGGCGCAGCAGGGTCGAGAGCTCGGCGCGGAGGGCGGCGATCTCGGCCAGCACCGGCGCCTTCTCCGCGTCGGTGAGCGCCTTGAGGAAGCCCTCGGCCGCCTCCAGCGCGGGCTCGACATCGTCGAGGCGGCTCGACTCGAGCTGCATCCTTGCCTGCCTCACGCGGCTATTGGCGGCTGAGAGCGACATGGTGACTCCTTGAGTTGACCTGCAGCTGCACTGCTTCAGCTCGACTTCGCCACCGCCGCCACCGAATCGACGGCCAGCACGCCCATGTCGTCGGCTTTGTGCCCGCGCGCCAGCAGCGCATCCATCCTCTCTGCGATCGCCGGCAGGACCGCCAGGGGCGCGCCGCCCGCGGCGTCGATCATCAGCTTCGCGTCCTTGCGCGCCATCGCCAACTCAAACGAGGCGCGATAGTCACCTTTGGACATATTCAGCCCGCGATAGGTGATGGTTCCCGCCGGGCTGAACTTGCCGAAGAGCGAAAAAGCGTCGGGCGCGGAGATGCCGAGCGCCTTGGCCATCGCGAAGACGTCGGCCAGCCCGGCGGTGATGGTGAGGATCATCGCGTTGCCGAAGAGCTTGTTCGCGGCGGCGAGGTCTGGCCGCTCGCCGAGATATTCGACCGAGCCGGTCATCGCCCGCAGGCCCGGCGCGGCGCGCTCGAAGACGGCCTTGGGTCCCGCGGCCAGCATGATGCCGCCCGCCGAGCGGCACATGGCTGGCGACATGAAGACGGGCGCATGCAGGTACGAGACGCCGCGTGCCAGGAGCCTTTGCGCGCGGGCCGCCGTGCCGCCCGGCGAGGCGGTGCTGTGGTCGATGACGAGCGGGCCGGCCAGCGCGGGGCCGCAAGCGTCGAGGACCTGGTCGATGACGGCGTCGTCAGGCAGCGCGAGGTGCACCCGCTCGGCGCCGGCGATGGCCTCGGCCGGACTCTCCGCGACGCGCACGCCGTGCGCGGCCAGCGCCTCCGCCTTGGCGCGCGTGCGATTCCACGCGGCCACCGAGTCTCCGCGCTTTGCCGCCGCCTCTGCGAGCGCGCCGCCGATCAGCCCCGTCCCGAGGAATGCCAGCTTTGCCATGCCGCGGAGTTAGCCGGCTTGACTGGTCCAGTCAACGACCGGCCAGCCGCGCGCTTTGGCCAGCCGACGGAGACGCCCATCGGGCCCCACCGCGACCGGATGGCGCACCCGCTCGAGCATCGGCGCATCGGTGATGCTGTCGGTGTAGAAGGCGCTCGCGGAGAGGTCGATGTCGTGCGCGCGCGCGAAGGCCTCGGCGACTTCCACCTTGCCGGGCCCGTAGCAGATGGGCCGGATCGGCTCGCCGGTGAACTTGCCGCCCTTCACCTCGTAGCTCTGGTGCAAGACGTGGTCGAGCGCGAAGTCCGCGCGCGCCATCTCCGAGGCATAGAGCGAGCTGGAGGTGAGCAGCACCAGCGGCTCGCCGGCGGCGCGGTGCTTCTCGAGCACGGGCTTGGCGCCGGGCGCAAAGAAGGCGCGCACCTCGTCGCGCCACCACTCTTGCGTCTCCTGCCGGATGGCCGCCTCGCTCACGCCCTTCAGATTTGCGAGCGCGGCCTTGAGCGCGCTCTCGATGTCGAGCACGCCCAGCCGATATCCGCCGAGCAGCAGCATCGCCCGCGCCACTTGCCAGTTGTTGATCCGCCCGAGCCTCTTCTCGCGGCGCACCCAGAGGTGGGCCGAGTTGATGGTGAGCAGCGTCCCGTCGAGGTCGAAGAAGGCCGCGGTGCGCATGGGAGCCGGACTGTAGCCGGGCGGCCGGCGAACTTCTCGTCGATTCGCTGAGCCGTGAACGTCCACGTCAACGGGATCCGTCAACGCTCACGCCATTTGAGTCTGCATTGAAGCCATCTAGGAGCGGCGCTTGCCCGAGAGCCGCGCGAGGATGCTCCTCGTGGCCTCGTCCAAAGCCGCGTCCGCGTCAATGCTCTCCTCATCGAAATAGATCTGCGCCGCGAGGCCAATGACGATACCCACGATCAATGCCGCCAGCGCCTTCGCGTCGGCCTCGGCAAATGCGCCCGCGCGCATCCCCGCCTGCAGCACGTTGGCCGTGCGCTCGCGGTAGCGCGCATAGAGCGCCGCGTTTGCTTTTCGCACTTTGGGGTCCGCCCCCAAACGGCCCCAGAAGGACAACAAGATCAGGCCGGCCTCGCGGTGCTCGAGGAACCCGCGCAGGTTTGCTCGCAGCACTGCGCGGACCTTCTCCGCGGGGGTCTGGCTCTTATCGACCTCTGCTTGAGTTGCCGCGTCGATCTCGAGCAGCGCGCTCTCTAATAGCGCGGCGACGATCTCGTCCTTGTCGCGGAAATGATAGGTGAGCACGCCGCGCGAGAAGCCGAGCGACTTCTCCAGCGCCGAGATGGTGAGCCCGTCCAGGCCTTGCGCCGCGACCAGGCCCCGCGCGGCCGAGATGATCTGCGAGCGCCGCAACCCTCGCAGTGAGTCCTGGGCCGCCGTCCGTCGCATTGAGTTGACTAAAGCGGGGCCGCGGCGGCCGTCTCGTGAAGGTCAGGCGCGGCCGCCCCTTTGCGCGGGCGATACTTCTCCGGCCATTGATCGGCGTGCTCGGCCGGCAGCACGACCAGCTCCGGGCCCTGCTGCTTCAGCAGCTCCGAGATGCGCACGTGCAGGATCTCCCGCGCCGCGATCAAGCCCGAGAAGGTGGCTCCCATGACGCCGTGGCTGAGCGTGCTGGCCCCACACATGTAGAGACCGCGGATGGCCGAGCGGATGGGCCACGCCCACGGCCCCACCTGCCATTTGCTCTTCTCGGTGCCATAGAGATTGCCGTCGGTGGCGGCGCAGTAATGGACGTTGGTGAGCGGCGTACCGAGCTCCTTGAAGGTGGTGCGCTCGGGCAGGCCGGGGATGACGCGGCCAACTGCCTGGAGCATCCGCTCGGTCAACTCAGCCTTGAGTTGAGCATAGTCTGCGGGCCGCGCGCCGTCCTTGGACGCCTTCCAGGCGCGGAAGGCGTCGCTGTGGAGGAAGCTGAAGGCCTCCAGCGTGTGCGTGCCGCGGAACTTGGAGGGGTCCTTGAGCGTGGTCGCGGTGACGAAGAACCCCGGCACGTCCTTGGCGGGGCCGTTCAGGTCGCTGCCCATCCCGAGGCGGTAGATGCCCTCGAGATCGGTGTTGGCATAGCTCCAGACGTTGCCCGAGGTCATGCCGGCGGCCCGGACGTCCAGATCCGTGGCGAGGAACAAGCTGAGCGCCGACACCGACCATTTGGTGCGCGCCAGCTTGCGCTTGATCGCCGGCGGGACGTGCTCTTGCGCCATCATCTTGCCGAAGGTCTGGCCCGGGTCGGCGTTGGAGATGACGTGCTTGGCGCGGATCTCGCTGCCGTCGGCCAGGCGCACGCCGATGGCGTTGCCGTTCTCGACCAGGATCTGCGCGACCGGCGTCGAGAGGCGGATCTGCCCGCCCGCGCGCTCGAGCGCCCGGATGAAGGCGCGCGGCAGGACATAGGCGCCGCCGCGCGGATACCAGCCGCCGTCGAAGTAATGGGCGGTCACCGAGGCGTGCACCGGCGCGGGAGCGAGGCTCGGCGGCAGGCCGTGATCGCCGGCCTGGGCGAAGAGGATGGCGCGCAGGAGCGGGTCGCGCACGTGGGCGTGGACGAGCGAGGCCGCCGAGGAGAGCCCCCAGCGCGCGACGGTCGGGGCGCGAAATGGCAGCGTGATCAAGTCGCGCAGGCCCTTGAACTCGAACAGCGCATTCAGCTCGTCGGCGAGGCGACTCACGGCGCCGAGATACCCTTGGATTCCCTTCTTCTCGTGCGGAAAGCGCTCGATCAGCCGCTGCGCCAATGCCTCTTTCCCTTTGCAGAACGCAAAGTGCTCTTCCTTGCCGGGCGGGCCGATGCGGATGCGATCGTACCCATCCGGGTCGAGCTCGCAGAACTGCAGGTCGCCCGAGACGCCAAGGCCCTGGTAGATGCCGCGCATGCGCCCGCCCGGGCCCAGCTCGCCGAGGTAGTGCACGCCCGGGCTGAAGCGGTGCTTGTCCAGCGTGAACGAGTGGCACCAGCCGCCCGGCGCGTAGTGCTGCTCGAGCACCAGGGTCTTGAGCCCGGCCTGCTGCAGAGCCACCGCGGCAGTGAGCCCGCCGGCGCCGGAGCCGATGACGATCGCGTCCACGTCGTTCATGAGAGAGCCTCCCGAGAGACGCGCGAGGAATTATAACGACCGTTCTAAAAAAGCAATCACCGTTCGCTTCGTCGGAGATGTCTGAGATGAGCGCCTTTCACATCAAGGCGTCCGACGGCACCACCATCCATGGCTATCTGACGTCGCCGGCCAGCGCGAAGCCTGGCGCGCCTGCGCCGCCGTTGATCGTGCTCCCGCACGGAGGGCCGCACGGCGTCCGCGATTTCTGGGGCTTCCACTCGGAGGTGCAGCTCCTCGCCAGCGAGGGCTTTGCCGTGCTTCAAGTCAACTATCGCGGCTCGGGTGGATATGGAGAGAGATATCAAGAGGCCGGATATCGCCATTGGGGCGATCGGGTGATTGAAGATATCGTCGATGCCACCCGCTGGGCAGTCAAGAAGGGCAAGGCGGACCCGCGGCGCATCTGCAGCTACGGCGGCAGCTTTGGCGCCTATGCGGCCTTGCAGAGCGCCATCCTCGCGCCGGACTTGTTTCGCTGCGCCGTGGGCAATGCCGGCATCTATGATTTGACCTTGCCGGCGTTCAATGCCGACAAGCTCAAAGCCAAGGTGTTCCTCATCCACGGCAAGCTCGATCACCGCGCGCCCATCGTCCACGCCGAGAAGATGCGCGACGCGCTCACCGCTGTCGGCCGCCCGCCCGAGTGGCTGGTCGAGCCGCACGAGGCCCACGGGTTCTACGACGAGGGAGCGCGCGAGCGGATGTACACGCGGTTGATTGCATTCCTCAAAGCGAACACGCAATGAGGAAGAGAGGACCGGTACAGTTGTGGGCCGCTGCCGAGCGCGCAGGCTGCATTCGCCGGACGCGTTCCCTTTTTTTCGCTACTCGGCGCGCAGCGACACCGCCGGGTCCACGCGCGTCGCGCGCCACGCGGGCAAGAGCGTCGCCAGGCCCGACACCAACAGGAGCAGCGCCGAGACGGCCGCGTAGGTGAGCGGGTCGGTCGGGCTCACTTGATAGAGCATCCCAGAGAGCGCGCGCGAGAAGGCGAGCGAGAGGACGAGGCCGATGGCGACCCCGGCCGCGGCGAGCGTCAAGCCCTGGCGCAGCACCAGCGCCAGCACTTGCGAGCGCTCGGCGCCGAGCGCCAGGCGGATGCCAAGCTCGCGCGTGCGCTCTGCCACCGCGTACGAGAGCGTGCCGTGGATCCCAACCACCGCGAGCTGCAGCGCGACCGCGGCGAAGAGCAGCAGCACCAGCGCCGAGAAGCGGCGGCGCGCCACCGTGCCGGAGAGCAGCTCGTCGAGGGGTCGCGGGTTCTCGACGGGCAGGTCGGCGTCGAGGGTTGCGACTGTGCGCCGGAGCGCCTGGCCCAGCGCCGCAGGAGGGAGCGCGCTCTGCAGGACCAGCGTCGTGAACGGCCAGCTCACCTGGGCGTAGGGCGCGTAGATGACCGGGCCCGAAGGCGCGTCGAGCGCCTGCCGCGCGTCGCCGGCGAGGCCGACCACTTCGCGCTGCGCGGTGTCGCCGGGGCCAAGGCCGATGCGCTTGCCCACCGGGTCCTCGCCCGGCCAGAGTCGCTGCGCGAGCACGTGGTTGACGATGACCACTTGCGGACCCTGGCTGCGGTCCTCGGCGGCGAAGTCGCGGCCGCGGTCAAGCCTGATGCCGAGCAGCCCCAGGCAGCGCGGGCCGAGCGCGTAGAACGAGCTCTGCGGCGGCTGCGGCTCTGGGCGATCGCGCGGCGTCACGGTCAGGCCAATGGCGCGGCCGCCGATGGGAAGCGGCGAGGCGAGCGAGGCGCCCGTGACGCCGGGGATGGCCGCGGCGCGCGCGAGCAGCTCTTCGGCAAAGCGAGGCTGGGCGGCCTCGGGATAGCGCGACTCGGGCAAGGTGAGGTTCACTGCCAGCAAGCCGTCGGGCGAGAAGCCCGGGTCCACGCTCTGCGCCGAGCGGAGGCTTCTCGCGAGCAAGGTCGCCGAGACCAGCAGCGCCAGCGCCAAGGCGACCTCGGCGACGACCAGCAGAGAGCGCAGCTTGAGTCCGCGCGCGGAGCCCGCGTGCGAGGCGCGCAGGGCCTCGTGACCTTGCGCGCCCGCGAGCAAGAGCGCGGGCGCGCTGCCAAAGAGAAGGGTGCAGAGAAGCGACGCGCCCAGGGCAAACGCGAGCACGCCGGCGTCCACAGCGATGGGCAGAAAGCGCGGCACCTCGGGCGGCAAGAGCAGCGAGAGCGCGTCGATCGAGGCCGCGCAGGCCGCGACGCCGAGCGCGCCGCCGGCGAGTCCCAGGAGCGCGCTCTCGACCAGGAGCTGCCCCAAGAGCTGGCCGCGGGTGGCTCCGAGCGCCGCGCGCACCGCCAGCTCTTGCCGCCGCGAGATGGCGCGGGCCAGCAAGAGATTTCCCACGTTGGCGCAGGCGATCAAGAGGAGCAGGCCCACCGCGGACAGCAAGAGCAAGAGCGCCGACCGCTCGTGGCCGACGAGCTGCTCGCGGAGCGGGACCACCAGCGCCGAGCGGTTCGCATGCGAGTCGGGGTGCGCGGCCGCGAGCGAGGCCACGATCGCCTGCAGCTCGCTGCGCGCCTGCGCGAGCGACGCGCCGGGAGCGAGGCGGCCCACGAGCTGGAAGAAGAAGAGGGCGCGCAGATCGAGCTTGTCGCCGAAGGGGGCGTAGCGCGGCTGCACCCAGAGCTCGGCGCGCGGGCCGTCGAGGGGAAAGCGGAAGCTGCCGGGCATGACGCCGACGATGGTGAATGGCTGGCGGTCGAGCGTCAGCGTGCGGCCGAGCACGGCGCCGTCGGCCGCCAGCTTGCGCCGGGCGAGCCGCTCGGAGATCAGCACCACCTGGGGCGCGCCCGCGGCGTCGTCGGCCTGGTCGAAGCCGCGGCCTTGCGCGGGCGCGATCCGCAGCGCCGCGAACGCTTGCGCGTCGAGGGCGCCAGCGTCGATGCGCTCGGCCTCGCCCAGCCCCGTGAGCGTGAAGGCCGTGGCGCGGAAGCCGCCGAGCTGCTGGAACGATCGCGCCCGCGCGCGAAAGTCGGCCAGATCGGGCCCCGAGACCGCATTGAGCGCCCCGTCGGGCGCGGTGATCTCGTTGGCGTAGACCAGCTCGTCCTGCTGGGGAAAAGGCAGCGGCGTGAGGAGCTGGGCCTGCACCACCGAGAACACCGCGCTGGAGACGCCGACGCCGAGCGCCAGCGAGAGCAGCGCCGCCGCCGTGACGCCCGGTGAGCGCCAGAGCGACCGCGCGCCAGCTTTGAGATCGTGCAAGAGCGTCATCGAGGCCTCCGGCGGATCGCTTGCAGAAGGACATGCGATCGCCGCATTTGATGCAAACGCCGACGCCTCCTTTCGCGCCTCGGTTGACTCTGCGCTACGCTGGGCAGATGCGGCTCAGCCTCTCGCCCTTGGTGTTCGCGGCAGCGCTCGCCCTGCAGCTCGCGTGCGGCCGGGCGGCCACTGAGTATCCGGCGGGTCCGCTCTCGCGTCCCATCCTCGGCCTCGATGCGACGGCGGCCGCGGCGGCCAATGCGGCCGTGCTGCCCGCGGGCTTCACCGGACCACAACAGTCCTCGTGCTCGCCTGACGTCACGCGCGCGTTCCTCGGCGAATTGGCCACGCACGCGCCCGAGGACGCGCAGGTGCCGCTGCACTGGGCGCCGGTCGTCTCCGGGCCGATCGCCGGCAGGTCCAGCGTGCTGCAGCCAGAGCTCTGGGCGTCCGGCGTCGTCCAGGACACCGACCACTCGTCGCTCGACACCTCGTTCGACCACCCGCTCGGCTTCGACTTCGACATGGACGTCACGCTCGATGCCCCCTTCGAGCTCTTGGTGAAGAACCGCGACGGGGCCAACAAGACCCTGCACACCGAGATCGGCACCAGCCTCTTCCCCGAGGCGGCCTTTGGCTTCAGCCCCGCCGCCGGCGACCGCGTGGTCATGCGCGGCGCCTGGATCTTCGACTGCGGCCACCCGCCCTACGAGACGGAGATGCACCCGCCGAGCTTCCTCTCGTTCGCGCGCGCGGCCGACGCGACCTCCACCATCGCCCTCGCCTTTGCCGTCCCGTTCCGCGTCACCCAGCTCTTCGGCGACGCCGCCGAGGTGGCCGACTTCACCAGCACACAGCGCCTGCTCTCGCTCGGGGCGCCTTTTCCCGCGGCCTTCTACAATGAAATCCTCTCGGCGGCGGTCACCGGCAAGGACCACCTCGAGACCCACGCCTTCCTCGAGGAGCTGCGCTTCTCGACGCTGTCGTTCTCGGTCTGCGCCCCCTCCCCCCGGCCCGCCAAGGCGGCGCTCAAATATTCGCACCGCTTTGCCGCGCGCAGCGGGGTCGCCATTTCCGCCGTGGCCCACGAGGACACCGGCTGCGTCGTCTATACGGCGACCATGAGCGCGAGCTATCAGACCAGCGTTCCCGCGCGCCTGAATCACGCCTGGACCTGGGACGAGATCAATGAGCAGGCCTCGGAAGCGTCAGGCACCACTTTTGATGTGCGGTCAAGCATCGGCGCGGCGCTGCGCTCGCACAATATCGATAGCAATATCCCGGCGCTCTTGCTGGACCACCCGCCGGTGATTGACTCCTATGCAGAGCTCGCCCCCAGGGCCGACGCGGCCAATGACTCTCCCTTGGGGATTGCTCTCGCAGCCGACGATCAACCCTACCCGTTTCACGGTCGGGTCAGGGTCTATTGGCAATAAGGATAACCTTTTCCAGGTAACGCACGGTTTTTTGGCGCTCGGGCAACAACGCGCTTCCCACCACGGCGAACCCGAGCGCGGCGTGGAATTGGTCCGAGACTGGATTCCGCGGATCGCTGCTCACTTCACAGCAGATCACGGGTGCGCCGTGTCTTGCTGCCTCGGCGAAGGCGTCTGCATAGAGCGCCCGCGCGAGGCCCCGCTTGCGCGCAGGGGCCGCCACGCAGACCCGATCGACGTAGAGGAAGCGCCGGTGGCGGGCGAGGAACCAGGCGTGATTGGGTCCTTGCGGCGGGGTGTCTTGATCAAAGGCGAGCAAGAAGGCGTCGGGCGCTGCGACTCTACCAATGGCGGTCGCCAGCACCGAGGTTGCAATGAACCCTCTCATCTCTTCGAGACCGGTATGGCCTAACTCACGAGCGTGCTGGTTGTTGAGCGTCCAGATCGCCTGCAGATCGGCTGCCTCGATCGGCCGCACCTTTAGTTCCATGGCTGGATACTATCGCGACTATTGGCAGCGAACTTCGCCGGAAGGCTCGGCATAGCAGCGCAGCTCATATCCAGCGCCTGCCGCGGCCTGCGCCATTTGATTCTGCGGCAAAGAACCAAAGCGCGCCGCCAGCGCCACCTGGGCGGCGCCGTGCAGCGACGAAGAGAGGACGATCTGCAAGACCAGCGGGCCCGTCTCGCCCGAGGCGCGCGCGGCGTGGCCGATGGGGTCGCCGAGCGCCTCGTTGAGGGAGTCGCCCGACAAGAGGCGCGGGACGCCGCCGCAGGGGGGGCCCTCGGTCGGCACCGCGCGGCCGCCTTGCACGGTGAAGGTCGCGAGCGGCTCGGCCTCTTCGCCGCGCAGGCGCGAGACCACGAGGCAGCCGCCCGACCGCGACAGGTGCGCCTCGATGGCGCGCGGGTCGCTTGGGATCATGACGCGGAGTGGAACTCCCTTTACCGAAGTCTGCTCCGCTGCCAACGAAGGTGCCGGTGATGACGGCGCGCGTTCCGGCGAGGGGGCCGGAGGTCGCGGCGGCGCCGATCGCGGCGGGGCAGGCTGGGCGCGGGCGAGCTGCTTTGGCGGCGGCTTGGGGGTCGGTGTTTCTTGCGCCACGGAAGGCGGCTTTGGCGCAGGCCGCGGCGGCGCGGGGACGGGCAGCTTGATGACGCGCACCAACCGCTGCGGCGGCTTCGGCTTCGGCACATCAGGCAGCGCCGTCGAGCCGGGCGCGCGTTGAAACGCGGTGATGGCCAGCACCACCAAGGCGATGGCCAGAAGCTGCAGCAGCACCGCGCGCAAGAGCCGGGGGCGCTGCGGCAGCGGGCTACTTCGCGCCATCTGGCGACCCGCCGATGCCGACCAGCACGTCGCTCGCGTCCAGGCTGCCGAGGCACGCGCTCGCCTCGGGAGGCAGGTGGACGACCACCTTCTTCGCGCGCAGGTCCGCGGGCGCGATGGCCAGCCCCGCGAGCGTGCGCGGGGTGGCGCCCTGGCAGACGACGTCCACGCGATCGCGGCCGAGCGGCGCGCTGACGTGGCTGCCCTTGGGCGGCGTCAGGCGCAAGAGCAGGAACTGGGCGGTCAAGAGCTGGCCCACCATCACGAGCGCAAGCAGCGCCAGCGCGAACTGCTTCTCGGCGAAGAGGCGGTAGACGATGGCCTCGATCTCGTGCAGGCCGTCCTTGCGCTCGTTCCTCATTGCACCACCTCGGCGGCAAGCATCGGCTCTGCGGCAAGCGCGGGCGACTCGATCTCGTTGGCCCAACCGGGCAGCGCGGGCGACTCCACGCGGCGTCCCAGCTTCTTGAGTTGGGTCAAGTAGGAATCAAGCGCCCGCAAGAGGGTCGAGCCCTGCAGCCCCGCCGGCAAGCGCGCGCCCACGGGCCGCACGGCGGCGGTCAGGACCACAGGCCGTCCCTCGAGGCAGAGCGCCACCGCCGCCACCGCGCCGTCGTCGTGCGGCGAGCTGCCGGTCTTGCCGCTGAAGACCAGCTTCGGGTGCCGCGCGGCCAGCCAGCGGAGCGTGCCGACCTTGCGGTCGAGCGCGAGCAGGGAGCCCACGTCCGAGAGGCGGCACTCGCGGCCGGGCTCGAAGAGCCGCTTGTGCAAGTAGCCGCCGATCTGCTCGACCGTGGCGCGCGAGGAGTTGCCGAGCGTGGAGGTCGGGTCGTCGGGCAGCCTCCGCGCGGGCAGGCCGGCCGCTTCTCGCCGCTCCTTCAAGTAGCGGAACAAGCCGGTCTGCAGCGCCGAGTAGCCCAGACGCTCGGGCACGTCGTCGGCAGTGGTCGCGGTGCCCAAGCTACTCAGTAGATTGGCGGTCAGCGCGCGGTCCACCGGCGAGTCGAGCGAGGCCAGCTCGCGCGGGGTCAGCGTCTGGCGGATGCGCGCCGAGAGATCGGGCCGGGCGGCGTCGATGAGCAGCGGCAAGAGCGCCACGTGGCCAACCGTCGTGGTGTTGATCGAGCGCGCCACCGCCTCGCTGAACGAGAGGGGCCCAGGCGGCGCGTGCACATCGGTCGGGCAATAGCGGCTGGCGCGCGAGTGGCGCAGGCCCTTGGTGGCCCAGATCCAGCGCACGCACGGCCCAGGCGAGAGCGTGAAGGCGCGCACCGCCGCGGGGCCGAGCGCCTCGACGGCCAGCGCGAGCGGCTCGACCTTGGCGACCGAGCCGTAGTTGAGCGTCATCATCGCGGCCTCGGTGCCCGAGCGGGCCAGCACCGCGCCCTCGGGGCCGATGACCGAGAAGGCGAGGCGCACGCTGGCGTCGGGAAAGTGCTGCAGCTCCTCGGCGAGGCCCCTGCGCAAAGGCTCGACGGCCGAGACGAGATCGAGGTCGGCTGCGCCGCCGCTGGCCAAGGACTCGGTCCAGCCCGACGAGAAGGAAAAGACCGCCGAGGGCTCGAGGTCGTCGTCCAGATACGTCGGGCGGGTGCCGTCCCAGTCGCCCTGCGCGGTGAGGAACGCGCGCGCGGCGTGGACCCGCTCGGTCGAGAGCCGCGGGTGCCCCTTGAGCCAGGAGAGCCCGCGCGGCGTGCCGGCGAGGACGAGCTGATCCTCGCGACCCAGGCGCGACAAGGGCAGGCCGAACATGGCGAGCGAGAGCCGCTGCAGCCCATCGGCCGGCGCGCGCAGAGAGCCGAGCGCCGCGCTGGCGCCGAGGTTCAGGTAGAGCTCGACCAGCTCGTCGGCGGGGACGGCCCGCGTGGCCCAGGTGGCGAAGACCAGCTCGGTGACCTTCTCGCCGACCGTGGCCTTGCGGCCGCCGCGCAGGTAGAGCTTGGCGACCTGCTGGGGAATGGTCGAGCCGCCTTCGGGAACGCCGCGCAGGTTGCGGAGCAGCGCGCGGCCAAGCCCGGTCGGGCTGAGCGGCGGGGCCCAGCGCGGGCGGGAGAAGTAGCCGCGATCCTCATAGGCGGCGGCGGCGCGCAGCATCGCCTTTGGGGGGCGCAAGGACCCGTCGGCGGCGCGCAGCGACTCGAGGTCGCCCGCCACTTGCGCCTGCGCCTGTGGACCTTGCGGCAAGAGGTGCAGGAGCTCCGCGGGCGCCACCAGCGCGGTCGCGCCGATCGCGCAGCAAGCGCCCAGGAGCGCCACCGCCGCGGCGCGCGCGATCGGGAGCGCCTTCATCGCTTCGCCCATTGACGAAGCAGGTCGTAGGTCTCGCGCGGCGTGTAGAGCGAGGCCAGCGGGTCGCACGATTTGCCCGCCGGATCGACCAGCGAGAAGTGCAGGTGCGGCCCGGTCGAGTGGCCGGTGCTGCCCACCTCGCCCAGCACCGACTGCGCCGCGACGTCGGCGCCTTCGACGAGCCCGATGGCCCGCGGGTCGCGCTTCAGGTGGCAATAGACGGTGCGCCACCCGTTGGCGTGCTCGAGGCGGACATAGAAGCCGCAGAGCTTGTCCTTGCCGATGCTGGTCACCCGGCCCTCGCGCGCGGCCACCACCCAGGCGCCGCGGGGGGCGACCAGATCGACGCCGCGGTGCTGCTTCCAGGTGCGGTGCAGTTTGCGGAAGCCGAAGCTGGACGAGACGCGCTGGAACGACTTCACGTCGACGGGAAAGAGCAGCCAGGGCTCGCGCGGCGGCTTCACCTTGGCGACCTTGGAAGCGGATTTTCGCTTGTGGCCGGTGGCGGCGTCAGCGGCGGCGCTGCACAGCGAGAGCAGCACAGCCAACGCCAGCGCGGCTCTCAGTGGCCTCATGGGTCCCAAGCAAAGAAGCCGGGGCCAGGTGCTTCTTTGCTTGCCGAGCATGGACTTGCTGGCGCGCTTCTGGTCGTACACGGTGGACACCTACGGCGGCCTTCCGGCGCTGCTCGCGCTCAACCTCACCCAGCTTGCGCTCTTCGCCTGGGTCTTCATCGAAGGCCGGCGCGCGGCCAGCGACCGGCGCGCGCGAGGAATCGACCCGGCGGTCCGGCGCATCCGCGCTGCGCGCCGGGCTGACCTCTGGCAGCGCCACGTGCGACCGCTGGCGATGTCCTTGATGCTGCTCGGGCCGGGCCTCGGGCTTGGCCTCTCGACGCTGCTCGGCGCGCTCGGCATGGGGGCGCTCGGCGACGCGGTCGGCTCGCAGACCAACCCCGAGCTGCTCTCGGCGACGATGGCCAAGGCGTACCGCGAGATCAGCTTTGCCTACTTCCTGATGGTGGGCGGAACCTTGCCGATGCTGGTCGGGCCGCTGATTGTCCTGGCCGCGCGCAAGCTCGAGCACGGCGGCACCGAGGCCCGCGGCGGCGAGCCGGAAGAGCTGCTCTTGCGCTCGCTCGACCGGCTGGTCGCGGTGGCCGAACAAGGCACCAGCAAGGCCGAGCGCGACGCCGCGGCAACCCAAGCGCTGCTGCGCGAGCTGATGCGCTCGTTGCACTCGACGAGGGCCGCCTAAGATGGAGCGCACGCGCGAGCTCCTCTCGTTCCAGTCGGCGCGCGGCCGGCTCCCCGAGAGCATCGACGAGGTGCCCGCCTGGCTCGCCCAGCTCGGCAAGCTGGTGCCGGTGGTGCAGCTCTCGCTTCCCTTGCCGGCGCAGGCGCGCGAGTCGACGGCGGCCGCGCTGGGCAAGCTCGGGATCGATTCGACGCCGATCGAGAGCGGCCTCTCCATCACCTTCCCGGCCGATGGCGACGCGCTCGATCGCTGCCTCGCCCTGGCCGGCCTCGCCCGCCTGCGCGATCCCGCCGGCCTGCTCCTGGCGCGGCTGAGCGCGAATCCCACGGCCGCCGAGCTCTTGCCGGCGCTCTCGCTCCCCAGCGCCCTCTCGCCCTCCGATGCCCAGGCCTATGGCTGCTCCTCGGACCCGCTCGCGCTCTCGGTGCTGGTGACCAACGCGCGCATCCGCGAGGGCGACCTGAAGCTCGAGCGCATCGGCAAGGGCCCGGTGGTCGCGGTCTGCGCCGAGTACGGCCGCACGCTGACCAGCCTCTGCCCGCCCCTGCTCTCGCCCGCCACGCTCGAAGAGTCTCGCGGCGGCGGCGTGCCCGCGCTGCGGTTGCACGGCTTTTTTGGCGCCAACGTCGAGCTCGAGCGGCTGCCCCAAGGTGCCTGCGCCACCCGCGAGCGCGAGGGCGCCGTGGCCCGCGCCGAGACCTGGCTGCGCGAGCTGGACCAGGCCTGGGGCGGCGCGGTGCGCTCGGTGGTCGAGGTGGCCTGGCCCGCCTACCGCATGGGCAAGGGCCAGGGGCTGCTCGACGCCACCGGCCAGTCGATGCTGCCGCCCCTGCCCGCCTGACAGGGGCCTTTTTGCTTGGGTTACCGAACCGGAGGATTTCATCAATGTGGAAATTATCGATCGCCTGCGCTGCCGCCCTGGCCGCCTCTGCCTGCGCCCACGCGCCGCCCCCCGCCTACGACCCTGCCCCGCGCGATTGGTCGCTCGGCCTGGATGAAGCCCGCAGCGCCGGGACGCCGCCCGTCGGCCCGCTCGACAGCGACGCCTCGGGTTATCAAATCGTCAAGCTGCGCGAGGCGCAGAACGCGCTCAGCTCGCCCATCGCGCTGCAGGAGCTCGACCAGGTCCTGCCCTCGGCCAGCCAGGTGCTCTCGTCGTCCCTGGCGCTGCCGCTCTTCCAGGCCGGCGTCTTCCGCGGCAGCCCCGACCTGATCGACCGCGCCTGCGTCGCCGCCCGCCGCGTCTCGCACGCCGCGCTCCGGGCCACTGGAAATCTCGACGCGGTGGTCGCGGGCTGCGCTGCCCTCGCCACCACGCGCCCCTCCAATGACGGCTGCGGCGAAGGCGCCGCCAGGCTGCGAGACGCGTACGCGCTGCTCGCCTCGGGCAAGCCGGCCGACGCCAACAAGCTGGCCGGCGAGGGCGTGCGCGTGCTCCGCGACCGCTGCCCCAAGGCCAGCGCGCCCCAGCGCACGCCGGTCGATCCGACGTCGCGGGGATTTCTCATCGTCTGGGCGCTGCACGCCTCCGAGGCGCCGCCCGTTACGTTTCTGGCCGGCGAGGCCTCGCCCCACACCGCGGAGGCGGTCAACGACGCCTTCTTGCGCGGCGTGAGAGCGCTCCGCGGACCGCTGTCGGCGAGCCGGTAACCCAACTGAACCAGATTACTTGAGTTGACTTAAGGAGATCGCAAATGCAGACCGAGTCTCGACCCTTCACTCCCTACGACCCCACCACCAGGCACTCCAAGCTGGTCTGGCTCGTGCTCGGCGGCGTGGTCGCCGTGGGCGCGATCGTCTGGCTCGGCCGCCGCGAGCCGTCCAAAGACAAGCCGCAAGTCATGGCCAGCGGCAACGTCGCGCCGCAGTTTGCCGACGGCAAGGCGCTGCAGAAGGACGCCGTCAAATTGGTGGACGACACCAAGGCCGCGCTCGCGCCGCTGGTGAAGTCGCTCGACAGCGGGCCCAATGTCCTCGGCGCCCAGGCCGCCAGGGGGCCCTCCGTCGCCACCGCCTCGCTCGTGCCCTCGAGCGAGGTCGAGCGGCAGAAGGCGCGCGCCAGGCGGGCCGAGTCGCAAGAGGCCAAGGCCCGCCGCGAGGTCGTCGAGCTGCGCCGCGCCAACGCCGAGCTTGGCCAGCGCCTGGCGCAGATGCAGATCGCGCGCCGCCCGCCGCCGCCCACGCAGTCCGAGCAGATCCTAGAGACCCTCGCCCCCGCGCTCCGCAGCGCGGACGAGCGGTAGGAACCGGAGCCCGCCATGACCATCACCGCAATCGCCCTCGCCGCGCTCTTGGCGATGCCCGCCGCCAAGCACTCCGAGTTCGCGCCCATCAACGTGGGCGAGGGCGTGACCTATCCCTTGCCTCCCGTGCCGCTGCCCGCGGTCCAGGCGCCGGAAGGCGGCCAGTGGACCGAGACGCAGGACAGCCCCGCGCTGCGCATGAGCCGCGCCTGGATGAAGCTTGGCCAGGCCGCGCAGGTCGAGCGCAGCGACGCCACCAAGAGCCGCTTCCAGGAGTGGCGCTCGGAGACCGCCAGGAACGGCGCGCACAGCAAGGCCTCGCAGGCGGCGCACGCGAAGTTCCTCGCCAGCTACTCGAGCGATCTGCGCCGCGCGCGCAAGCTCTACGAGACCGTGCTCGAAGAGGTGGACTCGATGGCCGGTGACGCGCCGGCCGGCGCCAACGGGCCCGCGGTGGGCGGCGAATCGACGGCCAATGCGCTGGCCCGCGAGGCCGAGGAGCACATGCGCGCCGCCGAGCGCGACCTGCGCATGACCGACTCCGCCTGCTTCCTCTCGCCCGACACCTGCGTGCCGCCAGACCCCGCCGACAAGGCGCTCGAGGACGAGATCGGCGCGCTGGTGAAAGACACGCTCGGCGACGGCGGCCCCGACGGCAGCCTCAATCTGCGCGCGCTCCGGCGCAAGGCGGGCCTGCTCGCGCTCCGCTCGCGCGTGATGCTGGCGGTCACGCAGCGCGCAGCCGCGCGGGTGGCCATCGACGTCGCGACACAATCGGATGGCAACGGCGCGCCGAAGACGCTCTTGTCGCCGCTCGGCCCGCAGCAGCAGCAGGCGTCGCGCGCCGCCGCCTATCACCCGAGCGACCCGTACGCGAAGTAAGCGGTCGCCCGATGCGCGCAGCCGCGGCACTGATGCTCCTCCTCTCCCTGCCCGCGCTGGCAAAAGGCCAGCAGTGCAGGGAGACGGCGGGGATCTACGGCGAGAAGCCGACCCCCGCGCAGCACGCCTCGATGCGCAGGCTCGTGCACGAGGTGGCGCGGGTCGAGGGCGTTGACCCGGCGGCCCTGGAGGCCATCGCCATGGTGGAGACCGGCCTGCGGCCCGCGGTGGGCCTCGACTGCGAGCTTGGCCCCTTTCAGGTGATGCAGTTCTGGGCCGGCATCTTCCAGCTCGCGTCCCCTTCGCTGCTCTGGGATCTGCGCATCAACGCCACCGCGGCGGCGCGGGTCTACAAGGCGGCCTTCGCGCGCTGGCGGCCGGCGTTCGCGGCGCTGGCGAGAAATCCGGCGCTGCGCAAGGCGGGCTTTCGCGGCCGCGCGCTCGACCGGGCGACGTTCGCGGCCATGGCCTATCACTGGGGCCGCGCGCCCAAGGCGCTGGAGGGTCACGACGCGGCGCACGCGGCGCTGCCCGCCTCGGCGGCGCGCTACGCGGTCAACTTCAAGCGCGAGCTCGCGGCCGCGCGGGCGCGTCGGGCTCGAGGATGACCTCCTCGACGCCAAAGCTCGTGATCGAAAGGAGGTGCGAAAGCGGTGTCAAGAGCTGGCCGCCCCTCGTCTCCTCGTCGATGGCATGCACCAGGTCGTCCCCGGATTGCGCGCGCTCGGGCGGCGCCCAGATGGCCTCGCGATAGCGCGGGTCGCGGGGCGGCGTGCAGCTCGGCGTGCGCTGGTGGGCGGCGCCGGCCTCTAGAGAGCGGAAGAGCGCGCCGCGGACGTTGGACCTGGCCGCGAGCGCGCGCACGCTGGTGAGCAACGACGAGAACGAAGCCTGCAGCGCGCAGCCGAAGACGAGCAGGGCCGGCTCCGCGCTCTTGCCGACTTGCGAGAGCGACTGGACCAGGTCGATGCGGGGGACCCAGTCGGCCACGCGCCGCTCGGCGAAGGCCTGCCCGAGGAGCGCGCGCGCTTGCAGCCAGGGCTCCGCGCAGGCCGCGTCCTCGGCGATGACCACCACGCGGCCCCGCGGCGGCGGCGGACCCACCGAGAGCGCGGAGATCTCGCCCGCGTGGTCGGTCAAGAGCCGCGCCGCGATCCGCGCCCAGACCACGCGCGCCTCGGCCGCGGGGGGCAGGCCGAAGAGCGCGCGCTGGACCACCTCGCGCCCGCGCGGAGGGCTTCGGTGCAGGAGCTCGCGGCCTGGCGGTGGCGCGCGGCAGGCCGACCCGCGGCGCGCCAGGTACAAGCGCGCGCGGTCCTTGCGGGGCGCGGCCGCCGTCGCCTCCAGCACTTTGTGGCGACAGGCCTGCTCGCCCTCGCCCACGGCGTCGGCCTCGCCACAGAGGGCGGCATCGAAGGTCCGGTCGTCGGCGCACTGCAGCGCCTGCGCGAGCAGCGAGAGCTTGACCGTCCAGTCGAGCGCGTCGTCGGACAGCGCCGCGAGCGAAGCCGCGGGCCGATAGCGCGCGATGCCGCCGCTCGCATAGAGGTGGAAGTGGTGGCGCCGGTCGTCGATCAGCCAGTCGATGGGCGCGTCGTCGCTCTGCGCCTCCCGGCGCGCCTCGCGCAGCCAGCGCCGGCCGAAAGCCGTCTCGATGGCCCAGGTGCGCTTGTGCGCGGCGAAGGCATCGCGCGCCTCGCCCTCAGGCTCGTGCAGCTCGGCCACCCAGGCGGTCACGCGCGCGTCGAGCTGCTCGAAGAACGCGGGCGCGGACCTTTGCTCCGCCTCGGCCCACTGCTTCCAGCCGCGCGCCCGCGGCGGGGTCTCGAGCAGCCGCTCGGGCAGCTCCGGCGCGGACTCGGGCTCGTCGCAGCTCTCGATGCCGCGGACGATGCAATCGACGAAGGTGTCGTCCTTGGCGTCCCAGCGCACGTGCTGGTCGCGGGGCATCGCCTTGGCCAGGAGCAGGTGGAGCGCTTCGTGCCGGGCGATGTGGCGGACATCGAGCCCGGGCGCACCCGTGCCGATGGCCAGCCGGATCTCGCCAAAGCCGTGCGCCGAGCCGTCCGCGAGCAGCCGGCTGCGGCCGTTCTGCGGCTCGACCACCACGTCGCACTCGACCAGGGCGGCCTGCATCCCGAGCGCGAGCGAGAACAGCTTGCAGGCCTCGGAGAGCCCGGCGGCGATCTCGCTCAAGTGGGCGTGCGAGACCGTCCCGCGCGGCGCCCGCTGCTCCTCTTCTTGAAAAGTCGCGCGCGGCAGTGAGGCGTCGAGGCGCACGCGAGACAGCCGCAGCCGCGAGCACCCGTATCGCTCTTGAGGCCCGAGAGGCCGGCCGGACGGATCGACGACCTCGACAAACATGCGACCCCCAGCCCGTTCGTTGTACTGCCCGGCGGGCGCCGGCGCCAAGCGTTCGGTTGACGCGCACGGGAGCGCGCTGTTAGCGAACCAACTGTGGTGAACCCGCGCCTGCCGCTCTTGGCCACGCTCCTCGAACAGGCCTACGCTTCGCGGGGCGGCGGCATTGCAGGCCCTTGGCTGCCTTCGTTCTTCAAGCGCGCTCCGTCGCGCGGGCAGCGGGCGCGAGCGCTCGACCGGTCGCTCCTCTGGCCTGACGAGCTGCGCGCGGCGCTGGGTCCGAGGGGCGCCGAGGCGCTGCTCGCCGTCGAGGATCCGGCCAGCTTCGTCTCTTGCGGCGAGGCGAGAGAGGTGCTCCCGACCGCCGATCTGGCCTGGCTCGCCCAGGCGCGGCAGCTGCTCGCCCGCCACCCGCATGGCCGCGCGCTCTCGGCGGCGCTGCAGGCCGCTTACGACGAGCTGCACGCGCTCGCCCTGGCCGAGCTGCGGCCGCTGCCCGTCGGGACGGCGCGCCGGGTGCTCGACGGCCTCTTCGACGACGCCCAGCTGGTGCAGCCGTTCGCCGCCGTCTTCCTCAAGGTGCTGGCGGTGGGGCAGGAGGTCTACATCGCCGCGCGCCTCGCCGGCGCCGATCACGGCCGGGCCGCGTCCCTGGTGACTCTGCGGCTCTTCGACAGCCACCCGACGGGCCAGGACGCCGAGCGCGGCCCGTACCTGCGCAGCTTGATCCTGGGCGCGCGCTCGAACGGCCTCAAGCGGCTGGAGAGAAATTCCGGCAAGGGACAGCAAGAGAGCGCGCGGGCGCTGCTCGCGGGTGCGCTGCACGCTGCCGAGGCGCTCTGGCCCTGGCGCAGCGCGCGCGGCGCTCCCTTGCCGTCCGTCGCGGGCACGCTCACGCTGCGCGAAGTGGCCGCGTGCCTCGCGTCGCTCCTGCGCCTGGTGGCGAGCGACCGGCGTGGCCACGGCGGGCTGCGCGAGGTCTTCGCCGCGGCCGGCTTTGGGGGCCAGGAGTGGCTTGCCGATCGCGCCGAGGTGGTCGCCTTGCTGCTCGACCTGATCGCGCTCGCGCCCGAAGGGACCGGCGAGGCCAGCGAGCCCTGGGAGACGCTGACGCTGGACGAGGCCTACGGCCGCACCACCGAGGCCGCGACGGTGCTGCTGCGCGCGGCGCTCTCGACCAGGCCCTCTCCGCGCGACGGCGCGCTGATCTCGGCCAAGATGGCGCGCGCGGGCGGCCAGATCGCGGCGGCCGAGGTGGCGGCGATGGTCGCCGCGGCCAGGCCCCGCCTGCGCGAGATGCTCGCGTGGCTCGAGCCACGCGCGCGCGATCTCTTGCCGCGCTGAGGTCGGCAGGCAATGACTGGGATGGTGGCCGATCGCGCACAGCTTGCCTTGCCCGCGGGGACGCCGCCCGCGCTCGCGCGCCGCTGGGAGGCGCTGGTCGCGCGCCATCCGTCGCTCGGTCCCTGGCTGGCGCGCGAGGTGGTGGCCATCGGGCGCCGCCTGCGCGACGAGGACGACGCGCCCGCCCTCCTCTTCGCCGAGCTGGCGCGCGCCCTGGCGCAGTTCGAGCAGCTCTCGCCCTTGGACCTGCGCGTGGTGGCCAGCACCGTCAGTTGCGACCCTGCCGACGAGCCGCGGCCCCGCGAGCGCCTCGGCCTCTCGGCGGACGCTGCCGAGCGGCTCGATCGAAGGGCCGACGAGCGCGCTGCCTCGCCCCAGGACGCCGCCCTGCTGCGCGCCTCGCTCTTGCAACATCCGGGGATGAAGCAGGCCGCCGCCGCGCTTGACGGCGCTCTCTATCCAGCGCTGGAGCGCGCGCGCGCTGCCCACCCGCGGGTCGCTGCCGTGCCGGCGCAGATCTACCTCGAGCAGCTGCGCAACGAGTGCCTGCGCGACGGCGTCGAGCTCTCGACCCGAGTGGCGCTCGGCGTGCTCCTCAACCTGGCGCTCGCCGGCGAGGATCCGCTCCTCGATCGCGACGTCGCCCTCTTCTTGAAGCTTGCGCCTGGACGCGCTCGCTCGCCCCGGGAGCTGACGGCGCTCAGGGCCGCGGCAAGCCGGCTGCCTGCGGCGTGGGGGGTGCACCGCTCGCCCGACGACGAGCTCCTCCTCGACGCCGACGCGATCGCCCGTGTTGCAGCGTCGGCGCACCAGACGTTAGAGGAGGCCGTGGCGCTGCTCGGACCTTTCTTCAAGCTGACTCCGCTCGCTTGACGACCTGGATCACCCGCCGCCAGCCGTCCGCGACGGCCGGGTTGGACCCGGCGACTTTTTACTTAGAGGCGTGTCGTGGAGGCAACGATGGACGCAACGCGGCTCTGGACCAAGATGGTGGCGCTCGGCGCGGGTGCGCTCTCGGTAAAGGGCGCGCCGGGGCCTGGCACGCTGCTCGGCCACAAGCGCGCGCACCAGGGCTCGGGCGGGCCGTGGCTCGGCATCTTCCACCTCGAAGGGCTCTCGGTCGCCGATCGCGAGGAGCTGACTTCCTGGCTGCGCTCGCACGCGGCCCCGCTCCTGGCCGTGCGCAACCTGATCCTGGCCGAGCCGGTCTCGCGCACCAGCGACGTCGCTATCGAGCTGATGACGCCTCACGATCTGCGCCCGCCCGGATGGGAAGAGAGCAAGCACCCGGTGCTCGTCTTCGTCACCGGTGACGCGCACGAGAGCGGACGCGAGGCGAGGCGCGCCGCGTACCTTGATCTGCGCCGCCGGGCGCCCTTCCTGCCGGAGGAGCCAGCGCTCTGGGCCGAGCGCGTCTTCGACGCCGAGCTGGCCGTGCAGCTCGCGCGCCTCTCCGATCCAGAGAAGCGCGAGGCCTTCAAGAAGACGCTCGACAAGAGCCTGCACCGCGCCTTCGATCGCCAATTGCCGCTCTTCGAGACGCACTTTCTCGACGACATCGCCGGCGTGCGCGACCTCTGGGACCCGCGGTCCACCCTGGCTTCGCTGGCCGCTTCCCCGCGCGCGCCGCCCGCGCTGGCCGCCTTCGCCGCCGAAGAAAGCGCGCTCCTCGCGCGTCCGGGAAAGATCCAGCGACGCTATTCCTTTGCACAAGAGCCGGCCGGCGGCTTCGAGCGTCCCCAAGAGCCGGCGACCGATGCTTTCCGGCAAGCGTTGCAAGCCCAGGGGCTCGAGCTTCTCGAGGCCGAAGTCGACGAACTGTTTTGCGCGGTGAGCTACCTCGCGCAGAATGGGTTCGGCGACTCCGATGACTGAACGAACGGCCGAAGCGAGAAGAGGCGCGGCGGCTGGCGGCGATGAGCCGTCGGCACGGCCGGACGGCCTTGTCGTCATCGCGCGCGGCATGCGCGACGCGCCCGCGAGCGCCGCCGAAGACGTGGGCGGCGGGCTGCGCCGCGCACCATGGACCCTCACCGCCTGGAGGCTGCTCGTGCGGCCGAACGTGCACCCTTGGCTCCCCGGATGGCGGCATGGACAGGCCTCCTCCACCCGCATCGCGCTGGCCTCGCTGGCAGTGCTGCTGCTCCTGGCCTGGCTCGCGAGCGGCTGCACGAGCGTCGCGCCCATCATCAGCCAGCCGCGCGTGGCCCTCGATCAGCCCGCCGGCGGCGCCGTCTGCGAGACGGTCAAAGCGCAGGCGCAAGAGCTGCGCATCTCCTCGCGCGACGAGCGCTTCGTCCTCTCGTTCGATCGCGTCCCCACGGTGGACTCGGCGGTGGCGCGGCTGTCGGTGACGCCGCCGTCCGCGCGCGAGGCCGCGGTGATCACGCTCGGTGATACCCGCATCACCGGCGACACCTTTCCCGTCGCGGGGCCCGGCATCACGCTCACCCTCGCGCCGGCGAACGGGAAGTGGCCGAGCATCCCGTCGATGCTGGTCGAGCTGGAGGTGACCGCGCCCTTCCACCTCGGCGACTCGCTGACGGGCTTCCTGCGCGCGGCGCTCGACGACGCCGCCCGGCTCGAGCGGCGCTTCGAGCAGCAGTCGAACAAGCCCGCGAGCGGCGTCTCGGACGGCCTGGCGCGCAAGATCGACGAGCTGACCCAGCAGCTCAGCTGCCGCGCCGATTCGCTCAAGGCCGCCGTGGACAAGGTCCGCGCCTCGCTCGACGCGCTCGACGCCGTGCGCGCCGCCATCTACGCCGAGGGTCGGCCCGGGTTCGCCGAGGGCGAGCGCGCGAGCAAGGCCTGGGCCGAGGCGCGCGAGGCTGTCTCGGCCGCGGCGCGCGAAGCAAAAGTCGCCGCCGACTGGCCGCGCCTCGAGCAGAGCGACGTCGGCCTGATGCGCTTCTCGGCCGAGCACGTCGCGCAGCTCGCGATCATCGCCCGCGACGTGAAGGAGCCCAAGGACCAGGAAGAGGCCGTGCGCTGGCTGGCGTTCGCGCTCGCGCCCGAGGCCAAGGTGAACGAGCAGCGCCAGAAGCTGCCGCCCTTGCGCTCGATTGCGGATGCGGCCGCGCGCCAGGCCTTTCGCACCGTGGCCCGCGCGACGCCCCTGCACGTGCCGCTCGCCGTCTCGCTGCCGCCCGAGCGCGACTGGCTCAAGAGCTGCGCCGCCCTCGCCCCGCGCCGGCCGGGCGACGACGACGACGAGCCCCGCCGCGAGACCTTTGCCTTCCGCCTCGCCACCGTGCAGAGCCGGCCGCAGCTCTCGCCGGCCTGCTATGGCGACGCGGCCAACGCGGTGGTTCCCAATCAAGCAGCCGCGGCCTCGGCGCTGCGCGAGTGGCTGGGCATGCGCGACGGCATCGTGCTCCGCAACCCGGACCAGATCGCTGCCGCGAGCGCGCGGGCCCAGTGCGCGCGGCGGCTGCTCTGCGGCGACCCGCTGGTGAACGCGGACCCGCTCTTCACCATCGATCCCTCGAGCGCCTCGCTGGCGCCGGTGCGCGAGCGTCTTGCTGCCGTGCGCGAGGCGACACCCGCCGGTGCCGACCTCGACCCGGCCGTGAAGAACGCGCTCGACGCGGGCGCGGGCCGGCTCTTCTGCGCCACCGCCGGCGACCCGCGGCTGACCGCGCGGGTGAAGACCGTGTCGCAATATCGCCAGCTGGTGGCGGGCGCGCGCGACCTCTTCGCCTTCGCCCCCGACGAGGCGCGCTGCGACGTCGCGCCCGCCAAGGTGCGCGCCCGCCTGCGCGAGCGCTGGGTGGAGATCGTCTCCACCGCAGGCCGCGATCAGGACCTCTGCCCGAGCCTGTCGGGCGTGTGCCCCAAGCGCATCGCCGACAAGGTGCAGGCGCTCTTTGGCCTGCCCAAGGGCCGCCTCGCGAGCCCGGTCGAGCAAGGCGCCGCGCTCGAGTACCCGCCGCCCTTCGGCTTCACCAGGTCCTTCGTGGACAAAGTGCGCCGCTGCCGCCAGTGCGAGGAGCTCGACGATGTCCGCCGCGGCATCCCGGGGGGCGATCTGGCGGGCGAGGAGTGCCCCGTCGAGGGCGAGGAAAAAGCCGTGCAGGGCTCGCTCGAGATCGGGCCCCCCGGCGACGTGCAGGCCATCGACCTGCCGGGCTGCGACCTCTCGGTGCCCGTCCCGCTCAAGCTCAAGCTCAAGCGCGGCGCGGGCCGCGTCGTCTCGGTGCTCAGCCCGAGGCCCTTCAAGCTGAACAACGTCGCGGTCAGCGAGCGGCGACTGCACGCGCAGCTCGGCTGGGCCTACGTGACCACGGGCGACATCGACGACCAGGCGCTCTTCGCCGGCCGCGAAGCCAGGCTGCTTCCCAGCGAGCCCGATCAGAAATTCTATTTCCTCAGCCTGCGCAGCGCGGCTTACTAAGGAGACCAATGCGCGCCATCGTCGCCCTCTGCGCTCTGGCCACCGGAGCCGCCGCCCTCGCCGCCGCCGGGTTCTACCCGGGCCCTGCGCGCGCCGGCCAGCCGTTCTCGCTCGCCCAGCGGGTCGCCGCCCTGCGCATCAACCGCGGCATCGAGCTCTCGGACGACCAGGCGAAGAAAATAAAGATGGAGGTCCGGCTCGACTCGAGCCTGGCGAAGCTGAAGGTGATCGGCGTCCGCGAGCGGCCCTTCTCGCTCGAGTGCCGCCGCGCCGACGGCGCCGATGACCTGGGGCTGATCGCCAAGAAGACGCTGCGCGAGGGCATCCGGCCCGCGTTCTGCGACGAGCGCGACCAGGCGGCCGGCGACCTGCGCTTCTTCGAGATCGACCACAACGTGCGCGCCATCTGCCCCGGGCAGTACAGCGGCGTCACCGAGGAGCAGGTCCACGACGCGCTCTTCTTGCCGGCGCTCGTGTCCACGCGCGCGGGCAAGAAGCGGGCGGTCCTCGAGCAGGGGCGCCTGCCCGGCGACTGCGGCAAGGACGGCAAGAACTGCGACTGCGGCCCGAACGAGACCAACTGCGTGGTCAGCCGCGGCCCGCCTTCGCTGGTCTATTGCGGCAACATCCGCGCCTGCACCCCTGGCCGCGCCGACAGCGCCTGCTTCTCGGGCACGGCGCGCATCAGGCCCGCGGACGTGGCCGCCTCGCTCTACTATTACCGGGCGCTGGTCATGGCCCCGAAGCCGAGCGACGTCAGCGTGCCCGAGTGCGGGCCGACGCAGACCAGCCTCTACCGCTCGAGCCTGGTGAGCGAGGTCGTGACCTCTGAAACGGTGGAGAACTTCATCCGCTCGGGCGCGCTCGACGACTCGCGGATGAAGCTCGCCTTCGCGCGGCCCGATGGGGTTCCGTTCATCGAAAATCCGCTCTACCAGCGCCTGCGCCAGTTGCTCGCCGGCAACGAGAGCGGCGTCTGCTTCGTCCTGCAGCAGTTCGACGAGCGCATCACCGGCGCGGCCATGATCGAGCAGGCGCTCTCGTTCCCCGTCTTCGCCCCGTTCGACGCCGCCGACGATGGCCACTCGCGCGCCTCGCCCCTCTTGCGCGGGCTGCAAAATGCGGTCGCATCCACTGAGAAGATGTCGGCGCTCTTCGGCAAGAGCTGCGAGCTCGAGGCCAGCAAGTGCGGCGCCCAGCTCGAGCGCATCTCCACGCAGCTCAAGGCCGCGCTCGGCAACACCAGCCCTGCGCTGGGCAGCTTGTCGGCCGCCGAATTGCCGCTCCACGTCGCCGGCTCCGGGACGTTCAAGGTCTCCGACTACGACCCCGACTCGCGCCTCAAGCTGGCCAGCTGGAACAAGGCCCCCGGGAGCGACCGGCCGCTGATCGCGCAGATCGAGCGCCTCTGGCCCGAGGCCGTGGGCGACCAGCGCGCCGCCTGCCGGCAAGACGGCAAGAGCTGCTACTTCCGCAACTTGTGGACCAAGGAGTCGGCGAGCGACGCGCGCCTGCAGCCTCGGCGCGCCGAGGACCGCGCGGTGTTCTCGCTGGTCGGCCTCTTCGGCCGCGCGAGCGAGGCCAACGCGCGCTGCGTGCGCCGGCTCTACACAGCGCTCGGCTCGGCGGCCGAGAGCGACGTGCGCAAGCTGCAGGCCTCCTTGCGCGCCAAGCTCACAGGCGAGGTCACGCGCGCCGACGTCTGCCCCTGGCCCGACGACGTGCGCCGCGCCACCGGCCTGACGCCGAGCCTGACTCCGATCAAGGGCTGCAAGCCGCCGCAAGCCACCTTCAAGGAGACGCCCGGAAGCTGCGAGACCATCGACCTCGCCTTCGTCAACTCGGAGCCGTGGGCCAACGCGGCGCAGGCCATCGTCGAGATCGCGGGCCGCGCGGGCGTGCCGGTGCGCGCGCGCGGCGTCTCGGCGGCAGTGGCGCGCAGCCGCGAGGGCGGCACCTGGGACGTGCTCCTCACGGTGGCGTCGAACTACTTCAGCCGCGACTACCCGACGCTGCTGGCGCTGCTCGACCTCGCCGGCAGCCAGCACCTGTCGCAAGGCGACGCCTACAGCCCCGAAGGCAAGAAGCTGCTCCAGGGCTACGAGGCCAAAGTGGTCACGCCGCCTCCGCCGCTCTTCTCTGCGGCCCTGCCCGAGGAGATTTCGCTGCTCACCCGCGAAGAGCTGCTCCACAAGCTCGAGGCCGACGTGGCCGGCTGGCGCGCGCCCATCCTGCCGCTCGCGTTCCTCGACCCCTTCACCTTCGCCATCAACGACAAGGGCTCGCTCGAAGATTCGCTCGACGCGCGCCTGCTCGACCGGCGCTTCGCCGAGGGCGAGAAGCAGTGAGAATTCCTTCTGGCGCGGAGACGCGGAGAAACACGAAGGCGTTTGGTCTGACAAAAATCCTTCCGCGGGCCTGCGCGCTCTTGGCGTCTCCGCGTTTGATCCTGCTGCTCACCGTGGTGGCCACGGCGGCGGGGGCGGCGCCGTTTCGCGTCTACCAATTCGTGCCGCGTGGAGCCGCCAGTTCGCGGCTGCAATGCGAGCCGCGGAGGCTCGAGATCCTTCCTTTCGCCGACTATGCGAAGGGCCGCTGGGCCGCGCCCCGCGGGCTCCGGCTGCTCGACAAGGACTGCATCGCCGACGCCGCCGAGGTCATCAATGGCCGCGTCGGGCTCGCCTTCGCCGCCATCCGCGTGGCCGACGAGCCGCCGCGCGCGGCCATCCTCGACCTCAGCCCCAAGGCGCCGCCGTCCACCTTCGGGTGGCCCGCGCCCATCATCCGGCGCCGCTCGGGTGCCGATGGACTCAGGCCGGCCCCGCGCGGCGATCCGAGCATGCTGCGCGTGGCCGCCGTCTGCTGGCCCTCGGTCGAGGCGTGGCCCGTGCCGGCCGATCGCGAGGGGTCCGAGGCGCTCGGCACGCTCGAGCCGAAGAACCAGTGCGAGTGGTGGATGCTGCCCTTCAAGCAGGCCCGCGGCTCCGGCGAGCTGGAGCCCGATCTGGACGGCCGCTCGTACCTGATCGTCGCCAATTCGCGCGACGAGTGGGACGGGCAGTTCAACGCGCGTCTGCACTGGCCGGCGCTCTTCACCGGGCAGGACCTCAACATCCAGGAAGCGCTGGAGGCCGGCTGGGACAAGGTGCCCACGGCGAACGAGGCGTCGCTGTGGACGTCGGCCGGGGCGATGAGCGGGCCGGACACCCACCGCGACGCGCGCGCGGCCCTGACCGCCCCCCCGGTGCCGGTGCGCGCAGGCGCGTTGCCGCCCTGCGCTCCCGACGTGGACAAGACGCACGAGAAGGTCTTCGCGCGCTTTGCCGCCTGGGCCGACAAGTTCGGCCTGCAAGGCGGCCAAGGTGCCTCCGAAGGCGGCCAAGGCGCGGCCTGGGACCCGGCGCGCTGGCAAGGGCGCTGCGGCGCCTACGAAGTGCTGCGCTCGGCCCTGGAGGAGACGCTCGCGTGCAAGCTGGACGCGGGCGCCTGCGCACGGTGATCCTGCTCGGGACCGGCCGCGCCCGCCTCTTGCGCGAGGTGCTGGCGGTCAAGATCGGCGTCGCGCTCACCCGCTTCGTCCTCGCGGCGCTGGTCGGCTTCGGCGTGCTGGTCGCGCTGGCGCTGGCGGTCCTGCTGGTCGGGCGCAAGGCGGCCACGGCGCCAATCGATCAGGCCACCTCCGCGGCCTCGGTCGCCTCCGAGTCGCGCCTCTTCGACCGCGCCGTGCTGCGCGCGCTCAGCCGCCGCGCGCTCGAAGGGGGCGACCAGGCCGAGCTGCAGAAGATCTGGTCGCGCCGGCCCGAGTACACCGCGGCCACTTCGCAGCACTTGCAGGCGCGCTGGCTCGGGCTGCCCCAGGCCATCGCGCGCGTCTTTGGCAGCGTGCCGACCGATCTGAACCGCGCGGCCCGCGGCGTGCTGGATGTGCTGCCGTTCGAGCTCGGCGGGCTGCTCCTCGCGCTGCTGGCGGCCGGCCTCGCGGGCGCGTGCGGAGCCGTGGCCGGCGCGGATCCAGCCGGAGGCCAGCGAGCGCTGCGGACCTCGCTCATCGCCGCGCTGGCCCTGCCGCTGGTCGTCTACCCGGTCGTGCAGATGCTCGAGCCGCGGCCCTTTCACGAGCGCACGGTGTCGCTCGGTGTCGGCTTCTCCGCCGTGCTCTTCGTCGCCGGTTTTGCCGCCACGCTGCCGCGCGCGGCCGCTCGCTGGCTCGGCGCCGACCTGCCGCAAGCCCGCTTTGCCGCGGCCATCGGCGGACCCGCCTGGCGGCTGGGCGCGCGCATCGCCGTGGTCTCCGCCTGCGAGAGCCTGATCGCCGCCGTGCCCGCCGTGACCGCGGCCGCGCTCTTCGTCCGCGCCAAGGCGCACCAGGATGTCCGGCTGCACGACGAGGGCCTGGGCCGCCTGATCAACGCCGCCCTCTCGGCCGTCAACGCCGCCGACTCCGACTACGCGCAGGCGCTCGCGCCCTGCGTCCTGCTGATCGGCGCGCTGCTCTTGCTCTCGTACCTGGGCCACCGCTTCCTGGTCGAGGTGAGCTGGGTGCTCGCCAGCCAGCCCGTCTCGCGGGAGGAGCATTGAGCCGCGTCCTGGCCGCGCTCCTGCCGCCGGGCTTCGGCACGGCCTCGACGCTGGCGCTGCTCCTTGGCCTCGTCGGCGCGGGCCAGCTTGCCTCGCTCGTCCGCCGCGACGAGCCCTACCCGATCACGGCCGCGCTCCTGGCGCTGACGCTGCTGGCCGGCGCGGCGCTGCTCTTTGCGTTCATCTTTACCAACGCCGCCGCCGAGGCCGCCGAATCGCGCCGGGCCGCTCCCCTGGCGGACCGGCTGCAACGGCTGGGGTCTTCGATCAGCGCCCGCGGTGTCCTCCTGGCGCTGGCCGGAGTGCTGGTGGTGGCGCTCGTGGTCCAGATCTACCGCTCGGAGAGCGCCTTCCTCCCGCTCCGCGTGCTGCTCTTCGGCCCGGGGCTGCGCGCGCCCGATCTGACCCGCGACTCGCCCTTGCCCATGCTCATCGCCGGGACCTTCGTGCTGAGCCTTGGCGTGGCCGCGGTCTGCGTGCTCGTCGCCGCCTTTTGGTTCGCCCTCTACCGCGCCGCACAGCCCGACCTCCGCGACGCGGTCGGCAATCTCCTCGGCCTCGCCAGCGCCCTGCCCTACGTCGGCGTCGCGCTCTTGCTCCGGCTCTGGTACGGCGGCGAGGTGGCGCGCCTGGCCGCCGAGCGCTGGCTGGAGAATCCCGACGGCCACCTCGCCTTCGCCTCGCTCCTCGGGATGGCGCCGGGCTTTCTCTGGGGCTCTTTGGCGCTCGGCCTCTCCGCCAGCCACGGCCTCTGGCTGTGGCTCGAGCGGGTCCGCGCCGAGGAAGAGGCGAGCGACTCCTTCTTCCTCATGGTCCACGTGCGGCGCCTGCCCGCGTACAAGGTCCTCTTGCGCCAAGGTCTCTGGCTTCGCCGGCGGCGCGACCTCGCGGCGATCCTCCTCGGAGCCGCGGCCGCGGCGGCGCTGGTCGACGTCATCTCCAACACCATCCTCGACGCAGTAGGCCCGGGCTTTCCACTCGCGCCGACGCTCGGGGCCTCGCTCTTCGTCCGCCCGCTCGGGCAGGCCTTGCCCGCCAACTGGGCGCTCGCCCACGAGCTGGTGTTCCTCATCTGCTGCTGCGTGCTCGTCGCCCAGGCGCTGCGCGACGCGCCGCTCTCGGCCAGCCTGCGCAAGGGGCTGCTCACGGTGGCCGGCAAGACGCTGGCGCGCGGCGTGCCCGCGCACGGCGAGCTGGTCGAGTGGCCGCACTTGCAGTGGCTGCTCGGCGTCTCCGGCTCGGGCAAGAGCTCACTGTTGCGCTGCTGGGCGGCCGCCGACGAGAGCGCGCTCTTGGTGCCGCAAGATCCCGACGAGGCGCTCGCCAAGGTGATGTCGCCGGCCGAGCTGGCGGCAGTCTCGGAGGCCGCGTGCGGCGACGGCGAGGTGCTGCCCGACGTGCTCGCCCGCCTCGACGACGAGCGCGTCCGGCGCGGCCTCAAGGACCCCTTCACCACCGTCGCCGTCTTCTCGCGGGGCGAGCGGCAGCGGCTCGCCTTCAGCCTGGCGCTGGTGCGGATGGCGCGGACCAGCGGCCTCTCGCTGCTCCTCGACGAGCCCACCAGCGGCCAGGACGCCGCCCGCGGCCGCCGGATGATGGACTGCCTCGCGGAGCTCGCCTCCGACCCGTCCCAGCGCGGCCGCACGGTGGTCACCTCGCACGATCCCGAGTTCGTCGCCGAGTCGCTGGTCGCCAGCCGCGCCGAGGCCGAAGATGACGTCGTGTGGATCGAGAACAGGAAGGCGCACCGGCTGATCGTCGATCGCGACACCGTCGGCTGGCACTGGGCCACCTTGCCCGCGGGCGTCGATCTGCCGGGCCTGGTCGAGTTCCAGGAGGCGATGAAGAGCATGCTGACGCACGCCCAGGCGGACCGGGGCGGCGACCAGGAGCCGACGCCGCCGCAGTCGTTCATCACCCACCGCTTCCCGCTCATCAAGGATCGCGTCTCGCGCGCCGGCTATCGCTTCGAGGTGCGCGAGGACAAGGCGCGCATCGCGCCCGGCGAGCTGGCGATCCTCTCGGGGCCGTCCGGCGCGGGCAAGTCCACGCTCTTGCGCCAGATGGCCGAGCCCCTGCGCGGCGAGATCGCCGTCGGCTGGGTGCCGCAAGAGCTGGCGCGCGCGCTGCCGCCGGAGACGCCGGTGCGCGAGGCGCTCTCGGTGGACAAGCTCGGGCCATTCGAGCGCGAGACCATCCGCGAGTGGTACGGCGACGGCTTCTCCGACGACCTGCTCTGGCGCCCGGTCGGCTCGCTCTCCGAGGGCGAGCGGCAGCGCGTGCTCCTGACGTCGGAGGTCCTGCGCCTGGAGCGCTCGGGCGCGCAGAACAAGCTGCGCCTGCTCTTGATGGACGAGCCGTTCGGCTCGGTGGACCCCGCCGCGCACCTGCGTATGATGCGCACGCTGGCCCGCTGGCTCGCTCGTGGCCAGGCCCCGAACGCCGCCGTCCTGGTGTCTCACAGTCCCACCGCCGATGCGTCTCTCGCTCGCGGCTATCGCGTTCCCGTGTTGGAATGGCGGGTGGAAGGAGCGCCGACATGACTTTTGGCTGGCTCGACCGGCGGCCCGTGCTCGCCACCGTGCTCACTGCGCTTGGAGTGACGATGCTGGCCGCGGGCCTCGTCGGGCTCCTCGCGCCACTCAATGTATTGGACGGGCTCTGGCAGCTCGGCGACCCGCGCCTCATGCTCGCCCTGGCCGGCTTCTTCGTCGCCAGCCTCGCCGCCGCGGGCATCGCCTTCGCGCAGAAGGCCATCGCGCCGGTCGCCGAGGACGCCGCGGAAGACCCGACCGAGGACGAGGCGGCCGACGAGGACGCAGGCGGAGAAGAGACGCCTGGCGGCGACGAGCCGCCCGCTGGAGCCGGCAAGGACAAGCCGCGCTTCTTCACCTGAGAGAAGACGTGGCGACCGAGCCAAAGTCGGCCCTGGTGCAGCGGGCCGCCGGGGACGCGCTCGACGCGCTCGGCGATCCGCCGCGCCATCCGGCCCCGGGCAGCACGCCCTTGCTCACGCCTGCCCAGGCGCTCGCCGCGCTCTTGGCGGCCGGCATCGCCGAGCTCTCGCTCGAGGGCGAGCCGCAGCTCCAGGCGCGCACCGCTGTCCAAGGCTCGCTGCGCGCCGAGGCGACCACCGTCGGCTGCACCTTCGAGCTGCTCTCTCCCGCCCGCGCCGCGGTGCCGCTGCAAGTGCCCATGCCTTCGTGGTGCGCGTGGTTGGTGGCGCGCGGCGTCTTGCACTGGGAGTCCGAGCCGGCGCTCGACGCCACCAAGAGCCGCCTGCAGCAGCGCTTCACCCTGGCGGTCCTGCGCGGAGGCCGCCCGCAGCGCTTCGCCTTCGACTTCTCGGGCGCCTTCGCGCGCGGGGCGCGGCCCGAGCTCTTCATCGCGCTGGCGCCGGGCTGCCTGTCCAACGATTGGAAGGGCCCGGTCTGCGTGCGGGTGGCGCTCGCGCCCGAGCGGCGCTTCTCCATCGGCCCGCCCGCGCACCCCGACGGCGCCACGGTGCTCGAGGGCCAGGGCACGCTCACCTGGGTCATCTCTCCCGAGGCGCAGAAGCTCCCCGCCGCGCTCGGCCCCGCAGGCGACGGCAAGTCCTGGCCGGCAGCATTTCCCGAGTGGCTCACGGTGCGCGCAGAGACCCGCCGCGGCCAGGCGCCGCCGACCGCGCTCTTCTGGCTGCCCGCGCTCTGGCACCGTCGCTTCCAGCGCAAGCCAGAGGCCGGCGGGCGCGATCCGCGCATCCCCGGCGGCGCGCGGCTGAGCCTGGGCATCGACATCGGCAGCCGCACCACCGGGGTCACCGCGCGCGCCGACGGCGGGAGCGAGCTGTCGCAGCAGCTCGACTTGCCGAGCGACCTGCCGCTGCCGTCGGGCTTCGCGCTGCTGTCAGGCGAGGCCCGCTCGGCGCATCGCCACGGCTGCGGCGAGTCGCTCGAGCTCCGCGACGGCTACCTGCCCACCGCGCTGCAGATCGGCTCGCCCGCGGCCCTGCGCGCCCTGCTCCGCGCCCCCGAGGACGACGAGGCGGTCTTCCAGGCGTGGCTGCCGCAGGTGCCACCCGGCCTCCCGCAGGGCGACGCGGTGGTCCCGCGGCTCGAGCTCTTCAAGAGCCCCGAGCTGCTCCACCACGCCGAGGCGCTGCCCGACCTGCTCGCCGCCTCCGAGCTGGCCGCGACCCGGCCCGATCTCGCGCCCGCTCAGGCAAGCTTCGCGCTCATGCACGCCTATGGCCGCCTGCTCGGCCACGCGGTGGCGGCCCTGCACGCCTCGCCCGGCAGCGACCCGCACGCCCCCGCGCGCGCGGCCTGGCCCGACCTGCAAGAGGTCAGCGTCGCCATGGCTTTTCCAAAGCTGCGCTGGCCCGAGCACGGCGCCTCGGGCCCCAAGACCTACGCCGAGCTGTACCAGGCGGTGGGCGAGCGGCTCTGCTCCGCGCTGCGTTTCGCCTGGGCGCGCGTCGAGGGCCCGCGGCTGGTGGCAGACCCCGACGCCGCTAAGGCAATGAGCCCCGCGGCGCCGGCGGAGCACGAGCGCATCCAGGTGGTCGCCGACTTCGGCGGCCTGACGCTGCAGATCTCCTGCGAGCTCCTGGCCCAGCCGGGCCGGCCGGCGCCGCTGATCGCCGGCAGCACCATGACCTACGTGCTCGGCGGCGAGCGCTGGCTCGAGGCCGCCGCCTTCGCGCTCGCCGGCCAGAAGCCCGACGTACGCTCTGCCTACGCGGGCGAGCTGCGGGGCCTGCGCAACCTGGTCGGCAACGACGCCCCGCTCGACCCGCGCCGCGCCGGCGCCATCGGCTCCGCGCTGCTCGCCAAAGTGTCGGCGCTCATCTCCCGGCAGGTGCACGGAACGCTCACGCGCGCGGCGCAGCACGCGGCCGGCTTTCGCGGCGCCTCGGCCCACGTGCTCCTGCTCGGCGACGGCTGGAAGCTGTTCGCGCTCGACCGGCCCAGTGCCGAGCGCGAGGCCGCCTTGCGCGCCGGCATCGTCGCAGAGGCCCGCGGCTGGCTGCGCGCCGCCGAGGTGTCCGAGGTCCGCGTCGAGCGGCGCACCAAGCAGGACCTCTGCAAGGGCGCCATCACCGCGGGCGCCACCAGCGGCCTCGCGCCGCCCCTGGTGCCTTTGCACCTCGTGCCCACCTCGGGCCAGGAGCCGCTCAGCTGGTTCGCCTCGCCCGACCCCGACGGCGACGGGCGCGCCGCCATCGACACGAGCGACCTCTGGTGGGCCGACGAGCTCAAGGGCCCCTCCGGCCCGGCGGCGCTCTGCACGCCGTCGCAGTGGCTGACGGCGGCGGGCGGGTCGCGCTTCGCCAACCGGCTGCGCGGCACCGAGACCAGCTACGAGGCGCGCCAGCCGCTGCTCGAGCAGTTCCTCCGCACCTCGGGACCCTCGCTGATCGCGCTGCACATCTACGACCTGCTCGGCTCGTGAGTCCCATGGATCCGATCGCCGCCCTCGGCCAGCAGCTGCGCGCCGCCGGCTACCAGTTCGTCACCTCGACTCCCGAGACGCACCGCCGCGTCCTCGCCCGCGGCGGCCCGGCGCGCGATCTGCGCGACGTCTTCGGCTTCAGCAAGCCCTACACCGAGGGGATCGTCCCGCCGGCGATGGAGTCCTTGCTGAAGGCGGCCGGCCAGCTCCAGCGCGAAGGTCAACTCAATAAGAGCGGCCTGCGTTACTCAAGCTTGTACTCAATGCTCTTTGCCCACTCCGCCTATCCGACGCTCTCGGCGGATTCGGTCTTCTTTGGTCCCGATACCTATCGCTATGCGGCGCTACTCAAGGCGCGCGTCGAGCGGGCCGGCAACGTGGCCGACGTGGGCGCGGGGTCCGGCGCGGGCGGGCTCTCGCTAACCCCGCGCGCCGACTCCGTGCAGCTCCTCGACATCAACCCCGCGGCGCTCCTCCTCGCGCGCGCCAACGCCGAGCTCAATGGGCTCTCCGCCCGCGTCGCGCACAGCGACGTCCTCTCGGGCGCCGAGGGGCCGCTCGACCTCGTCATCGCCAATCCCCCCTACCTGGTCGACGAGGGCGCGCGCGTCTACCGCGACGGCGGCGGCCCGCGCGGCACCGCGCTCTCCTTGCGCATCGTGAGAGAGGCGCTCGAGCGGCTGGCCCCGGGCGGCCGCTTGCTGCTCTACACGGCGACGCCGGTGATCGAGGGCGCGCACGCGCTCTGGCCGGCGCTTCTGCCGCTCTTGCGGAACACCAGACACGAGTATTGGGAGCTCGATCCCGACGTCTTTGGAGAAGAGCTGGAGCGGCCGGCGTACGCAGACGTGGAGCGCATCGCCGTGGTCGCCCTCGACGCCTGGAAGAGGTGACAGGCGACCGATGGCGAGTCTTGTGGTCGGCTGGCAGGCTGGCTGGTCATTCCGCAGCCGTGATGAAGCTCACGCCCGCAGCCCTTGCTGGGAAGGTCCACATGCACCGTCTACTCGCTCCGCTCTCCACCGCGCTCGTCGCGATCCTCGTCGCCTTTGCCTCGCCCGCCGCCCGCGCGCAGGACCAGGGCCCGCCGCCCCGGTCCGACGAGAAGTCCGAAAACGGCGAATACCGCGCGCCGATGTCGCAGACCACGCAGCCAAGCTACGTGCCGCAGAGCGTGGCCTTGTCGGGCCCCGAGACCATCGACGACTGGGACGAGACCCGCCGCGTCCCCGCCGGCTACCACCCGGAGCAGCGCAAGCGAAAGGGGCTGATCATCAGCGGCGCCATCCTCTTTGGCAGCGCCTATCTGATCTCGGCGTTCTCGGCCTCGGTCGGCGCCGATCTCTCGAACCACGGCAACAACGCGGCCGCCGCGCTCTTCGTGCCCGTCGTCGGCCCCTTCATCCAGATGGCCACCTGGGACTCCTCGACCGGGCGCTTCTTCCTCGCCATCGACGGGGCCTGCCAGGTGGCGGGCGTGGCGATGGTGCTCGCCGGCATCTCCCAACCGAAGATCATCCTGGTGCGCAACGACCTCGGCGCCACGCTCGTGCCCCTCCACACCCGCGACGGCGGCAACGGGCTCGCGCTGGTGGGCCACTTCTAAGGTGCGTGCGTAGTCGGACGCACACGACCGAGCCGTTGAGTTCAAGCACTGAACAGCGGCAGCGATTTCACTCATCTGTGGCGGCAAGGGAGCGCAAGCTCTGCCCATGGACGATGCACTTTCGCTGCACCTGTCACTGAGCAGCTTCAACCAGCAGCGGCTCCGCCCCTCGCTCCCAGACAGCCCGCTCGACCTTGCGGAAGAGGCGCGCCTGCGCGCGCTCGAGCACGCCTTCGTCGAGCGCGAGCGGTCGCTGGTGGCCGCCCGCGCCGCCCAGGCGCCGTCCGACCCGGACGGTTTCGTCGCCTGGTTCGAGAGCCTGAAGCAGACCGGTCCGGGCCAGGGTGACAAGCTCTTTGCCTGGCTGGCCGAGCGCGCGACGCTCGAGCAGATGCGCTGGTTCCTCGAGCAGGAGGTCTCCGGCGAGGCGGGCTTTGACGACCTGGTCGCGCTCACCCAGGTGCGCATGCCGGTGCAGGCCAAGCTCGAGTTGGCGCGCAACTACTGGGACGAGATGGGCCGCGGACGAGCGGCGGCGATGCACGGCCCCCTGCTCGGCGACGTCGCCCGCGCCCTGGACGCCGAGTCAAAGCCCGAGAGCACCGTCTGGGAGTCGCTGGCGCTCTCCAATTTGATGGTCGCGCTCGCCTC
The DNA here is from genome assembly GCA_038231075.1 of Myxococcales bacterium. GTDB lineage: Bacteria > Myxococcota > Myxococcia > Myxococcales > 40CM-4-68-19 > JBBRMA01. Next base: position 22,212 of record JBBRMA010000005.1, on the reverse strand, counting down.
GGACCGCCGCTATGCCTATCAATCGGTCGGCGCCTTAGGTGTGGTTGAGTTGACTGCGCCGGGTAGAGTTGCCCTGGTGGACGCGGGCCTCGAGCGCCTGCGCGTCAATCGCCGCGCCCGCCGCTACTTCACGCTCCACGCCACGCTCGACGTGCAGCACAGCGCCGCCTGGAATCGCGAGGTGGTGCGCCCGCTGGTAGAAGAGGAGCCCCGCGCCGCTCGCGCCATGGCCGAGGGCGCCTTGATGCGCCTGTCCGCCGGCGCGCGCTGCTTTGATCGATATCGCCGGGAATTCAAACAGTGAGCCAGCCGAGCGCCGCGAGCAGCGCCGAGTCCCGCTCGACGAAGCGGCTGCCGATGTCATTGCGGTAGCGCAGATTCGGGATCGATATCTTGCCGACCAGTGAGTAGGCCGCGCGCTGCGCCTCCGGCACGGTGGCGCCGCGCCCGGTGGCGACCAGCGCATATCCGGAAGGACCAGAAGTGACGAGCCTGCCGTCCTTCAGCATCAACTCGCCGTAGTGAAGCTGCTCGCGCTCTCCGGCGCTCAGCTCTTGCCGGAAGAGCACCGGCTGCCCCTCGGCCGCGATCGCTGCCTTGGCTGCGGGAAAAGGAGGCACGGTCAGCACCACTCCCACGGCGAATCCCGGGTGCGTGCGAAAGCTGCGCGGACCCTGCTTGCTGGTGACGCGCGGCAGGATCACGTCCCACCCGTCTCTGTGCAGCGCGTCGAGGATGGAGAAGCCGGGATATCCAAACCGGCAGGTCCACTCCAGCGGAAAGACGCCTCGCTCGTTGACGATGGTATTGAGGTTCAAATACCCGCAATAGCCGCCTTCGCGGAGCAGCGGCGCCAGCTTTCCCAGCGTTGCCTGGAAGAACCTGTCGGCGCCGGAATAGGTCACAAGCGTCCCCATCTCGCCGGTCAACTCACCCAGATCGCCGGGAAAGAAGCGCTTGTGCTCCCAATCCAGATAGACGGTGTCGAGGAACCGCTCGCCGTCGAAATAGCCGCCGGTGCCCATCTCGACGCCCTGCAAGTGCTCCATGAGGATGAAGCTCGGCCGCTCGGGGCCTGGCCAGTTCGCCTTTTGCAACTCTAGATATCCAATCATGTCCGCGCCGCTGGCCAGCTCGCCTACATAGTTGCGCGAAGAGGAATAGATGGCTCCGTTGAGCTTGAAGACATGGCGGCCCGGGTGCTCCTTGACGAACTCGATGCCCCGGTCGAATGAATCGAACTCATCGACGCGCGCGGTCTGTAGTCCGGCGTCCCGCAGCGCCTGCTGACCGAAGGCGCGATCGTTCTCCAGGCGCTCGCCGAGCGCGCCGCCGCCGATGACTTGATATCCCTGCCGCCTGAGCTGGTCCTGCTCCGCGCCCAGAGTCGCCAGCTCGAAGACGATGACTCCGTCCTTGCCCACCCAGGGCAGCTCGCGCCGCCAATCGCTGGTGCGCGCGATCATCCCTTCGAGCACGCGGCACTTCTCGTCGCCGATGAAGACGCGCACCTCGTGGCCCGCGCGCGACAGGCGCAGATAGAGGTCGCCGAGGTCGTTGTAGTCGCCGACACCGAGGAAGCGCACGGCCGCAGAATGGCACCGATCAGACCACGGCGGGCGGTCGCCTGCCGCCTCGCTCGGTTCATTCTCGAACTCCCGGCGCTACCGCGCACCACTCGGACACCCCAAGCTCCCTTCCCGCGTGCAAGCTCGGCACGGAAAGAGGAGGCAAACGGAAATGCCCGCCCGCATCGGCAGCGTCTCGATCGAGAATGCCCGGCCGCAGATCGACAACGGCCGCTACCCCGTCAAGCGGCTGGCGGGCGAGGCCGTGCGCGTCACCGCCGACGTCTTCAAGGAAGGGCACGACGAGCTGTCGGTCGTGCTGCGCTGGCGCAGGCTCTCTCCGAGGCCGACCGAGCCCAAGGAGGCGCCGCTCCGGCCGCTCGGCAACGATGCGTGGGAGGGCCAGTTCCCGGTCGCCGAGAACGGCTTGTATTCTTACACCATCGAGGCGTGGCCCGACGCCTGGCGGACCTTTGCGAGCGAGCTTTCGCGCAAGGTGGAGGCCGGCCGCGAGGTCTCCTCCGAGCTGCTGGAGGGCGCAGCCTTGTTGCAGGGCGCGGCTGACCGCGCCGCGTCGGCCGGCGAGTCGGCGGCCCTTGACCTCGAGCGGCTGCGCGCCGCCGCCAAGGCCTTGAGAGGCAAGGACAGCGCGCCGGCCATCGCCGCGGCGCTGGAGCCGGCGCTGGCGGAGGCGGCCTCTCGCCACCCGGACCGCAGCATCGCCACCCGGCTGCCCGCGGAGCTGCGCGTCTTCGCCGAGCGGCGCAAGGCCGTCTTCAGCGCCTGGTATGAATTCTTTCCCCGCTCGGCGGCGATGGACGCTTCTCGCCACGGCACCTTCGCCGACGCCGAGCAATGGCTTCCTTATGTTGAAGCGCTAGGGTTCGACGTCATCTACCTACCGCCCATCCATCCCATCGGCCGCACCGCCCGCAAAGGAAGGAACAACAGCCTCAACGCCACCAAGGGCGATGTCGGCAGCCCCTGGGCCATCGGCGGGCCTGAAGGGGGACACAAGGCGATTCATCCCTTGCTCGGGACTCAAGACGACTTCGAGCGCTTCCTCACCGCGGCCAATGCGCGCGGCATCGAGATCGCGCTCGATATCGCTCTTCAATGCTCGCCCGATCACCCCTATGTCAGGGACCACCCGGAGTGGTTCAATCGCCGCCCCGATGGCACCATCAAGACGGCGGAGAACCCTCCCAAGCGCTACGAAGACATCGTCAACTTCGATTGGCTCGGGCCCGCGCGCGAATCGCTCTGGGCCGAGCTGCTGGCGGTCTTCCAGCACTGGATCGCGGCCGGCGTCCGCATCTTTCGCGTGGACAATCCCCACACCAAGCCGCTGCCGTTCTGGGAGTGGGTGATCGGCGAGCTCCACAAGGAGCGGCCCGACGTCATCTTCCTCGCCGAGGCCTTTACCCGGCCAAAGATGATGCGCGCGCTGGCCAAGGCGGGCTTCAACCAGTCCTATACCTACTTTACCTGGCGCAACTTCAAGCTCGAGCTGGAGCAATACCTCACCGAGCTGACCACGCCACCCGCCGCCGAGGTCATGATCGGCAACCTCTGGCCCAACACGCCCGATATCCTCCCCGAGCACCTGCAGCAAAGCGGCCGGCCCGCGTTCTTGATCCGCAGCGCGCTCGCGGCCACCCTCTCGTCGTCTTGGGGCATCTACTGCGGCTTCGAGCTGTGCGAGAACAAGGCGCTGCCGGGCCGCGAGGAATATGCCGACTCGGAGAAGTATCAATTGGTCAATTGGGACCGCGACCGGCCCGGCAACATCCGCGACTGGATCTCCGCGCTCAACCGCGTTCGCAAGGACAATCCAGCGCTGCAGCACTACAAGAACCTGCGCTTCCATGAGGCCAGTAGCGATCGGGTTCTCTTCTATTCAAAGAGCGCGCCCGACGGCAAGAGCCACGTGCTGGTGGCGGTGAGCCTGGACCCCTATGCGACTCAAGAGGCGATCCTGACGGTGCCTTTGGAGGCGCTCGGCTTGCCGGCCGATGAGACCTACCAGGTGCACGAGCTGCTCGGCGACCAGCGGGCGCTCTGGCGGGGCGCGACCGCGCAGGTGCGACTGACGCAGGAGAAGCCAGCCGCCATCTGGTCGATCCTCCGCTTCCGCAGATCGGAGCAGGGCTTTGATTATTACTTCTAACCAGATGATTCCCTGGCTCGAAGGGAGGCGCTGGTTCGGCGGCAAGGGCGCGCGCATCGCCTCGGTGCGCGAGCTGGATCGCGCCGAGGTCTCCCAAGACTTATTGATCTTGACTCTAGAAGTCTCCTATCTCGAGGGCCGCGCGCGGGAGCGCTACCTGGCGCCGCTCCGCCCCTCGTCTGCCGGAGGGTTTAGCGAGGCGCTCGACGACGATGACGCCGCGCGGGCGCTGCTCGAGATCATCCGCGCCGAGCGCCGCTTCAAGACCGCCATGGGCCAGGTGTGGGGCGAGCGCTTCGACTCCGGAGGCTCGCCGCTCGACGCGCTCGGCGCCGAGCCGGCCGTGCGGCGCCTGTCCGCCGAGCAGAGCAACACCTCGCTGGTCTTTGACGACAGCGTCATCGTCAAGCTCATTCGCAAGCTCCTGCCCGGCGTGAACCCTGAGTTGGAGGTAGGAGCGTTCCTGGCGCGGCACGGCTATCGGGCCACGCCGCAGCTCCTCGGCGCCGTCTCGGTGCAAGGCGCGCTCGAGGCCACCATCGCGGTCGCCCACCGCTTCGTGCGCGTGGACAGCGACGGCTGGTCCTATGTGCTTGACTCACTCAAGCAAGGAGCAGCTTCGTCCGGCTCGTTACTCAAGGAATGCAATGAGCTCGGCGCGCGCGTCGGTGAGCTGCACGCGGTGCTGGCGTCGGACTCGAGCGATCCGGCCTTTGCGCCGGAGCCGATCCGTGCCGAGGACCTCGAGCGCTGGACCGCCGCCATCCTGGCCGACCTCGACAAGACCTGCGCCGCGGCCGCCGCTGCCGTCCCAGGACTTGCTTCCCGCAAGCCCGCATTGCAGGCGCGCATCGAGAGGCTCTTGGCCCTCTCACCCTCGGGCGTGCGCATCCGCCAGCACGGCGACCTTCACCTCGGACAGGTGCTGCGCAGCGACGGCCAATGGATGATCTTCGACTTCGAGGGCGAGCCCGCGCGCAGCCTCGGCGAGCGGCGTGCGCGCCATTGCCCGCTCAAGGACGTGGCCGGCATGGTCCGCTCCTTTGCCTATGCCACCGCCACCGTCGAGCTCGAAGGCGGCGGCGGAAGTGAAAGGCTCGCTCGCGTGCGCGAGGCGTTCCTGGCCGGATATCGCTCGACCGCCGCAGACTTGCTTCCTGACAGCGCCGAGGACGCTCGCGTGATATTGGACGCGCTTGAGTTGGAGAAGCTCTTGTATGAGCTGCGCTATGAGCTTGGCCACAGGCCAGACTGGGTGCGCATTCCCGCGCGCGATCTGCTGGCGGAGCCGCGATGAAGAAGCCTGTCACTGCAGCCGAGCTGAACACGCAGCTGCAGCGCCTGATCGAATTCAATCACCCGGATCCGCACGCGGTGCTGGGGATCCACTCAGATGGCGACGGCGTCGTGGTCCGCACCTTCCGGCCCGATGCGGAGAAGGTGACGATCCTGCCCGACTCCGGCGGGCGCCTTCCGGCCGTGCACGTGCGCGATGGCGTCTTCGAGGCCAGGCTCAACAATCGCGCCGACCTGTTCCACTACTTGATCGAGGTCACCTACAAGGGCGGCTCTACCTTTACTCAACGCGATCCCTATAGCTTCGAGCCCACCTTTGGCGAGCTCGACAGCCACCTCGTCGCCGAGGGCCGGCACGAGCGCATCTGGGAGCGGCTCGGCGCCCACCCGCGCCATCACCAAGGGATCGGCGGCACCTCATTTGCGGTCTGGGCTCCGACCGCGCGCTCGGTCTCGCTGGTGGGCGATTTCAACTCCTGGGACGGCCGCCTGCACCCGATGCGCGCGCTCGGCGCCACCGGGGTCTGGGAGTTGTTCATCCCCGAGGTGGGACCCGGCTCGCGCTACAAGTTCGAGGTGCGGCCCGGCCAAGGTGGGCCCCGTTTGCTCAAGGCCGATCCCTACGCATTTCGCACCGAGGCGCCGCCGGCGACCGCGTCCATCGTGCATGAGCTTGGTCGCCATCGCTTTACCGACGAGGAGTGGATTACTGCCCGGGCCGCGGCCAATCCGCTGCAGAAGCCGCTGTCGATCTATGAGCTCCACCTTGGCTCCTGGCGCCGCGTGGTCGAGGACGGCGCCCGGCCGCTGACCTGGCGCGAGGCGGCGTCCGCGCTGGCCGACTATGTGACCGATCTAGGGTTTACCCACGTCGAGCTCCTGCCGGTGATGGAGCACCCGTTTGGCGGCTCCTGGGGATATCAAGTCACCGGATACTTCGCGCCCACCGCGCGCCAGGGCCACCCCGATGAGTTTGCCGCTTTGGTAGACGAGCTGCACGCGCGCGGCCTGGGCGTGATCCTCGATTGGGTGCCGGCCCATTTCCCCACCGACGCCTGGGCCCTCGCCCGCTTCGACGGCACCGCGCTCTACGAGCACGAAGACCCGCGCCAGGGCGCCCACCCAGACTGGGGAACCCTGGTCTTCAACTATGGACGCAACGAGGTGCGCAACTTCCTATTGGCGTCGGCGCTCTTCTGGGTGGAGCAATATCACGTCGATGGGCTGCGCGTGGACGCGGTCGCCTCGATGCTCTATCGCGACTATAGCCGCCGCCCTGGGGAATGGGTTCCCAATCGCTATGGCGGGCGGGAGAACGAAGAGGCGATCGCTTTCCTGAAGGAGGTCAACGAGCGGGTCAAGGCGCTGCACCCGGGCGTGCTCATGATCGCCGAGGAGTCCACTTCCTTCCCCAAGGTCACCGTTCCCGCGCGCGAGGGAGGGCTCTCCTATCATTTCAAATGGAGCCTGGGCTGGATGCACGACACGCTCTCCTACTTTGCCACCGACCCTCTCTATCGGCGCTATCACCACCAGTCGCTGACCTTTGGAATGATGTACATCTTCACCGAGCACTTCCTCCTGCCCCTCTCGCACGACGAGGTGGTGCACGGGAAAGGCTCGCTCCTTGGCAAGATGGCCGGCGACGACTGGCAGAAGTTTGCCAACCTGCGCTCGCTCTATGGCTGGATGTGGGGCCACCCGGGCAAGAAGCTGCTCTTCATGGGCGGCGAGATCGGGCAGCGCGCCGAGTGGAATCACGACCGCAGCATTGATTGGCACCTTTTGGAGGCGCCGGCACACGCGGGCATCCAGGCCTTGGTGCGCGACCTGAATCGACTCTACCGCGCCGAGCCTTCTCTCTATGAAGACGAAGGCAACTCAAGCTGCTTCCAATGGCTGCAGGTCGACTCAGCCGAACTCAACGTCCTCGCCTTCGTGAGGTGGTCGCGCGAGCGCCGCCGCCACCTCGTCTGCATCGCCAACCTCTCGCCGGTGCCGCGCTACGAGCACCGCCTCGGCCTCCCCCTCGCGGGTGAATACCTGGAGCGATTGAACACCGACGCGTCTTCCTATGGGGGCTCGGGCGTGGGCAACCAGGGCCGCGTCCACGCCGAGGCGATTGCTTGCGACGGCCAGCCCGCCTCGGCGCGCGTCGCGCTGCCGCCGCTCAGCGTGCTCTGGCTCTCGCCCGCCCCATGAGAGCGCTGGTCGGCCGCGCGCTCGCTGCGCTGGGGATCCGCCGCTTCGTGCTCGCCGTCCACGACGCCAGCCTGCCCGGAGACCCGAGCGACGACACCGGCCGAGGGGCGCCGCTCTCGCGCGGCGGCCTTGGGTTGATTGAGTTCGCCGCCGGCCTTGGGTTCGACGGGCTGCAGCTGGGACCGCAAGGACAGACGAGCGAGCTTGACCCCTCGCCTTATGACGGGACGATCTTCTCGCGCAATACCCTCTCGATTGCGTTGCAGCCCCTGGTCGAGCAGGGATTGATTGCGGACCGAACGCTGGCCGAGGCCGTCGCAGCCAGGCCCGCCGGCTCCGCGCTGCGCAGCGCTCACCGCTACGTGCACGCCTTGCAACGCCGCGTGCTGGCAGAGGCCTGGCAAAAGGGGGCGCGCGCGCTGGCCGAGCCGTTGGCCGCGTTCATGAGCGCGAACGCCGATTGGTTGGAGCGCGAGGGTCTCTACTGGGCTCTCGCGGCCGAGAACAATGAACCCGATTGGCTGCGCTGGCCCGAGCGCGATAGGACCTATCCCGACGCCGATCGGCGGACCGCATTGAAAGAGCGGCATGCGGCGCTCCTGTCGCGCCTGGCCTTCGAGCAGCTTCTCGCCCACCGGCAGCATGAACAGGTTCATGCCAGGGCTGGCGCGCTCGGGCTGCGCCTCTCCGGCGATCTCCAGATCGGCGTCTCGCACCAGGACGTCTGGAGCTATGGCGAGCTCTTCCACTCCGGCCTGCGCCTGGGCGCGCCGCCCAGCCGGACCAATCCAGAAGGGCAACCCTGGAACTATGGCGTCCTCGACCCGGCGAAGCTGGGGACGAGCGCGAGCCCGGGTCCCGCGCTCGCTTATCTCCGGCGCCGGGTAGGAAAGCTATTGGCCGAGCTGGATGGGCTTCGCATCGACCACCCGCACGGGCTCATCGATCCGTGGGTCTATCGCGCGGCGCAGGTCGATCAACTGGCCGCGGTGCAGGGCGGCGCCCGGCTCCACTCTTCGCCCGACCGCCTCGCGCTTGCAGGTCTTGCCATCGCCCGATTGGATCAACTCAACCTGTCCCTCCCGCGCCATGCGGACGAATGGGTGCGAGAGCTCTCACCGGCCCAGGTAGATTCCTATGCGGTCCTCTTCGATGAGGTGGTGGCGGCCGCGCGGGCGCAGGGCAGCGATACCCAGGACTTGATCGTCGAGGTCTTGAGCACCCTGCCCTATCCGATCGCGCGCGTGCTCGCGCGGCACGGGCTGGGCCGCTTTCGCGTCACGCAGAAAGCGGGGCTTGATGATCCGCGCGACGTCTATCGCAGCGAGAACGCCGCGCCCGCCGACTGGATCATGGCAGGCAGCCACGACACCGAGCCCATCTGGTCGGTCGCCGAGCGCTGGGTGCAGAACGGCACGGCAGAGGCCCACGCGCGCCACCTCGCAGGTCGCTTGATACCGAATGAAAGCGAGCGCTCCTCCTCCGCGGCCTGGCTGGCGACCGACCCCGCGCGGCTGGCGTCGGCAAGGCTCGCAGAGCTGTTCCTCGGGCCCGCGCGCAACGTGATGGTCTTCTTTACCGACCTATTGGGGATGAAGGAGACCTATAACCGCCCGGGTACCGTCAGCGATGACAATTGGTCGCTCCGCGTCCCGCCTGACTATCAGGCGAGATATGCGGAGGACGCAGCGGCCGGGCGCGCTTTCAACGTCCCCGCGGCGTTGACTCTGGCAATCCGGGCACGCGGCGCTGAGTTCGCCCGAGTCCACGCCGGACTATTGCTTGAATTGGAGCAGGAGCAAGAGCGACACCGTTCCTGAGTGATTTGCCTCCGGCCGCCTCATCGGTCTGTTCTTTCAAACAAGGCGTACCCGCCGGAGCGGCCAAGCTCGTGCCAGGAGCCGGCGTTCGCTGGCATCGCCTGCTCCGCCACCAGCGCGAAACGGGTTTCACCCGGCTCATCCCGCGGAAACACGCGCAAGGGTCTCGGCAGATCGCGATGTTCTTCTGCAAGCGCTGCAATCAACTTCCAGTCAGGCTCGGGAGCGACGACGAAGAGCTCGCTTCCCTCGGGAACCTTCTCCGCGAGCGAAGCGGGAATGACGCAAGAGCGCGGCAGGAAGCGCGCGGCCCCGCCCAGGGCGCCCGCCAGCGCGATCACGGCAGCGAGCGCGAGGCCGGCGAAGGCGGCGCGAGCGCGCACCTCAGAGGCGAGTAGTCGCTCGAGCCAGGGGCCCGCCGCGGCGCCGGCCAGGAGCGCGAGAAAGGGCCAGGCGACCAGCGAGTGGTGCCAGCTCTTGCGCGCCGGCAGGCAGAGCAGCGCGAGCAAGAGAAAGCAGAGCGCACTCAAGATTGCCAAGGTAGAGCGCTCGCGGCGGACCAGCGCGCGCAGGCCGAGCGCGGCGCCGAACAGCGCAAAGGGCAGGCCGGGCCAGAAGCGGGTCAAGAGCGTCGTGAAGGGAAGCAGCGCGCCCGCGTTGCCCGTGTCGCCGCGCGTGCCGCCGGCCGAGGCGAGGAGCTGATCGAACAAATACCCGCTCCACCAGGTGCCGCCTCCGAAGAGGCGATCCCAGAGGAGGAAGAGCGCGACCGGGAGGGCCGCGGCCAGCGTCGCAGCGGCGCCGCGAGGAAGCTCGCGCCAATCGCGAAGGACGAACGCGCGCGCAATTGAGGCTGCGACCAGCGGCAAGAGGCCAAAGGGGCCCTTGACCAGCGCAGCCAGGGAGGCGAGCGCGGCCGATAGTGCCCAGGCGGGTAGGGTTGCTTGAGAAGGCTTGAGTAGAGTGACTGCCGATGCCGTCGCAAGAAGCAAGAGCAGGCGATCCAGGTGCGGCGCCGCTGCATAGTGGGAGAAGCTGTCGGTCGCGCCGAGGAGGAGAATGGACGAGAGGCCGGCGGCGAAACCAAAGCAGCGGGCGCCAACTCTACCAATCAAGGCGAGCGTACTTAATGAGCAGAGCAAGGCCAGCGCCGCCAGGGTGCGCTCGCCAAAGAGGCCGGCAGCGGCGCCCCAGAACCAGAGGCCAAACGGCAGGTGCTCGCGATAGCGCGGGTGCACGGCGGGCAGGTAGCTCGGGTCGAGCCACGCGCCTCCCTCGGCGAGGTGGCGGGCGAGGACCCGATAGAGCTGGGAATCGGCGTCGTCGAAGTGGCCGGCCAACGGCAGCGCCCCGAGCGCTGCGGCCAGCAAGAGAGCCAGCGCAATTGAGGTCTTTGCCGCGCGGCCCTGCTGCGCCATCATGGCGGCCCCTCTGCCTTGGAGGACCCCGTGGCCCATGCCTCGAAGTCCATCGTCATCAATGTCACGCGCGACCAGCTCTTCGACGTCATCGTGGATTACCAGAAGTACGCCGAGTTCCTTCCCGAGGTGAAGAAGGTCACGGTGAGCGGAGCGCCGCCCGACGCGCTGGTCACTTATCAGATCGACATCAAAGCCAAGACCATCAGCTACACGGTGCAGATGAAGGCGCAGCGGCCGGGCACCGTGGCCTGGGCGATGACCAAGGGCGAGATGATGAAGGAGAACAAGGGCACCTGGCTCCTCAAGGAGGTCCCGGGCGGCACCGAGGCCACCTATGAGATCGATTTGAAGCTGGGGGCGCTGGTGCCCTCGTTTATCGAGAAGGCGCTGGCCGAGCAGAGCCTGCCGGCGCTCCTGGCAAACTTCAAGGCGCGGGCCGAGAAGCTGCACCCGAAGGCGGTCGCGTGAACCTCTCGTTCGAGGGGCGGGTCGTGCTCATCACCGGCGGCGGCACGGGCATCGGCCGCGAGCTGGCGCTGGCTTTCGCGCGCGCCGGCGCCGATATCGCGGTGGTGGCGCGGCGCAAGGAGCCCCTCGAAGAGACGTGCGCGCTGGTCCGCGCCCAGGGCAGGCGCGCGCACGCGGCCCTGTGCGACGTGAAGGAGTTGGCGCAGTGCGAGGCCGCCGTTGCCGGCTGCGTGGCTGCGCTCGGGCGGATCGATGTGCTGGTCAACAACGCGGGGGCCAACTTTGTCGCGCCCGCGGCCGCGATCTCGCAGAACGGCTGGGCGACGATCGTCGGCGTGGTGCTGGGCGGAACCTTCCACATGAGCCGCGCCGCCTTTCCCCACCTGGTCGAGTCGGGCCGCGGGCGCGTCGTCAATATCTCGGCGACCAACGCCGAGGGCGGGTCTCCCCTGATGGCGCCATCGGGTGCCGCGAAGGCCGCGGTGCATTCGCTGGCGCAGACCCTGGCCGTCGAGTGGGCGCCGTTCAACGTGACGGTCAATTGCGTCTCGCCCGGCGCGGTGGACACCGAGGGCGCCAACGCGCGGCTCTGGGCCGACCGGGCGGCCTACGAGCGGGTCGCCGCGCGCGCGCCCCTCGGCAAGCGCATGGCCACGCCTGCCGATGTGGTCGGCCCCGTCCTCTTCCTGGCCAGCGACGCGGCCGCGTTCGTCACCGGCGCGAACCTGGTCGTCGATGGCGGCGAGCGGCTGCGGCAGCTGACCGCGGACCTGTCGTTGTAGGATGCCCGCCATGCGCCTCGCCGAGCTGGCCGAACTGCCCGTGGACGAGCTGCGGCGCCGCCTGCTCGACGAGGCGGAAGAGCTGCCGCGCGGCGGGATGCAGGCGCTGCTCGACGACCAGCGGCAAGGCGCACGGCAGATCGGTGCGGTCTTCCAGCGGCGCAAGAAGGCCGAGGCCGCCGAGGAGCGGCGCCTGACGAAGCTGTCGGCCTTCGAGCAGGCGCTCTGGGACCAAGGCATCGAGTTCGTCGGCGGCGTAGACGAAGTAGGCATGGCGCCGCTCGCGGGCCCCGTCATCGCCGCGGCGGTCATCCTGCCGAGGGGCGCGCGGCTCAACGGCGTCAACGACTCCAAGCAGCTCTCGCCCGAGGAGCGCGAGGACCTCGACCCCCAGATCCGCTCGCTGGCGCTGGCTGTGGGCGTGGGCCGCGCAGAGGTCCACGAGATCGACACCATCAATATCTACCAGGCCGGGCTGCTCGCGCTGCGCCGCGCGGTGCTCAACCTTGCCCAGGCGCCGCAGCACCTGCTGGTCGACGCGCGCAAGCTGCCCGAGCTGAAGATGCCGCAGACGCCCATCATCAAGGGCGACGCGAAGAGCATCACCATCGGCGCCGCCTCCATCGTCGCCAAGGTGCACCGCGACCGTTTGATGGCCGGGATGGACGCGCAATACCCTGGCTACGCGTTTGCCGAGCACAAGGGCTATCCGACGCCCGTGCATTTAGAGGCATTACAAAGGCTCGGCGCATGCGATATCCACCGCCGCAGCTTCGAGCCAGTGCGAAAGGCGCTCGGCCTCGTGCCCGAGCAAAGAGGGTTCAAGTTTGTCTGAGGTCGTCCTGACAGGGAAGCAGCGCCGCCATCTGCGCGCGCTCGGGCATCACCTGACCGCCGTGGTGCAGGTCGGCCACGAAGGCGTCACCGAGGCGGTGGCCAAAGAGGCCGACGCGCAGCTCGAGGTGCACGAGCTGATCAAGGTGAAGGTGAGCGAGAACGCCCCCGAGGGCAGAAAGGCCGCGGCAGCGCAGCTGGCGGAAAAGACCCAGAGCCACCTGGCGCAGGTCCTGGGCCGCACGGCGCTGCTGTATCGGCGGCGCAAGAAGAAGCCCGACATCGTCCTGCCCGAAAAGTAGCGCCGTGAGGTCCCGGGACCGTGACCGGTTCTAGCTCTTCTTCCCGGGATACAAATATCGAAGCTCCCGAATCGCCTCGAGGTGGTTCGCGTCCAGCTCCAGCACTTTCTTGAAGCAGCTCTCCGCCGTCTTCAGATCGCCCAGGATCTTCGCCATCTGTGCCTGGAAGAGCCAGGCGGGCGCGCAGAGCGGCGACATCTGCAGCGCCTTCTTGCACCCGGCGACGGCCTCGGCGTGCGCCACGCGGCGCTCTTTGGCCAGCATGAAGTGCGCCCAGCCGCGCCAGGCGTAGAACTCGCCCTCGTCGGGATTGAGCTTGATGGCCTCCTCGAGCAGCGCGAGCCCCTCGGCGTACTTGCGCGCCTTGATGATGATCTCGGCGCGCTGGAAGGCGTCCTCGGCGGCGAAGATGTTGCCGACGTCCACGTTCTGCGCCTGCCCGTCGAGCTCGGCCTCATAGGCTTTGCGGCGCGTCTCGTCGGAGAGCGCGGAGGCCGCCTCGTTGATGCGCGCGAAGATGCTCTCTTTCAAGCTGCGCACCTCGGGCGGCGACCCTTCGGTCACGGTGTCCGGGTGGTACTCGCGGGCGAGCTGGAAGAAGGCGCGGCGGGCATCGGCCAGCGCCGACTTGCGGTCGAGGCCCAGGGCCGCGAAGTGGTCGGACTGCTCGAGCTTCGCAAGCGTGGCGCGCAAGCCGGCGAGGCTCACATCCACGACCGGCGCGGGCTTCTGCGGAACCGCCGGCAGCAGCTGCGGCGGCGTGATCAGCGGCTGCGAGGGCGCCATTCGCTGGGGCGACGTTGGCGGCGTGAACCGGGCCGCTGGCGGAATCGTCACCGGCCGGGGCGGCGTGGGAATCGGTGCCGTGCGCGGCGGCGTGGGGATGGATGCGAAGCGCGAGGGCGGAGGCACGCTGGCCGCGCGGAGGACCGAGGTCGCCTCTGCCCGTGGCGGCGGCACGGACGGCTGCGCTGGAAGCGGCTTGGGCTGCGTCGAGCGGGGCGCGACCTCCTCGGAGTCGAACGAAAGATGGCCAAGCTCGGCGAGCAGGTGGAGCATGCGCAGCCCGAGCGCCTGATCGGGCAATCCCTTGATGAGCTCATCGCCGGTGCGCGTGCCGTCGATGGAGCCGAAGAGCCGCGCCTCCTGGGCGTTGAGCGTGAGCTCCTCGAGCCGCCCCACGCCGTTGCCGCCCGAGCGCTGCACGCGCCGCTGCATCTTGCGGCCGAGCCGCGCGCGCACCGTGGCCGCGTCGAGCCGCCGGCTGGCGTCGGCGAGCAGCGTCCACTTTGCCCCGAGCGGAAACGCGCCCGGCGGAGAGGGCGCGTCGGACTCGAAGGTGAACTTCCCGCGCCAGGTCGAGAGCGCGCGGTCGAGGACGAAGAGCGCGTGGGCGCCGAGCACGCGGTGCGCATCGGCAGGTGGAATCAGCTGCAGCTGGAAGAGGGCCGAGACGGCGTCGATGCCCGAGCGCGCGCGGTGCTCCTCGGCGCGCAGCGCCTCCTGGGCGGAGATGGCCTTGCTGTCCACCAGGAAGCGAAAGACCCCGAGCTCGGGGTCGTCGCTCATCACGTGCTCGGGCGCGCCGCGACGGAAGCTGATCTGCAAGAGGCGCTCTTCGGGCGTGGTGATCTGCAGCCATCCAGTTGCGCTCGACTCTGCCGCCAGCGCGTAGAGGCGCAGCACCGAGGCCCGCGCGAGGTCGCCCTCCTCGGGCAACTTCCCGAGCGGCGCTTCGGCCGTCAGCACGGCGGCGCGGCCAGGCTCGGGCGGCGGCGCAGCCGCCATGGGCGCGGCCTCCGCCGACCCGAGCATCTCGGCCACCTCGGGAAAAGCGCTCGTCGGCCGATAGTCCTTCCCGTCGGTCGAGACGTCGCAGCGCCCCTTCAGCCTGCCGCGAAGCCGCTCGAGCACCCCTCGCGGATAGGGCCCCCACACGATCCCTTGCTCGGTGCGGACCCAGTACTGCCGTTCGGCCTCGACCATGGGTGCAACATTACCAGGGTCTCCCTCGGACACGTTCTCCCCTCTCTGCGCACCCCGCCGCACGTGCTAGACCGGGGTCTCTTCGTCGGAGGTCGCTTGTCGAAGGTCCGGCCGCGGCGTCCCCCTCGCCCGAACGCGACGCTGCTCTGCCGGCGCGTGGTCGAGGACATGGCCAAGAAGCTCCCCGAGATGGCGCACGTCTCCGCCGCGCGCATCCTCTTCGTCGCGGGCGAGGCGCGCAGGGCCTCCCGCGCCACCGTGCGCGCGCTGGGCAAGGCGGGGCACCCCTCCATCAAGCTGGCGGGCAAGCGCGCACTCTATTTGGTGACGCTGCGGCCGAAGTTCTTTCGCGGTTCGACTCCCGAGCAGCGCGTCGAGACCCTGCTGCACGAGCTCTTCCACATCAGCGTCGCTTTCGACGGCCGCCTGGCCGAGGAGCGTCGCCACCTGGTGCTGCCGCGGCGCCGATTCGACGCGCTCCTGCGCCCGCTCGTCCGCCGCTACCTTGCATGCGCCGATCCCGAGCTGCTCGCGGGCCTCGCCCACAACGGAGAGGTGGTCGCAAGACAGTGGCTCGAGCGGCCGACCGCGAAAGGAGGCCGGCGGGTGTACACGGAGAAGCAGTTGTTCATCGGGCCCGTGGTGATGATCACCTTGCGGAAGCTGCATTGATCGAGGAGGCGCAATGAAGATCGCGGTGCTCACCGGCGGCGGAGATTGTCCGGGCCTCAACGCGGTGATTCGCGCGGTGGTTCGGCGCGGCGAGCAGCACGGGCTCGAGGTGATGGGCGTGCGCGAGGGATGGCGCGGCCTGCTCGACCCCCCGCTGCACCACCGGCTCACCCGCGAGGCGACGAGCGGCATCTTGCACCTGGGCGGGACGATCCTCGGGACCTCGCGCACCAATCCCTTCAAGAAGCCGCCGGGCGGCGCGGAGCAGGTCGTCCGGAATCTAAAGTCGCTCAACGTCTCTGGCATCATCGCCATCGGCGGCGAGGACACGCTCGGCGTGGCCACGCGCCTGTTCGGAATGGGCGTCAAGATCGTCGGCGTGCCCAAGACCATCGACAACGATTTGTCAGGCACCGACCTGACGTTCGGCTTCGACACCGCGGTGAGCATCGCCACCGAGGCCATCGACCGGCTCCACTCCACGGCCGAATCGCACAAGCGGGTCATCGTCTGCGAGGTGATGGGCCGCCACGCCGGCTGGATCGCGGCGCACTCTGGCCTCGCCGGCGGCGCCGACGTCATCCTCGTGCCCGAGAAGCCGATCGACATCGAGGCGGTCTGCGGCCACATCACCCACCGCCACCGCACGCAAGGGAAAAACTTCTCCATCGTCGTCGTCGCCGAGGGCGCAAAGCTCGCGTCCAAGGAAGCCACTGTCTCGGAGAAGCTCGACGAGTTCGGCCACGTCCGACTGGGCGGCATCGGCCAGACGCTGGCGGAGCTGATCGAAAAGAAGACGGGCTTCGAGACGCGCGTGACCGTGCTCGGACACATCCAGCGCGGCGGCACGCCTACGGCCTTCGACCGCGTGCTGGCCACGCGCTTTGGCGTCCACGCCGCCGACATGGTGGCGCGCGGCGAGTGGGGCCAGATGGCCGCGCTGCGCGGGACACAGATCGTCAGCGTGTCGCTGCAGGAGGCGACCAAGCAGTTGAAGACGCTCGACGAGGACTTCTTCAAGGTGGCGGAGATCTTCTTCGGCTAGGCGTGTCCGCACTAGCAAGCCGTCGGACTCACGATCGTCCGCGGATTCCCCGGCGTGCTGCCCGCGCCGAGCACGGTAAGCCCCGGCAGCCTCGCAGGCCTTGATCCGGCGACGCCAATCAGGGTCGTGCTCTCCTCGAGTGGGTCACGCGCAGTCTCTACGCGCCGGACCAGCCGACGCACGGCGTCTCTTGCTTGCCTTCTGTCGCCTGTCGAGCAGGCCCACCGCCGGCTGCGCATCGGGCGCCAAGGCGACTTCCGACAAGCGCGCTGATGCGTGCGGCAATTGCTTCGACCCGCCCCCGAACGCTTTGGAGCCATCCGCGACTACCTTGCGGCCGCCCTCGGTCGCTTTGGAGCCGCCCCCGGTCGCTTTGGAGCCGCCCTCGGTCGCTTTGGAGCCGCCCTCGGTCGCTTTGGAGCCACCCCTGGTTGCATTTTGCCGGCGAACGATCCCCTCGGACGCTCCCCCGCTTGGTTCCTGCTTGCCCGAATTGTGTTTGGAGCGGCGCCCACCGGCCGCCACGGCGCCTGGGCTTTCGGCAGGTGGGCAACGTCAGGCTCCGCGAACGACGTTTGTCGTCGATGTCAGACCCCTTCGGTAGGCTTTCCGTTCATCCAATCAAGGATGAAAAAGGATGGAAAGCCATGTCGAAGAACTCGAAGAAGCAGTCGACCCGCAGCAGCGCTTCCAGCGATGGCGCCAAGCTTGCCAGCGTGGTCCCGGGAGTCACCCTCACCACCGCGCCGCCGTTCAACGCGCTGCCCAAGATTGCCTCCCACTACGTAGACCTGGGGCACAGCTTTGAACGGGAGCTCCAGGGGGGCGGTTACCCAAGATCGCTGACGGCGCTGATCGAGTCGCAGTCGGCCGCGTTTGGCGCGGTCGAGCTGTCGCGCAGCCTCGATTTCGCTGCGATGATGGAGGCCAACAGGCGCGTCGCGGACCTGCTCGCGGCCGCGAGCGTGTTTCGAAAGCAGACCACGTTTGCGTTCAAGACGCTCCTGGAACAGGGCAAGCTGCGCGGCGTGCCACCGCTGCTGCTCAAGCTGGGACACAGGGGCCATGGGGCCACGCGGACCATCGCCTGGCTCAATTCCGTGCGCGAGACGATCGACTCTGCCCAGGCCGAGCTTCACGCCGTGCTGCCCTTCGACCCGCTCGTGAGGCTCGACGCTCTGCGCAGCGATCTGGCGCAGGCCGCGAGTGCAAGGGCGCAAGCGCTCTTGCCTCAGAGGGCCAAGCGGGAAGAGATGCACACCATCGCGCTCTCGATCATGAAGCTCGTGCACAACATGCGGATCGTCGCGCTCAACGTCTTCGCGGATCAGCCCCACATCCGCCGGCGCTTCCGGCTGCCGAAGCTGGCGAGAGCGAAGGCCGTGGTGGCGCCCACTCCGCCGACTGGGGCGGCCAATGACGACGTTGCCGTCGCCGCGGCAGTGCGAGTGGCGTAGTCTTCCCGCCGCGGCGCGAGACTCTTTGACAGCGTCTCGCGCGCGGCGGGCGTGAACAGCCCGGCTCGCCTGGACGCGAGATCCGTGATTAAAACGGCGGATGACCTCCCGCCGCGGATTCATCAAGAAGACGCTCGGCGGCGCCGCGCTCCTTGCCGTTGCAGGCGCCGTCCCTCTCGCGCTCCGCAAGACCAGGCTGCGCGCGACTCCCGCCGGCAAGCCGCTGCAGTTCTTCTCGCCAGCGGAGTATTCGATCTTTGCGGCCATCGCCGACCGCGTGCTCGATGTTGGCGGAAACAAGGCGCTCCAGGCCGCGCCCAGCGCAGCCCAGGTCGATGTCACCGGCAAGGCCGACGCGTTCCTCGCGCCGCTCCCCAAGGGTGACGCCAAGGAGCTCAAGCAGCTGCTCGCCCTCTTCGACAATGCCCTCTTCAGCCTGGCCACCGGCGGGCCGCCGACGCCGTTCACGCAGCAGTCTCCCGAGCAGCAGGACGCGCACCTCCATGCCTGGGCAACCTCGCGGCTGGCCATCCGGCGCACGGGATACCAGGCGCTCAAGCGCCTCTGCGCGGCCATCTATTTTGGCTCGCCGGAAGCGTGGCCCTCGGCGGGCTACAAGGGGCCGCCCGACGTCTCCGCGGTGCGCGCGGCGCTCAAGGCGGCCGAGGAAGAATCAAGCCGGAAGGACCTGGCCATTCCGGCCTCGACGGGGCCTGCGGTCGGGCCGGGAGCGCAGCAATGAAGGGGCAGATCCTCACTGGCAATCAAGTCACGAGCGACGTGACGCTGCGGCCCGACGTCTGCATCATCGGCAGCGGCCCGGGCGGCGCGATGATGGCGAGCCGTCTGACCAAAGCGGGCGCCTCGGTCGTCATCCTCGAGGACGGCGGCTACCACACGCGCGACGACTTCCACATGCAGGAAGCCGAGGCCTTCCCGATGCTCTACCAGGACCGCGGCAACCGCGCGACGGCCGATCTCTCGATGGCGGTGCTGCAGGGGCGCGCGGTCGGCGGCGGCACGGTGGTGAACTGGACGACGAGCTTCCGCACTCCTGCGCCGGTGCTCCAGCACTGGCAGGAGAAGTACGGCAGCAAGATGACCGAGGCCGGCCTCGCGCCCCACTTTGCCGAGGTGGAAGCGCGGCTCAACGTGACCAAGGTGGGGCTCGACGACACCAACCCGAACAACCGCGCGCTCTACGACGGCTGCAAGAAGATGGGCTGGGAGGTCGATACCACCAAGCGCAACGTCAAGGGCTGCATGCGCACGGGCTACTGCGGCCTGGGCTGCCCCATCGACGCCAAGCAGAGCGCGGCGCTCACCTACCTGCCCGATGCCGTCAACGCCGGCGCCATCATCTACGCCAACACCCGCGCCGAGCGCGTCGAGACCCGCGGCGGCCGCGCGGTGGCCGTGGTGGGCCGCGTGCACGATCCGGTCAGCGGGCAAGAGACGGGCCGCACCGTGCGCGTCGAGCCCAAAGTGGTCGTCGTCAGCGGCGGCGCGCTCAACTCGCCCGCGCTCTTGTTGCGCTCGGAGATAACCCAGGGCCCCGTGGGCCAGTTCACCTGGCTGCACCCTGTGGTCGCGGTGGCCGCGCGCTATGCCGCCGAGATCGAGCCCTTCTACGGCGCGCCGCAGAGCGTGGCCTCGCACCACTTTGCCCATCGGCCCGACAAGCCGGGCGCAGCCGGGTTCTTCCTCGAGGCGGCGCCGGGCCAGCCCATGCTCTCGGCGCTGGCCATGCCAGGCTTTGGGGTGATGATGCGCGAGCGGATGCTGCAGCTCTCGCGCTACGCGCTCACCCTCTCGCTCTGCATCGACGGCTTCTCCGAGGAGGAGACGGGCGGCACCGTGCGGCTGCGAGCCGACGGCGGACCCAAGCTCGACTATCCGTTCTCGCCCCGCGTGCAGGAGTGCTTCCGAGCGGGCATGAAGGCGCTGGTCCAGCTCCACCTCGCCAACGGCGCAGAGTCGGTCAACACGCTGCACACCGACGCGCTCGAGTTCAGCAAGTCCTCGGCGGACCTGTCGAGCATCGACCGCGCTCCTCTTGGCCCGAACCAGTGCGCCGTCTTCACCGCGCACCAGATGGGCGGATGCCGCATGGGGACTGATCCGAACAAGTCGGTGGTCTCGCCGGAGCTGCGCCACCACGCCGTCGCCAATCTCTTCGTCGCCGACGGCAGTGTGTTTCCGACTTCACTCGGGGTGAATCCAATGGAGTCGATCTACGGCGTCAGCTCTTTCGCTTCGCAGCACGTGCTCGCGGCGCTCAAGGCGTGAGCGACTCCGCCAAGCAGGGCCAGATCGCCGAGAAGGTGGTCCCGGAAGGCGCCGGCGCGGACCGCCTCGACAGGGTGGTGGCGCAGCTCTTCGGCATCAGCCGGCGCCGCGCGATGGACTGGGTCGCCGAGGGGCGCGTCAAGATCGACGGCCTGCGCGCGCCCAAGGGCCAGCCAGTCAAGCCCGGCGCGCGCATCTCGGTGACGCTGCCGCCGGCCGACGCGCCGGTACCGCAGCCGGAGCTTCCGCTTGGCATCGTCCACGCCGACGCGCACCTCGTCGTCGCGGACAAGCCGGCCGGGATGCCCTCGCACCCCCTCAAGCCGGGCGAGACCGGCACCGCGGCCAATGCGCTGGTGGGCCGCTTTCCCGAGCTCGCCTCGGTCGGAACCTCCGCGCGCGAGGGCGGGCTCGTCCACCGGCTCGACACCGACACCTCGGGCCTCTTGCTGGCCGCGCGAACCAACGAAGCGCACGCGGCGCTGCGCGCGCAGTTCGCGGGGCGCACGATCGAAAAAGGCTATCTCGCGCTCGCCTGGGGCGAGCTGCACGCTCCGGGCGAGATCGCGCTGCCGCTTGCGCACGATCCACACGACCCGCGCAAAGTCCGGGCCGCGAGCGACCCCGAGTGGGGCGAATTGCACGGCGCCCGCCCGGCGCTGACGCGCTACAAGCCGCTCGAGCGGCGCGCGGGGTTCACGCTGCTCGAGGTGGAGATCCCGACCGGCGTGCTCCACCAGATCCGCGCCCACCTCGCCTTTCTCGGTCACCCTCTGGCCGGCGATTCGCTCTACAACGGCCCCGACGTGCCCGGGCTGTCGCGCCACTTCCTGCACGCGGCGAAGCTGGCGTTCACGCACCCGGACGGCTCGCGCGCGCAGTACGAGAGCCCGCTCCCGCCCGATCTCGCCAAGGCTTTCGCCGCGCTCTGATCACCTTCGCCTGCGCTTGCCGGCTGGTCTGCGCCGCGGTAAGTCGTCCACCTTTTCCACCACTCGGAGCACTCATGAAGCGTTCTATCCGCGGGAATCAAGCTGTGACGTTTGGTCTGCTCACCGGAGCCGTGTTGCTCTGCGCCGCTCCTGTCGCCCACGCGCTGACCGCCAAGGCCGGAGCGGCGCTGCAGACCGTCTCGGACGCGTCCTTGAAGGAGATGAAAGCCCTCTTCTCCCCCACGGCCGCGCTCACCAGCGGCTTCGGGACGGCGATCGGCAAGACCAAGACCTCGCTCGACCTCGGCAACATCGTCAACGGCGAGCAGTACTACGACGAGCACAGCGGAGTGTCCGGGCTCAAGGTGTCGGAGCCGTCGGCGGAGCTGCTCGTCGGCGCGGCCTCGCTGGCCGGCGAGCTGGTGGTGGCCCACGAGCTGTCGCACCTGATCACGCACCTCACGGTCCCCGCGCTCTTCCCCGCCGGCAAGGAGGTCGCGCACGGCATTCCGCAAGAGGTGCTGGCCGATCTGCTCGGCGCCTACTGCGTGGTCAAGACCCACAAGGCGGCCAACGCCAACATCAAGGCAGACTTGATGAAGCACGTCGCGGACAACCTCAAGGACGCGAAGCCCAGCCTGCACATCTTCGAGGCGGTGTCTTCCAGCAGCGCCCATCCGAACGCTTCGGTGCGCGTCGGGTACCTCACGGCGATGCTCGCCGCCCTCGACGCCACCGAGTCCCTGGCCAGCTTCAAGACCCACGTCGGCGCGCTCTTCGCCGGCAAGTCCGGCTGGCTCAAGTAGCTCGTGCTCTAGTTCAGTTGTCTAGGGCGTGTCCGCAAACTCCTCCCGTCGCCAGAGGGCCGATGGCCGGCGCATCGCTGCGTTGCTCGTCGTCGCCGTACAGAAAGTACGGCTCCCTCCTCGCGCCTTGCGCTGCTTGGTCCTCATCCCTCGGGCTCGGTC